>NZ_CP041253.1:4777500-5130000 GCF_006575665.1 Echinicola soli
GTATATTTTTCCAAATAAAAACACATCGCCTCATTGAATGGGTTTTCCCTGGTTACCCCCACCTGTACAAACCAAAAAGAGGTGTCCAATTGGCCACCTCTTTTTAAATGCTTTTATCATATATGGTATCCTAAAGTTCTCTGAGTTTTATATTTCTCCAGTAAACTTTAATTCCTCCTCCATCGTGGATTTGAAGACAAATACCTCCTTCGCCTTCACCAATCTTGGCATCTGAAAAATCGACCATCTCAGTTCCGTTTAACCAACTGATGACACGATCACCCTCTACACGAATTTTCATTTTGTTCCACTCACCGAATTTGAGTGCTTCATCCTTTTCTGGTTCTGGCTTTACTAACCAACCTCTTCCGTAAGATTCATAAATACCTCCAGTATCATGCCCGGGGGGTGCTACTTCCACCTGCCATCCTGACACCTTGGTACCGTCCACAGTGGATCGGATAAAAACTCCGCTGTTACCATCCGCACCTTGCTTAAATTCAAGCTCTAGCTCAAAATCCTTGTAATGTTCATTTGTCCCCAAATAACCATAAGTTTCATCAGGGCCACTTTCACAGATCAACAGTCCATCTTCCACATACCACTTCTCTGTCCCATAAACTGTCCATCCACTTAGATCTTTACCATTAAAAAGCTTTATCTTTTTACCCGCCAAACCTCCAGCAGTCAAAACCACTACTATCGGAATGAGCAGTAGAAGCGTTTTTACGTATTTCATAGTTTTCTAATTTTAATATTCTTGTACCAGGTTTTCGCTCCATGATCTTGCAGACCTATAAAGCCGGATTTGGCCACGCCATAGTCCGGATAGTCTTTCCATTTTCCTTCCGCTTTTCTTTTTTCCCAATCTTCTGACCAAGGATCAAATGAAACAGTCGTTTTCCCATTCAGAAAATACTCTGCTTTATCCTCGGTAAAGACAATACGAGTGGTATTCCACTCACCGGCTGGTTTTACGGCACCTTCAAAATCCGGTGTGTACATTCCGTAATCCGCACCGATGGATTGCCACATTTCTAACTTTTGGGGGAAACCTATCTGGTCGATGACCTGGTATTCAGGGGCAGTGTTATAAGCTGCTTCGTGAGTGGCCTCATCCACTATGTGATAGAAAATACCACTATTTCCTCCTTCGGCAATTTTCCAGTCTATCTTCAATTCAAATTCACCATATTCCTCCGTTCCGTACACCACATCTCCTCCGATATCTCCTCCTTTACCAAGTGCTATAAAATTACCATCCTCAATAATCCAGCCTGATGGCAATTCTTCCGCATCATAGCCTCTCCATCCCTCAGCGCTTTCACCATCAAAGAGCAGCTGCCAGCCTTCTGATTTTTCGTCTTGGGTAAGGGTATTATCCTTAACTTCAGCTCCTATATCAGAAGCCTTTACTTCCGATACCTCCGTCTCTACGGCAGTATCCTTTTTACCACTATTACAGGCCGCCATTATGGCCGCTACTGCAATGAAGCTTAGTGTTGTCTTTTTCATTTAAACAGTATTTAATTTTATTGATAGCTATATTTTATTTTCATGTCAAAATATACTCTTATCAGGCACATCCCTTGCCCCTCTCTTAAAAGGATCAATAGCAAACAGAACTTTTGATCCAAACCTTGCTGTAACGCCTATTTTACGAATACTGATCAGCATATTATTCAAAATCTAAGATCATAAATATAATATTTTTATATATATATTTACTCTTTGTTTATTTTTTTTGATAAATAACTTTATGAAAGGAATAGGGTATGAAATAAAAAATGTAACCCTTGGCCGTTTTATGAACAAAAAGCTATAAAAAAGGGATGATATGGAACAGTGCCAGCAATAGAATTATGGAGACACAAGTCCGCAAATTGCCCGAATTCTTTATTCGGTCATTGATCGATATATGGCAATTTGCTGAATATTCTTTAACTGGTAGAAAAGCATGTACATCATCGGGTAAATGCGTCTGGCAAACTTAGCCGGATTTGGTAATACTGTATTTCAATTCTGAAATCATCTCGGCTAAGTCTTCCAAGGTGACTGCCTTGTTATTATCCTTTGGATTGGGAAAGTCTGTACTTATAAACGCTCTGGCCTCCCAAATTTCTTCCACTTCCTCTCCTGGGACTTCATAAGGTTTGTACATTTCATTATCGGATACTAAAAACAACTTCCCGTTTTCATCCAGATAGTTAAAAACCCTTTTATATACTATCCCCTCTGAAGCAGTAACCAAAACATAGGTTTTGCCGCTTTTTATTTCCAATGGCTGTTCCACATATGCACCAATGACAACGGTACCGGGTGGCAATGGTAACATGCTGTCGCCGCTGATCTCAAAGGCACGGTAAGTGGCATTCTTGGAAAGATTGGGTAAATGGAATTGAGGAAGCTGCTGCATGTACTCCGGATCAGCATAACCATTAAGATAACCTGCCGATGCTTTTTGGGGAACCATGGTAATATTTTCATTATCATCTTGATCCAGGGATACGGTCAAGATCTTAACATCACGCTTTTGAATGGCTCTCCTCCCCTTTTCCTCTATGTCATGGAAAAGCAGCTCATCGATGGAAACAGAAAGTATGTCTCCAATCACTTTAAGGGTTGACAATTTAGGCTCCGACCTTCCATCTTCATAAGCGGAAATCATCGTCCGTTTGATCCCCAATTGATCAGATAGATTCTCTTGGGTCATTTGCTTTTGCTTCCTTAAATACCTAAGATTTTTTCCAAGTAGCATGTTGACTGATATTAAGCACTATAAAGGTAAAAATTATGATCGTCTCTCCATTGGCTTTTAAACGAAAATCGATTTAAATCTATATTCGATCGCTCCATTAATTCCATACGCTCGCGGATTTCATCGATCACATCGGAGACTGCACGATCCCCTTGAACCAATAAGTATCCATATCGCGGATGAACCTCATCTTCTACAAAGAACTTTACCTGGTGGTTTCCAGAAGCAAGAAGCTTACTGACGATTCTGATCTTGGGAGACTTTTCCATGTACTTTAGGTATCTATTAATGTTTCTTTTACAACCACTAAGATATAGATGTTTACATAATAAACAAAAATAGGTTTGCTAAATTAACCAAAATGAGACACAAATTGTCACAATAAAAATTCTCATCTCAGATCTAGCCTTAACTTCCACCGTTAATTTCGCCAAAAAGACATTATCCTACTTATACCTGACCGTACAGGTACCGCAAATCAGCTCATTTATCCATTGATCCAAAAGCTCCCTCGATCCTAAACCCTACCGCCCTAATTTTGGTTAGGATTAATACTAACATAACTAACAATGAAACCATTTAGCTACATCATTCCACTATTTTTATGCTTATCACCAATGGCAGTATTCGGCCAGTTATCTGTTACTGGACAAATTGTAGATGGTGAAAACAAGGAGCCGTTGCTTTTTGCCCAAGTGGCACTTTTTGAAGCGGGAGGAGATGAAACCATCACCTACACCCAATCTGACGAAAACGGGAATTTCAATCTGGGAACGGAAAGTGGTACCTATGATGTAAAGGTTTTCTTGATCGGTTATGAAAACAAGAAAATGGAAAACCTGAAAGTCAACCAAGACCGTGACCTGGGGACTATTGAATTAACCTCTGAGGGAAAGCAGCTGGACGAAGTGGTGGTACAATCCAACACCATTCCCATGAGGACCGATGTCGAAGGACTGGTCATCACTCCTGAGCAAAACCTGGCCAATGTCGGGGGCACACTATTGGACATTTTGAGGAACACCCCTTCTATCAGTGTATCCGATGATGGATCCATATCCCTAAGAGGAAGCTCGGGTACCAATATATTGATCAACGGGAGAAATTCCTCGCTCACCCAAAACCTTGACCAAATACCAGCCAGCGCAATTGAGCAAATCAAAGTCGTGAACAACCCGAATGCCCGCTATGATGCAGAAGCCGAGGGCGGTGTCATCAATATCATCCTGAAAAGAGGGGAAGATATGGGAACCCATGGCGGTGCCGAACTCACCTATGGGACACGAAGCCGACTCAATACCGGTGCCAGGTTCAACCACACCACCACCAAGTACAATGTCTATGCGGGCTATAATTACAGGGATTGGAAAGGCGTGAGTCAGCGGTCTACCTTCCGTGAAGTGTATGAGGATAATGAACTCCTCAACCAACAAGGTGAAAACCGCGACAGGCGAAAAAACCATAACCTCAACTATGGCGCTGATTATTACTTTGGTGAAAATATACTAAGCTATCAAGGGGTGTATTTCACGGGCAAGGATTCTGAAAACAATTCGCTGTACTCCAAAATGACCGATAGCGAAACCGATGATCTGCTGCTCCAATATGTAAGGCAAAACAACGAGTCAGAGACAGATGACGGTTATGACAATGCCTTGATCTACGAAAGGACCTTTGATGACAAGAACCGTGAACTTAAAATAAGTGCCAATAATTCCTATCAAAACCAATACAAAACCCAGAACATCAACATTTACCGGAATACCTCAGAAGCAATACCGCAAAACCTTAACGGCCGTGAAAAAGCCCTGACGGATGAAAAAAGGTACACCTCGGTCATACAGGCGGACTATATTCACCCGGTAAATGAAAAAGTAAAACTGGAAATGGGCTTAAAATCCACCTTCAGGAAGTTTGACAACGATTATAAATATTACCAATTCTCTGAAAGTGCCAATGACTTCGCCGAAAACACCGATATCAGCAACCACTTTCTGTACAAGGACCAAATCCACGCGGCCTATTTCATTTATTCCAGATCAGGCGAAAAGTGGGACATTTCCCTTGGCACAAGGGCCGAACAAACCCTTGTGGAAGGCCTTCTCTATAACACCAACGAGCTGAACGAACAGGATTACCTGAACCTCTTCCCCAGTGTCCAGGCGCTGTACAAACTGGATGAGGAAAACAGCCTGAAATTCACTTACAGCAGAAGGATCGACAGACCAACGGCCTGGAGGCTCAATCCTTTTCCAGATATCACCGACTCCCTTAGTGTAAGAAGAGGTAACCCCAACCTCCAGCCTGAAATGATCAACTCGCTGGAAGTGGGCCATATGGTCAATATGGAAAAGGCCAGCCTGACCACCAATTTGTTTTACAGACACGTGGATGGTGTATTGGACTATATCACCTTGGTGGAAGACGGGATTTCCTACCAGCAGCCTGCCAACCTGAACACTGGCCAAGCATATGGCCTGGAGTTTATCGGCATGGCTGACCTGACCGATTGGTGGAACATCAACGGAAGTGTTTCGATGTTCCAAAGTAAAGTGGACGGATCAAATATCGGTGAGGAATTTGTCAGCAAGGGTTTTTCCTGGAACTCCAAAATCACCACGGATTTTAAGCTTCCTTATGCCTTCACTCTGCAACTGGTGGGTGATTATGAATCCCCTGAAGTAGAGGCTCAAGGGCGTGATTTTGCCCGCTATAGTATGGATGCCACTTTGCTGAAAAAGTTGATGGACGACAAACTTAACCTGTCCCTAAGTGTTCGTGACGTCTTCAACACCAGAAACTTTGGCGGCTATAACCAGTCCAATGACTTCTACCAAGAGTTCAGGGCTGAATGGGAAAGCAGGATTGCGCTGTTAAGTGCGCGGTATAATTTTTGACAATTCATGAGCCTTGCTTATCGTATTCGCCCCACATAGGTACAAAGATAACATAGACTATCAGCTGTTCTATATGCCCTACTGTGTCTATGTGGTTTTTAGAGCAAGGTAACTCAACAACGCATAAATACACAGCAAGTAAAAAGCAGCCGGCTGAATTCCATCAACCGGCTGCTTTCTATCCTTGCTTTCCTTTACTTCCCAAATTTCCCTTTCAGCATGGCCAGCTTGGCGGCCATGTCTCCTTCGGGTTCTTTTTCCCGCTCTCTTTTTCTTTCCCGCTTACCTCCACTGGATTTTCCCTTTCCTCTTTCGGCAAAAGGATCTGACTTCATGCTCAGACCGATTCGCTTTCTATGCAAATCAACCTCCATTACGGTCACTTCCACTTTTTGGTTTACCGTTACTACTTCATTGGGATCAGAAACATACCTGTCAGCCAGATGGCTCAGGTGTACCAGGCCATCCTGATGTACCCCCACATCCACAAAAGCCCCAAAGTTGGTGATATTGGTAATGATACCGGGAAGTTTCATGCCCACTTTCAGGTCTTTCATCTCGTTCACTCCTTCCTGGAAGTTGAATACTTCAAAAGTCTCCCGAGGATCCCTGCCGGGCTTGGATAGCTCTTCCATGATATCCTGCAAAGTCGGCAGCCCAACGGTCTCGGTCACATAGTTTTTGAGGATTACTTTAGCACGCAACTCATCGCTTTTCATCAGCTCCGATACACTTGCCCCTATATCAGTGGCCATTTTGTTCACCAGCTCATAACGCTCCGGATGTACCGCACTTCTGTCCAAGGGATTGGGGGCGTTTTGAATACGGAGGAAACCCGCAGCCTGCTCGTATGCCTTATCCCCAAGCCTTGGCACTTTTCGGATATCTTCGCGGCTCTTGAAAGGCCCATTTTCGTTTCTGAAATTCACGATATTTTGTGCCAGAGAAGGCCCCAGCCCAGACACATAGGTCAGCAGCTGCTTGGAAGCGGTATTTACTTCCACGCCTACGCCGTTTACACAGCTCATCACGGTATCATCCAGGGAATTTTTCAGCGCTGATTGATCTACATCATGTTGATATTGGCCCACTCCGATGGATTTTGGATCAATTTTCACCAGTTCTGCCAATGGATCCATCAGCCTCCGGCCAATGGAAACGGCTCCTCTGATCGTCAAGTCCAAATCAGGAAACTCCTCCCTGGCCACATCTGATGCCGAATAAATGGATGCGCCACTTTCATTTACCATGACGATCAACACTTCTTTTGGCAGCCCAATGGACTTGAAGAACTGTTCTGTTTCCCGGCTGGCCGTACCATTTCCGATGGCAATGGCTTCTACCTGGTGTTTCTCCACCAGGTGCTTCACCAAGGCCGCTGATTCGGCTTTTTTACGCTGCGGCTCATTGGGGTAGATCGCATCGTAATGCAACACCTGCCCTTGTGGCCCCAGACAGGCCAATTTACAGCCGGTCCTAAAACCTGGGTCAATGGCCATTACTGATTTTTCGCCCAAAGGAGCTCCGAGGAGCAATTGTCTTAGGTTTTCGGCAAACACTTTAATGGCATCTTCGTCTGCCTTTTTCTTGGTATACAGCCTAACCTCAGTTTCCATGGAAGGCTTCATCAAACGTTTATAGCAGTCTTTTATGGCCAGCTTGATTTGTTCCGAACTGGTATTTTGCGCAGTCACTGTCATTTTCTCCATCAGTGCCAGCGCATCCAGTTCTTCTGGACAGGAATCCAACATCAGGAACAGCTCCTTTTCCCCTCGTCTCATCGCCAATACACGGTGTGATGGGGCGGTCTTGATCGGCTCGGTCCATTCAAAATAGTCTTTATACTTGATTGCCTCTTCTTCCTTGCCAGGGATCACCTTGGAGACAAATTTTCCTTCTTCAATGAAGAGGTTCCGCATTTTCTTTCGCAGTTCAGCGTTTTCATTGATCCATTCGGCGATGATGTCTCTGGCTCCTTGGAGGGCATCCTCTGCGGAGGCCACTTCTTTTTCTTCGTCAATATACGCCTTGGCTTCCTCATCCAAATCGATGGATGTCTGCTCAAAGATCGCTTCAGCAAGTGGTTCCAATCCCTTTTCACGGGCAATGGTCGCCTTGGTCCGCCTTTTGGGCTTGTACGGAAGGTACAGGTCCTCCAAAGCGGCCATGGTCTCCGCCCCGTTGATTTTCTCTTCCAGCTCCGGTGTCAGTTTTTCTTGCTCCTTGATGGATTTTAATATCGCCTCTCTCCTTTTATCCAAATCCCGAAGTTGCTGTACCCTATCCCTGATAGCGGCCACCTGCACTTCATCCAATGATCCGGTCACTTCCTTACGGTACCTCGAAATAAAGGGCACCGTGGCACCTCCGTCCAACAATTCAATGGTATCGGACACTTGTTTCTGTCTGACGTTTAGCTCTTCGGCTATTTTTAGATAATGATTGATATTCATAAATTATTCAACTAATGCTGTACTTTAGGTTTGCAATTTAAAGGTTCTGAAAGAGTTTTCTGAAGGGATTTCATTTTTATTGTGTCCAAATTCATTAAGGGATTGTGGTTCAAGGTCGTTGGAATGCTGAAAGGTTGGAATGTTGAAAAGTTTGGAGGTTATAAGGTTGTACGTTTCGGTCACATTATCGCTAGGGGCTAGTATCTGAGGTCTTGTGTCTGAGAGTCGGGAGGTTTACTATTGAAAGATTGGAAAACTGGAAAATTAAAGGATTGATTATTGGTGAATTGAGCCCCAATGCTTATTGTCCACTTCACATTGCTTATTGAAAATTGGTTACTGATCAATTTCCCCTCGCTTGGACGGGGAAGACACTGATATAGGTCGACAGTTTTTACTCTCTGTTGCGACGAGTGCTGCGCCCCGGCACGACAAAATTTGAGCTTTCAGCTCAAAAGACAGATCGCTTACCTCAGGCAACTGCTTCGTTCATTGTCCCGCAGCTCAGCAGACAGGACACCAGTGAGGATTTAAAACCTTAAACTGTCCTGATCGTAAATTAGATTTGTACAATTGGTGGAGATAAAGTACATTATCGACTATCATCAATTTTCATTGATCTGATCAACACAATAATGAACTGGAAAAAAGAAATAAAAAGTTGGGGTATCATCTTTGGTGTTTTTGCCGTCATTTATTTCATGGGCTGGTATGCGCCTATTGTCGGCAAAATCCAATCCATCATCCTCTCCACTGGACTGATAAAGCCCAACATAGAACAGCAAAACGAGATAGGAAAAGATTTTGACTACAGCGTAAAATTCACCGACCTCAATGGCAATCTTGTGGACATGCAGGATTTTAAAAACAGGACGGTATTTATTAACCTTTGGGCGACCTGGTGTCCTCCATGTAGGGCTGAAATGCCACATATCGCATCGCTTTATGAAAAGCTGAAAGATGAAAAGGACATCGCCTTCCTTATGGTCAGCTTGGACAATGAAGTGGAAAAGCCCCAAAAATACATCAAGGAACAAGGCTTTACTTTTCCTGTTGTCCATGCAAGCTATGGGCTAAATGCCTCGCTAAAACATTCATCTATCCCTACCACCCTGGTCATCGGCCCTGACGGGAAAATCCTTTTTAGGCAAGAAGGAATGAGTAATTTTGATACCAATGAATTTAGGGCGTTTCTTACCGGCCAAAAGCAATAGAATATATACAGTTTTCCATTTAAAAATTCTCCAATTTAGCACAGACAAAACCTACTAAAGGTTATAAATTCCCTAATGAAAAATGTTTTTCGCTTATAAATCGACAATAATCTAATGAACATTTTGATTTTAAGCAATATAAATTAACTTTGGTAACAACATTTTAAAATGCATAAAAATCATTTTACATGATTTAAAACAATCACAAAAGATAAGGGGGGACTAAAGGCTTAATCATCCACTTAACAATTAACTTATCTGCTCTTAGTTATAAATTAAACCTTCTGGACATAAGGTCCAAACAGGATTTCTGTCGGACGTTTAAGCTAAGTCACCCCTCCTTATCCTTCATAAAATCATATAATAGTTTACTTATATCGGACATCGCTTGGATACCTTCTTCAGGGGCTTTCAGGTTTTTAGAAAGCAGCACTAACACGTATCTTTTCCCAGATGCCAATTCTACTATTCCAGAATCGTGCCGAACTCCTGTAATGGAACCAGTTTTATGTGCCACTGTGACATCTTCTGGAAGCTGTCCGGGAATAATCTCATTAAAGTGTTGGGCTTTCAACACCTCGAACATTGCTAAGGAAGCCTCTTTACTCACGGCCTTTCCCTCAGCGATGGCTTCCATGATCAGCATTAGGTCATGTGCCGTCGTGGTATTGCTTAGTCCCTGTTCGTATGCTTTTAAATCTTCCACTCCCCTTAACACATTTATGTCCTTGGCCCCCAGTGACCGCATGGTCTCTGTGACTTTTTTGGCATCCAGCTTATCGATCAGGATATTGGTGGCAAGATTGCTGCTCATCGTAATCATTTCAAAATTGAGCTCGCGATAGGTACTGAATTGTCCTATTTTGCTATAGAGCCCTTCTTGGCTGTCTACAGAAAGATCCATACGGTATGGACTTCCATCCACAATGCTCTTAAATTCATTGACTATTTTCACAGAATCGTCCAACGAGATCGTTCCCAAAGCCACTTGCTTGTAGAGTTCGATCATCACTGGAGTCTTCATCGTACTGGCCGCATGAAACGTCTCCTTTTCGTTGATCAAAAGTGTTACTGGATCAGCTCCCAGCGACCTGAAAGCTACCGCAAAGTCTCCTTCTTCCTTGTTCAGACGTGAGTCAATTGCTTGGTGAAGTTCACTGATGGAATGTTCCTCGGTAGAACGGGAATGGCAAGCCCCCCCTATTAACAGGATCAAGACCCCAATAAAAATATTATTGTGCATGGCTAAATAGGTTAAGCGATAAATAGTAGAACCCTGCCAAGATCAGGATTCCTCCTAACTAATCAAACCCAAAACCACTAAAATAAGACCAAGTGAAACTTCTTGGGTACTTTCCACCTGTTTTCTCAGTGATTTGGTAGCCCTGTAAATTTGGTTTTCGACCGTTCTTACTGAAAGATTGAGTTGGGCAGCTATTTCCTCGGCTGTCATATGATTGACAGTCTTCAGCATAAAAACCTCCCGTTGCTTTACCGGCAAAGTATCGATGGCCTTGGTCGCAAATTCATGTAAGTCCTGATAGATCACCGTATCCTCGGTCACGTTAGAAAAATCTTTGCTCATAGGGATCGCATATTGCTGATAGGCAATAAAACGTGCCTTTTTTTGACATCGCTTGATCACCAGGCTCCGGACAATCGAAAAAATATAGGCGTTGATGGACAGGTCTGATCTTAGATCGTTCCGCTTCTTCCAAAGATACAAAAACACATCTTGGACTACCTCTTCAGCATCATGATGGGATAATTCCATCTTTTTGCTGACGTGATAAATCTTGGAAGCATATCGTTCATAGAGGTGATAATAGGCTATTTCATCACCTTCCTTGATCTTTTCCACTAGGTAAGCGTCTGTAATTTCGAGGGTTATCGGGTCATTCATGGTCATCTCAAAAACTAATAAATAAACTAAATCGGTTTAGCTATTTACTCAATAAAAAAGGCTTTATAGCCTCCTTTATTTAAAAGAACATAAATGCTTTAAGAAAAGCAAGAAAACAGCTTAATAATTACCTCAGAAAAAGTTTTTTCGAAATTTTATATCAACCCGTTTTCAATAAATATGTAATTCATTCTACTCTTCTTGCATCCCCTCCCTTTGTATGGTTACTTGATTTCCCATTTATAAGTCCCGGCCACGATCCGGTAGGCCGTCTTACCAGGGGCCGTTATTTCATGCAATACTTCAGGAATATCCTTTCCGCTAATTTCACATTCTTCCGGCAAAATCAATGTAGCCGTGGAGTTAGCAGGGATTTTCACATGATAATGGACACGCCCGTTTTGTGTCCGCTTCCATGATGAAATGATTTGACCATACGGACTTTTATGGCTTGCCTCAAAATGGTCCAGTCCTTCTACGAAATGAGGTTCCAAGCGTATGTTTTTAAATCCAGGCTGCTCAATATCAGGCTTGATACCGCCCAATGCCTTATAAATCCATGCTCCCACTTCACCAAACATGATGTGGTTCATGGAAATATCGCTTTCTGCATCGATCATCCAATTTTCATACAGGGTCGTGGCACCATTGACAATCCACCATCCCCATGAAGGGTAAGTTTCCTGCGCCGCTACCTTATAAGCGATATCAGGATAGCCATTTTCACTCAGCGCATTGAGGATCGCCTTGGTGCCTAGCAAGCCTACATCCAGGTGAAAGTCGTCTTTTTCTACCCTTTTGGCGAGGTTTTCAGCCACTTTCTCTCTCAGGTCATCTGGTACGATGTCCCATTGCAGTGCGACACTCATTTCTGTCTGAATACCACTTCCGTAAATGCCGGCTTCCCTGTCCAAGTATTTTTCATTGATGGCATGTTGGATCTTTTTGGCGAGTGCATCGTATTTTTCAGCATCTGCTTCATGGCCAAGTAGCTTCCCCGTTTTGGCCAAAATCCTCGCATCGGTCAGGTAATAAGCGGAAGAAGTATATTCCACTGGTGACTTGGACTTTACAGGCACCCAATCCCCCAGTCCCCAAGATGTCAAACCGTTAGGGCTGATCGCTGTGATATGGTCCACATACCGCTTCATGGCATCATAATTTTCCTCTAAAATGCGGGTATCCCCATAAAACAGGTAAACATTCCATGGAATCAAACAAATCGTGCTTGTCCAATCAGGCCCATTTCCCCATTCATACCCCCATCCTGAAGTGGGAATAATGGATGGCAGTACCCCATTTGGCTGCTGCTCATCACGGTGATCATCAAGCCATTTTTCATAAACCTTGATCCCATCAAAGGAGTACAATCCCGTTTCAATGGCAATGTGCGCATCTCCCGTCCAGCCGTTCTTTTCACGCTGTGGACAGTCTGTGGGATAGCCAAAAAGATTGGACAGGTAGGCATTGTTGGTGGCCCACCATATCCCGTCCAATGTTTTATTAGCGGATGCAATTTTCCCTGCTTCAGGCACATCACTGTGCATAAAATAACCTGTCAAGCTCTCCCTGGTAAGGTTGATAGGTCGATCAGCGGTGACTTCCACGTATTGAAAGCCTTTATAATTGAACCGTGCTTTAAATGATTCTTCCCCTGCTCCTTTTAGGATATAAATATCCGTCTGGAAAGGGTCACTGTCATCGGTGGGCCGATAGTGCACATCGATATTGGACATGTCCACTCGGCCATTATCATAAAGCCGTTCACCGTGCTTTAACCTCAATGTAGTCCCCTCCTCTCCTTTTACATTGATCTCACTGACCCCGGCAATGTTTCTACCCAAGTCAAATACATAGGTCGAATCGTTGATTTTTCTCACCGTCTTGGCCGGAATGGTCTCATTGTATCGGATGGGCGGCATGACCTGTGCAGAAATTTCCTTTGCGGGTGCCGAACGATAAATGACTTCTTTCCACTCCTGGTCATCAAAACCCGGCTTATCCCAGCCCGGCTGTTCCATCCGGGCATCATAGTGCTCTGCGGTATAAATGCTATTGAAAACGACAGGGCTATAGGCTGTCTTCCAGCCCTTTTCCGTACGGATGGTTTCTTCCGTTCCATCTTCATAGGTAATCTTCAAGTCCATACAGAAAGTGGGGCGGTCTCTCCATGGCGCATTATGAAAATCCCAAACAGCCATAGACTGGTGGTTGTACCAGCCATTTCCCAGGAGGACTCCAATGGCATTTGCCCCATCTTGGAGTATAGCTGTGAGATCATGGGTCACATACAGCAATCTTCGATCAAATCTCGTATATGCTGGATCCAACTGATGATTCCCTATTCTTTTACCATTAACATGCAATTCAAACAGCCCTCCTACAGCAATGTAGGCCCTGGCTTTCTTAATGGGCTTGGAAGTGACAAATTCCTTCCGAAAGTATGGCGCAGGCTTTACTTCTTGGCCTTGGCCATCACTGATCCAGGCTCCTTGCCAATTGGCATCATCCATCATGCCCATTTCGAAAATGGCCTTGGAGGAAATTCCCCGCGAATTCCCCTCTTTGTCCCATACTTCCACCGTCCAAAAATACATGGTAAATGGCGTCAATTTTTCACCTGCATAAGTCACCAGTTGCGCATCATCCATTATCTTACCGCTATCCCAAACGGTTTCCGATCCATTTCCCAAAACTTGCCTATCCTTCATCACCCGAATGCGGTATGCACTTTGGGCAGCTCCTTGCCTGGCATCATCCATTTGCCAAGTCAATCGCGGATGCGAAGTATCCAATCCAAGCGGATCCACCATGTATTCCGTTTTGAGTGACTTTTGTGAATATGTAAGGCCAAAGGTCAATAGCAACAAAAAAATGGTAAGGGTAGCTTTAGGCAATATCTTCATGGTTTATGGGCTGAAATATTGGAAATTTTTAAAATTGGAAGATTGCAAAATTGGATAATTGGTCTTACGGTATCACCCTAACAGTTGTAACAGTCTCGTCTAAAGAGAAGGAGATTGCTTCACTCCGTTCTGCGATCGCAATAGCCTGCCCCGATACGTTCGGGGACGTTATTCTCGTGTTTCAATACTCGTATCTCACTACTTGATACTAATTATCACCCTTCGTACCAGCAGCTCGCCGCCCCGATCAGGGCAGACTCCTCTCCCAGGATACTTTTTTTAATAGGAACATTTTGTAAGAATTGAGACAATACCTTCTTGGTTTCCGGTAAAAACAATGCTGAGGAGTGTGCTATGCTTCCTCCTAAGACAATGATCTCAGCATTTTCCTCACTTGCAAATTTCGCCAAGAACTTACCTAAGTTATTGCCAAATTCCTTAAAGATCGCCTGCACCCAACTTTTCTCCTTCATCTCTACCAACTCCCTAACCCCACTGAGCTCCCTGCCCGTCATTTCTTGGTACTTTTTGGCAAACCACCTCGTCGAAAAATATTCCTCTGCTATGCTATCGCCAAACTCCTCTCCCCAACGGGCAGCATCATGAGCTTCTGTACCGTGGTAATAAGCCGTACCTGCTCCTGTACCCAGCGTCATTCCAATGGCCCTTTTATATCCTTTTGCGATACCGGCAAAAATCTCTCCTTGCAAAAAACAGGCAGCATCATTCTTAAACCGGACTTGAGAATTGGCTATTCCCAATTTTTTGGCCAGTAGGTCCTTTACATTTTTCCGGTACAGCGACTCATATTTATCCTGGGTACTGTCGATAAAACTAATGCCCGCATCATAGTCAAATGGCCCGGGCATCGCTATGCCAATATGGATATTGGACAAAACCTCCTTTCCACAGAGTGGCTCAATGGCTCCTGCCCAAGCATCCAAAATTTCAGCTGTGCTACCTTTGGAATCTACCGGGTGGCGCTCAAGGCGCTCCTTGTCAATGGTACGGCCCACCAAATCCACCACACCAACGGTAATGTGCGAACCTCCTACGTCCACTCCTAAAACATGTGATGTTTCCTTCTTGCTCATGTCTCTTTATTCAGTGGTCAATATAACCGTTCCACCTTTTTCCAACACATTATGAGGAATAAAATAACCATCTATTTTCTTTCCATCCACTTCAATTCCCTTTAAACTTCTTCCTCCTGAGGGATTGTTGATCACTACAGATTTTCCTGAAGGCATGGTCCACTCCACTTCGTCAAATACCGGAACGGTGACCAAATACTCAGGATCAGCCGGACTGAGCGGATAAAGCCCCATGGCGCTCCAAGTGTACCAAGAGGACATTTCCCCAGCATCATCCATACCGGAAAGTGCCAGTCCATGTTCACCAATACCATAATAATCGGCCAATAACTTATCGATTACCGCTTGGGATTTTTCAGGCTTATTGACAAAATAGTACGAAAATGGCGCTTCATGGTCAGGCTGGTTGCCGTGACAGTATTGTCCCATAAATCCACTGACATTGCGGGCGATGTACTCAGGATTCCAAGGTTTGGTAAACAGGGTATCCAGTTTCTTTTCAAACTGCTCAGCTCCACCGTATAGCTCCACCAGTCCTGGCATGTCATGAGGTACGTAGAAGGACAACTGCCACGCATTGGCTTCACGGTACATGTACTCGTAGTAAGGGTATTCTGGGTTAAATGGGCTGATCCAGTCTCCATTTTCCAGCCTTCCACGCATAAAATTCACCGACCGATCAAATACGTTTCGGTAATTCTGGCCACGTTTGATCAGGTCTTGGTAATGCTCCTCATCTCCCATGATCTTGGCAAACTGCGCAAGAGAATAATCATCGTAGGCAAATTCCAAGGTCTTGGAAACACCTGCTTTAGCGCTGGTTTCTACATGGGGATTTTCCACATCAGGGTCTGAAATATAGCCTTTTTCGATGTATTCTTTGATATGTGGACGGGTTCCCCCCTCTTTATAAGCATTGTTAAGCAGGTATTCATAAGCCTTTTCTACCTCAAAATCCGTAATTCCCCTGCGATAGGCTCCAGTGATGAACGGTGCCGCATGATCACCGTGAAAAAATGTAGGGATAAAACCACTGTGACTACCTTTCTCGACCAGCGACTGGATCACATCTGCAGTCACCTCTGGCTGCATAATGCTCAGCAATACCACTTTGTTTCGGTAAGTGTCCCAGAGGGATGGCAAGGTATAATAGCGAAACTCCTCTGTTCTGGTTTTTCCTCGCTCGTCCACAAACTGGCCATTCACATCGCTTCTAAGTGCTGGCCACTGAAAAGAGCGATAGAGGGAAGTGTAAAACATTGTTTTTTCCTTTTCACTTCCACCTTTTACCTTAATATGACCCAGGAGTTTATCCCAGGTTTTTTCTGCTGCCCGATGAACTTCTTCAAAGGATTTATCGCCCACTTCTTGCTTCAGGTTTTCTTTGGCATTGGCCTCACTGACGTAAGAAAGCCCTATTTTAAGCAATACGGGAGCATCGTTTCCATTGGCCAAGGCTATTTTGGCATAACCATCCTTACTGCCTTCCTGAGTCACCTCCATGGTCTCCACATCTTGGCTCAGTTCTACATAAAAGTGAACCTTGTCACGGCCTACCCGCTGAAATCCCTGCAGGGTGTTTGCAGTAGGATTGGATATTTCCCAATCGGACACACCATTATTGGCCTTTGCCAAATCAAATAGGATTGTACGTTCTTGGTTGTTTTCAAAAGTATATTCGTGCACTCCAGCCCGCAATGTACTGGTCAATCTCACCTGAACCTTGTAATCTTCCAGATAAACTTCATAGTAGCCCGGTGAAGCCGATTCTTTTTCATGGCTAAAAGTGGACTTGAAAGGTGCCCCGGCATCAGGGCTGATGGGCATAATGGGGATGTTGCAGAGGTTCCAGTGTCCCTTGTTGGTGTGGGTAAATCCAATGATCTCGGTATCCTCATATTCATAGCCAGCCCCAGACCCAAATTGTGTGATTGGACTCAGCTGCACCATGGCATTGGGAAGTGATGATCCAGGGTAGGTCAAGCCCGCCCAGACCCTCCATCCTTCAGGGGGTGTGTAGCCAATTTGGGCTGGATCTGTCAAAGGGGCCGTGCCAATAAATGGATTGACATAGCGCGAAAATCCCACTTCCTCTTTCGATACAAAGGCGCAGCCCATCAGCTGAAGGGCCAACATGATCAGCATACTAAAGCTCAAAGAACGGTTCATAGGTCAGGTTATTTCAATAGGTATAATAGGTTCCTAGTAATGAATAGTAAAGTACAAAGACAGCTGGATGAGCTGAACAATCTGGTTCCTCGCAGCGATCCAGAAACTTATTGCCTCCAAGGCACTGCGAGAAACCCTTTTTGCGTTTCATTATGTCAGCAAATGCGGCTTTTCTTTGTACAAGGTATAAATCAGTTCTCCAAATAGCGTGTTTGCCCAAGCAAACCAGCTTCTGGTGAAATTATCTGGATCATCCTTATGAAATCCTTCATGCATAAATCCAGTGCCTGCGTGTGTGGATTTCAACCATTCCAAACATTGCTTGATCTCTGCATCATCGGTAGCGGTCATGGCTTGCAAGGTGATGCTCATATGCCAGATATAGTCCATGCCCACATGAGGACCGCCGATTCCTTTGGCCGCTTTTCCTGAGAAGAAATAGGGATTATCCTCGCTCAGCACGAAATTCCTGGTGTTTTGGTAGATTGGATCGTCAATATCCAAACTCCCCAAATACCCCATGCTCAGCAATGATGGCACATTAGAGTCATCCATGAAAAGCTGGTTACCATAACCGTCCACTTCAAAAGCATAGATTTTCCCATAGTCCAAATGCTCGGCAACCGCATATTTATGGAGTGCTTTCTCCACCTCATTGGCCAGGTCTTCACATTCCTTGGCTGAAATAGCATCATTTTTCACCTCCTTATAAATCGCCGCAAGCTGCCTCAAAGACTGCACGGCAAACAAATTGGAAGGTACCAAGAATGGAAAAATGGTAGCATCGTCCGATGGCCTGAAAGCAGAACAGATCAAACCAACTGGTTTCACAGGATTGCCATATCCATCTCCGGACAGTGTGTCTGTTGCCCTTGGGGTAGTCCTTTGGAAATGGTAGGGGCCTTTATCTTCTTTTCGCTGCTGCTCTTTGAACGTTTTCACGACCAGCTTCATGGCTTTTTCCCAGCGGTCATCAAAGATACCGGCGTCGCCTGTCTCTTTCCAGTAGCCATTGGCCAAGCGGACAGCATAGCACAGGGAATCGATCTCCCACTTCCGTTCGTGAAGCTCGGGCTTCATGTCCGTATGATCACTTTCCCATTCACTTCCCGTAGGGCCATTGTTAAAGGCATTGGCATATGGATCGATGATGATGCTCTCATTATGGCGATTGATTACCCCTTGAATAAGCCTCTTCAGCTTTTTATCCTCGTTCACCAAGGTCACATAGGGCCAAACCTGCGCGGAAGAATCACGCAGCCACATGGCATGGATGTCTCCAGTGATGACAAAGGTATCTGGCTCGCCATTTTCCTCGGAATACTCCACTGTCGTATCCAAGGTATTTGGAAAGCAGTTTTCAAAAAGCCAGGCCAATTCCTTGTCCTTAAGGTTCTTCTTTATTTCATCAATGGTGTTTTCAACTGCCTTACTGGTAAAGTTTCGTTGGGCTCTTGGTGGACGGTTGGTCTCCTTCCAGGCAAGTCCCGCAGCCATGGATGCTCCAGGCCCCATGGCCAATCCAAATGACGCCGCAGCACTGGTTTTGATAAAATCCCTTCTGATCATGTCTTAAATTATATTTTGCGATCCAATACAACCGGGAGGATCACTTTTTATGAGGTTATTAATTGAATTTTCACGTAAATTAATCGATTTAGCGTTACCAAACAAAGAATTTTATGTGAAGACCAATGAGAATAGTAAGTTTGGCATTTCTTGATCATTTTTTCTGATTGTGTACTGCCCGATTAAAGTTGACCGGATTAATTATTAGATTTCATTGTCAAACATTATAATAACCGGTTCTTTCCCTGGTTAAAAGTTTGGGCCAATTCCTCTCAAACCTTCCCAAGCTTTTGCCCATTATTGGTTATGACGGGGGCTGTGCCCAGACAGGGGGACTCAATATTTCTTAGTACCGGGGCAGAGAACCGGCACAACAGCGCCTTAGCGTTGTCCCGCGTCAGAGACGGCGGGACAACGCTAAGACTGAGTCTCCCGCGACTCAACCTTATATTTTTGCTATCTGCACTTTTACTTTTGTCTTCTCCCTTTTCTCCAATCTACCCACCTAACCTCCCTCCCCTGCAAGGGAAAGGACAATTGTCTTGAGTCTCAAATCTCACTACTCAGGTCTCAATACTCATTACTTGATACTTCATACCTCGTCCACCCCTATTCCAACACCCCTTCTTCTTGCAGCAAGGCCGCAGCTTCCATCAGCATCATACCTGACAATTGGGTGGAAAGGTCGACTTGATCACCGGGCAATTCACGCCAATTGGGACCACAAAGCATGTCTGGCCGGCGAAGGCCACTGGCATAGAACGTTTCGGCATTGAATTTTAAGAAGCTTATCAGGTCTCCACGATCACCGTCGGACACCGCAGGCTCTTGGATCAGCTCTGTGAAATAACGGACAAAGACACCCTTAAACAGTCCACCGTCACCCTGTCCTTCATTTTTCAGAATACCTTCTGTGGACAATTCAGACCTATTCATGGCAGATTCGGCGGTCTGAAGTGCATCCATTAAGTAGCCCGTTTCACCCGTAATTTGGTACATGCGCAGGCCAGAACCTATCCATGTCCCAGCATTATAGGTAAATATCCAGTCCTTTTTGACCGTAGGGGTGCCTTCGATCAATTCGATATGATCCCACACCAATCCGGTCTGCGGATCCACCAAATTGGCCTTTTGCCATTCGTAAAGGTCTTTGGCCCAGGTGAGGTATTTTTCCTCTTGGGTAACATTGTACAGTCTGGTGGCCAAAACAATAGTTGGTCCATTGGACACGGCATTTTTGAGATTGGGGGTGTCCTTTTTCCAGGTAATGCCCCCACCAAATACCTCACTATGGCTCTCCAAAATATCCTCCCAAAGGAATTCGGCTACTTCCAGGTATTCGGCATCATCTGTTTCATTATAAGCGCGGACACAGGCATTGCCCAGCCACAGCATATCATCATTGAAGACATTCGAAAAGGTTCCTCCATTTCTGTCCCTTATCCCATGGAGCAATTTCTTCATTTTGTCCAGATAGGCGCCATCACCTGTCCGGGAATAGGCATCCACGTACACATGGAGCGCATGGGCATTTGGCCAATACTGGCCGTAGTTCCCCCCTGGGTTATAATTAAAGGTACCATCCTCGGCAATATAGAGGGAATAAAGGCTGTTTTGCATCGAATCGGCCGTGGCGGCATAATCATACTGCTTCTCCTCCACTTGGTCAAAGTCCTTGCGTAACGGGCCCAGATCACTTTCTATGCAAGCCGAAAATGTCCCGCTTATCGCTAGTATTGACAAGGCTATTTTATATGTTTTCATCGTTTTGCTTTTTCATTTTTGGTCAATCTCTTTTTATACTCCCTGTTTATTCAGTGGCTATAAACCGTCATTGCAAAAGCAGCGTGAAGCGATCCCATATCAAAAAAAGAAATCTTTTTTTCCACTTTCTGGCAATGACGGTTTGCTGGTCACATCCCACTCTTTATTCCACAGTCACGGAATGCGTATAATTCGAAACTTCTGCATTGAAAATTATCTGGATGTCGGCAGCGGCATTGTCCACCTCTGTGGCAAATTTAAAGCAGTTGTTCCAGCGGTCATTGGTCACGGGCACCATGTACCAATAAGCCGGGCCAGTCGATTCATTTGGCCGTTGGTTATCTCCATTGGTACTTCCATACCATTCTTCTGTGGTGTTGCCCTCAGCATCAGTGACCATAAAACGGAACTTGTACCGCTCATCTCTGCCCCAACTTTCCTGTCTAAACTCGATGGGATAATCTGCTACCATCCAGGTTCCATTGGACGAATAAGGCAGTGTGGTGAAGAATTCACCATTTGGTGCAAACCACAACTCTACATCTCCGATCTCATGGATTTCGGTGGTACCATTGGAGAAATCCACTCGGATACGATACACTTTTTGGTCACCCGTATATTCTGTTTCTCCGTCTGCCCGCAGCTTTTCACCATCGATGTAGTAGGTATCCGGTTCACCGGAATTTCTTTCGGCAAAGGAATAGGATCCCGCTTTCAAGGAAGTATAAGCTTCAAAGGTATTGGCACTGGTTTTCTTCATCAATATGGCGTCGCCAAGGTCCTCTCCTGCTTCTGTGGCAGAGCCTGTCAGGTACAATTCATCAGGGGCAGGAAAACCGGCCGGTCTTTCCACTTCGATCGTTCTGATATCCATGATTTCCTGGACATTGATTCCCTTGGAGGACTGTACCGACCATTGTAGTTTTCCTACCGCCTCAGGTTGGATACCTGCCCTTTCGGCAATGCTGTTCAGCTCTGAAAATGGCAGGGTGAGTCTTCGCTGCATCCCTCTTCCATCTGATGGAATGATAAACAATGGATCGGAGAAATCCCCACCTTCTTCATCAAATACCACATCATAGAGCACCACACCATTGTCTGCTGCTTTGGCCGCTTCCCACTCAAATATGGCCGAACTCTGTGCGCCAAGGTTCATGTAAGCATTGTTTTCTGGTGAATATAAGGACTGCACAGGTGTCACTTCAGTATGCATCTCGGCATCTTCCTGACAGCCCCAAAAGGCAGCCAGCACCATCAGAAAGGAAAGGAGTTTATAGCTTGTATTTTTCATTGTTCGTATTGTTTTCAGGTTATTGTTCAGGTTTATTCCCAGCCGGGATTTTGGGTCAAATTAGGATTCAGGTTGCGTTCATCACGTGGGATGGGCCACAGGTAATGCTTGGAAGGATCAAAGGACCTCAGGTTTACCCGTAAGTAACCATTGTCTTCGGAAGGTGGGCCAAATTGGGCACCGTGAGCCCATCCATTCAGCACATCTTCTGCTATGCGCCACCTACGGATATCAAATACCCGCAGACCTTCCATAGCCAATTCTACCCGCCGTTCGTTTCTGATGGCTTCTCTCCAGCCTTCCTGGCCAAGATCGGCATCAAAATCCAGTGCTGCCGGTGCTTCAAATCCTGCCCTTTCGCGGAGTGCTCTGACAGTCTCGTCCCAGGTCGTCTGGTCCATTTGATTAAGCTCATTCTTGGCCTCTGCGTACATCAGCAGCACATCGGCATATCGAAAAAGCATCAGGTTTAGCCCTGAGGCAAAATCCGTATTACGTGAGGGATCAAAATACTTCCTGGTATAATAACCCGTCGTCGTGGAAGACGAACCCGGCACATACTCATCTGCTGCTGATTCATCCGGGTCTGTTCCCGGCTCAATATAAATGGTATGGGTTTCGCCATTGTCTTCCCATTCATAGAGGTGGTAAACGATGGTCGCAGTCAACCTTGGATCCCTGTTATCATATGGGTCACTCTCATCGTAACCTGAACTGGGATCTGTGATGGTCAGTCCATTTTCCATCAGATAGCTGTCCACCAATTCCTGCGTGGGTGCCAGGGCATTGAGTCGGGCCCCTGCCGATAGTGGCGCCATGTCAAAAAACTCACCCCATGTGCGTAACTGCGGCACATACTGCAGGCTGAGGATATCTTCTTGGCTGTACTGGTTTTCAGGCATAAACAAGCCCTCATAAGAAGGGAAAAGTGCATAACTGCCATATTCATCTCCCATGATCAATGGCTCGGTAGTCTCCACCACTTCTTGCCACTGGCCTTCATATAGGTGAACCCGTGCTTTGAGGGCCATGGCTGCACCACTGGTGATGCGACCTCGTTCCGCTTCGGGAAGTTCCTGTTGGGTGGGCAGCACCTGGCTGGCGGCCTCCAATTCACTCAGGATAAACTCCCGCACCTGGTTTTTTGGTGTTCGTGAAATGGTCTGGGCATCCTCGATGGTGATGTCCTGGTCCAATAGAGGAACATCTCCAAACCAGGTCATCAACTGAAAATGCTGATAAGCCCTGATAAAGCGTGCTTCTGCTTTGATGCGCTCGCGTTCTGCCTCGTCCATATCCTCCACACGATCGATATTTTCCAATATGATATTACAGGTTTTGATGGCACTGTAATTATCGTCCCACTGCGACTGAAGGCGGCCAAGGGAAGGGTCGTATGTGCCTGCGGCCAGGGAAGCCGCACCGGCATTGTCACCGCGGCCATTGAAGGCATTGTCGGAGGCTCCTTCATTATAAAAGAAGCGATTACTGGTAAACATCTGCGAATATGCCGTATTCAGCATGCTTTCGGCTTTGGCCGCAGAGGTCCAATAAGTCAAGTCCGTAAAGGTATTTTCCGGCGCCAAATCCAAGTCCTTGCACCCTGTCCAAAGCAGCGTGCAGCACGCCGATAACATGATTGTATAGTTATTGAGTTTTTTCATTGCGTGAGCTCTTTAAAAGGTGATGTCCAATCCAAAACCATAATACACCATCGTAGGATAAGCACGGGCACTGTTAGCACCGCCACTTCTCATACTGTTGTCAAATTCCGATAATTCCGGATCCACAAAATCCACTTTGGAAAGGGTAAACAGGTTCTGGCCCGAGAGATAAGCACGGCAATTTTGCATGCCCAGCTTTTCAGTAAGTGACTTCGGCAAGGTATAGCCTACCTGCACATTTTTAAGTCGTAAGTACGCCGCATCAAACAAATACATGTCTGATCCTCTTCGGAAGTTATTGGTGTTTGACTGGCTGCCATTATCGGCCAGTCTGGGATAGCGTGCATCCGGATTTTGTGGCGTCCAATAGTCCAGCTGGTGCTCGTACATGGTCATGCCATAGTTATAGTGAAAAGGCTCCACCATTTCTCCACGGATCATCATGGACCTACTGCCCACTCCTTGGGCAAATACATTCAGGTCAAACCCTTTCACCCGGACATTATAAGTCAATCCAAACGTCATCCTTGGAAAAGGATTACCAAACACATATTTGTCATCGTCGTTGATCACACCATTGCCATCGACATCCACGTAGCGGTTATCTCCAGGCTGAACATTGAGCCCCTCTGGTTTGGCGCCACTCTCTACTTCATCAATGTTTTGGAAGTAACCGTCCCTTTTCAGCCCCACATAGGAATTAAAGGGATAGCCCTCTTTTAGCAGCACCTGCAGCTCTTCCAAGCCGGTAAGTCTTTCCTCTCCCTGAAAGTCCAATACCTTGTTTTTGGAATCAGCCAGGTTAAAGGAGAAGGTATGCTCAAACAAGTCTCCCCTGTGACGGTACGTTGTGGTAATTTCCCACCCCTTGTTGCCTACCTTGCCACTGTTGAAGTCTGGCAGGGAAGTCCCAAACACGCCTGGCACAGCTGGTGGCACCAATATATCAGAAGTCACTTTATCGAAGTAATCCAGGCTCAAGGTCAGTGCTCCGTCCAAAAAGTCCAAGTCTGCACCGATATTGAACGTGGCTGCTCTCTCCCACTGGATATTGGGATTGGCATAGTTAAATCCTGTTCCGCCCACAGCGGCATTGTTAAAGCCATAGGCATTTTGGAAGGTGAAGAAGGTGGTTTGGTATTGGTAATTTCCCACATTCTGGTTTCCTAGCACCCCGTAGGAAGACCTGATTTTCACCTCTCCGAAACGATCGCGGTAATTGCTCATAAAATCTTCTTCGGAGATTCGGTACCCTATTGATGCGGACGGGAAAAAGCCCCACCGAATGTCTTCTCGGAATTTGGAAGATCCGTCGTACCGAAAGCTAAATTCGGCAAAATACTTTTTGTCCAAATCATAGGAGACACGACCAAAAAGGGAATTCAGACTGTTTTCTGATGAGCTTTGGTTGGAGTTATAGCTATCTGGATTAATAATAGTCTCTGTAATGGGCGTGCCCAGCTCAGGATCTGTAAATCGCTTGTAGATACCTACACCCCGGTCACCGTGATTTTCATTGGATACCCCTAGCAGGGCATTCACTTCGTGGCGCTCAGCAAATACCTTATTATACTGCAGCATCAGCTGGGAGTTAAGGTCCAGGCCTTTTCTGCTCTCATCCGTGGTATTTCGGTCTCCCCCATAAATACCTCTTGGGTAAAAATCTACCTGCATGGTCCTGGCATACATATTATTGGAATACATATTAAAGCCAAAAACTCCACGCATCTTCAAGTCATTGGTCAACTTCAACTCACCACTGATGTTGCCAAAGACATTATCATCTATGTGTTCTCTAAAGCCACCTTTTTCCAGAATTCCCAAAGGATTGAATTGTTGTAGAATATCATTGGTCAGGTACCTTCCCAAGGAATCTTTTTGGTTATAGTATAACGGTACCCTGTTGGCATCGGCCATCAATGTTCCGCTGGAGAAGCTGTGGTCCTTGATTAACCTTCTCGTGTAGGCCAATCTTGAGCTCATCTTGAACCTTCCAAATTCATTGGTAAGGTTCATGCGGAAATTATACCGTGTGTAGCCTTTTTCAGGTCCCACAAAATTGCTGCGCTGATCGGTGTAACCTGCCGACACCAAATAGGTCGAGTTTTCTCCGCCGCCTGAGACCGAAAGGTTATGGTTTTGCTGAAGTGCATTCTTAAAAATCTCCTTCGCAAACCACTCCGTATCCCCGTTCTCCCTTATTTGACGGATTTCTTCAGGGCTAAACACCGCTTCACTCCTGCCCGCATTGAAAGCGGACTCATTGCGCAGCATGGCATTCTGATAACCGTGTACCGGTTGGGTAAAAAACTGCGGGGTATTGACACCCACAAGGCCATTGTAAGTGACTTTTGGGCGGCTATTTTTCTTGCCCTGCTTGGTCGTGATCAGCACGACGCCATTATTGGCCCTGGAGCCATAAATCGCTGCACTACCGGCGTCTTTCAGCACAGAGACACTTTCGATGTCCGAGGGATTCAGCAAGTTGATGTCTCCACCAATGACCCCATCGATGACGATTAGGGGGCTATTATCGCCCAATGTGCTGATACCACGGATATTCAGGTTGATTCCTGCTCCAGGTTCTGAATTTCGTTGTTGCACGATCAAGTTGGCCGATACGCCTTGTAAGGCTTGGCTCATGGTGGCCACTGGTCTGCCTTCCAGCTTTTCTTGGCCTACTTGGTCCACGGCCCCTACCACACTGAGCTTCTTCTGGGTGCCATAGCCCACTACTACCACTTCTTCCAGTGATGAAGTGCTCATGGTCAGGGTCACATTGATGGTGGACTGCGAGCCTACCACTACTTTCTTGGATTCGAATCCAATATAGGAAAACACCAATGTGGCTCCTTCAGCAGCTTCAATGGAATAATTACCATCAATGTCGGTCACCGTCCCCTTGCTAGGCTCTCCTTCGACGACCACCGAAGCCCCAGGAAGTGGCTCTCCCGTATCGTCCAAGACCTTTCCGGTCACCTGAATGAATGCCAATTGGGAAGGGCCTTCAGCTTTTTGGGCCTTTGATGAGGCTTTGGACACGTGAATGGTGCTGTTGATCTGTTTGAATTTCAGGTGTGTTTTGGAAGATATGTCTTCCAAAACGGATAGTAAAGATTGCTCTTTCACTGAAATGCTCACCAGAGGAGTATTCCTCACTTGATCCAAGTCAAAAGCGAACCTAAAATCCGTTTTTTGTTCGATGGCACGAAGCACCTTTTCCACCGGGGCATCCTCCAGCGCAAAGGTAACGAAGACACTTTCTAGGTCTTTCTGCTGGCTTCCGAAAGTTTGCTGATGGGCCAGTCCTCCTGTCATACACATCAAGAGGAACAAACACCGCATCAGCAGCTTTTTCCTGAAAACGAGTAGTTTTTGTTTCATTATTTTGGGATTATTTAGTTAATGTTATTCGACGTTATGTCGTTTACTTATTGCTGATATTTACTTTTCCATTTTTCATTTCATAATCAAAATTCAATGAGTATTCCATGCCTTTTAATACATTTTCCAAGCTTTCATTTTTAAATTCTCCGCTATATTTCCCAGGAAACTTCACTCCTGCCGCCAATTCAAACTCCACATTGTACCACCTTGAAAGACGGTCAAAAACCTGCTTATAGGATTCTTCCCGAAACTTCAGGATACGCTCTTTCCAGCCGATCAGCTGATCATAATCATACGTTCCTTTCGTGAGAGACAGGTCTCTCAA
Source organism: Echinicola soli (assembly GCF_006575665.1). Classification (NCBI taxonomy): domain Bacteria; kingdom Pseudomonadati; phylum Bacteroidota; class Cytophagia; order Cytophagales; family Cyclobacteriaceae; genus Echinicola; species Echinicola soli. Next base: position 4,804,895 of record NZ_CP041253.1, read on the forward strand.
ATCAAAAAAGGTCGCTTCATCAGGAAATACTGTGGCCGATACACCATTGTCAGTGGCTACTTTTACCTTTCCGGTCACTACCGCCACATGAAAGCCTTCGTCTTCTGGATATGCCCCAATGTCAAAGGAGGTCCCCAGTACAGTGGTTTTCAATTGGCCACTTTGTACTATAAAAGGCTTACCAGGATTCTTGACCACTTCAAAAAATGCTTGGCCATCCAACTTCACCGTGCGCACTTCTCCGAAACTGGAAGGAAACCGGATCTCACTGTCCGAATTTACCGTCACTTGGGAACCATCAGGCAGTCGAAATACCTTTTTCATTCCCTTGGGGACTTTCCTCACAATCCAATCCGAGACCGGGACATCTTCACTTGGCTCCGTTTGTCCTATCTGGAAATAGCTCAACATAAAAAAGCCCATCACCACCAGTGCCGCAGCCATGGGCAGCCACCATTTTATCACCCGGTTTGGATACCTGAAATGACTGTTATCGATTTCCTTATACTGCTCTTGTTTAACGTGATATAGGAGCAGGTTGTCTTTGATCCGGCTGAAGTCCTCCTGCGGCATTGGGTGCTGCTCCTTCCATGAAAGAGACTTGGCCAAATCCTTGGCCCTTACGAGCATTTCTTTTTTTTCAGGATGCTTTTCCACCCAATTATGCCAATAGCTGTCCAATTCTTCATTGGAATTGGATAACCACTTTATGAAAAGCGGATGCTTTAAAAAGTCTGCTTCATCTTTTGGGTCAAAGCTCATTGACATGGGACATTTTGGTTTATTACTCACGGTCTACTTTAAAAGAGACCGCCCCTTATAAAGTGACCCCATCAGGTTCATTCTTTTTTAATCAAAAAAACAAATGTCCAATTCCCTGCATATAACTTGGCTCCATTATATATGACCAAGTACAAATTACAAATAAAAAGTAACAAACACATATAAAACCAAACAATCACCACGAGAATCGAAATAAAAATTAAAAAACACCCCCTCATAATTATAAAAAGCGAAATAAATTTTGATTTTTATTTAATTTTAGTTAAATTATAAGTCCATTTTTTACCAACTCAACCAATTCATTTATGGATTTAAGCAATTACCAATGTACGGGGCTTTATGATGAGATGTTTCAGGAAGATGGTTCCTGTAGACCCCATTATCGTCCTTTTGAAAAACTTCTAATCAAGACCCACCCCAAAAAACTCAAGCAGCTGCAGTTCTCAGCGAACAAGACACAGCTGGCCATGGGTATGACTTTTAATGTCTATCACAATGAAGAAGGACTTGAAAAAATCCTTCATCTAGACATCATCCCCAGAATCATCCCAAACACGGAATGGCTCCAGCTGGAAGCGGGTCTGAAACAGCGCATCAATGCTCTGAATCACTTCATTCAGGACATTTACAATGATCAGAACATTCTTAATGATGGCATCGTGCCACGAGATCTTATCGAGAACAGCAAGGACTTCTTGAAACCTTGTATGGGTGTTACACCACCAAAGGGAATTTGGTGCCACATAACCGGCACAGACCTGATCCGTGACAAGAACGGGGAGTACTTTGTACTGGAAGACAACCTTCGGTGCCCTTCTGGGGTTTCCTACATGCTGGAAAGCCGGGAAATCATCAAAAAGGCATTTCCCAATGTTCTGAACAAGTCCGGGGTAATGCCCGTCTCCAACTACCCGGCCCGTCTGCTGGAAATGCTGCAGCACCTGAGTGACAAGGAAAAACCGGTGGTGGGTGTATTGACCCCCGGGATCTACAATTCTGCCTATTATGAGCATTCGTACCTGGCCTTGCAGATGGGCGCGGAACTGGTCACTGGTGAAGACCTGATCGTAAAGGACAAAAAAGTTTATATGCAGACCACCAAGGGCTTTGAGCCCATCGATGTGATCTACCGTAGAATAGACGATACTTTTTTGGATCCGCTCGTTTTTAATCCTGACAGCATGTTAGGGGTCACCGGGATCTTTGAAGCCTTCAAAGCAGGAAATATCGCCCTGGCCAATGCTCCGGGAACAGGCGTAGCCGATGATAAGGCCGTTTACGCTTATGTGCCCGATATTATCAAGTATTACCTGAATGAGGAGCCCATCCTGAAAAATGTGCCCACTTACTTGTGCAGAAGACCCGAAGAGCGACAGTACGTGCTGGACCATATCGAAGAGCTAGTGGTAAAAGAAACGAACGCTGCCGGCGGTTACGGTATGCTGATCGGTCCCAAGGCAACTCCTGAGGAACACGAAAAATTCAGAAAACTCATCACTGACAATCCATCCAACTATATAGCACAGCCCACCCTGTCGCTGTCCACCGTCCCCACACTGATCGAAGACACCGTGGAGTGCAGGCACGTGGACCTACGTCCTTATATTCTCTACGGCGATCAAATCGACGTAGTGCCAGGGGCACTGTCCAGAGTAGCCTTAAAAAAGGGATCCCTGGTGGTAAACAGTTCACAGGGAGGTGGAAGCAAAGATACTTGGGTACTTTATTAAAAAATCTACTATGTTAAGTCGCGTTGCAAATTCTATTTACTGGCTGGGAAGATACCTGGAGCGGGCGGAAAATTATGCCCGTTTTATTGATGTTAACTTTAACCTTATGCTTGACTTGCCTCCCGGGATGAAAGCCCAATGGGAGCCACTGATTCTGGCCACGGGTGACTTGGAACTCTACTCCAAAACACATGAGGACTTTGACAGGCGGTCGGTGATCCACTTTATGACACTGGACAAATCCAACCCCAATTCCATCCTTAGTACGGTCACCTATGCGCGGGAAAATGCCCGTATCATCCGTGAAAACCTCAGTAAGGAAACCTGGGAAAAGATCAATGAACTCTACCATGTTCTGAACCAGACCACTGAACGGAAAATATGGGACAAAAAAGATCCCAGAAGCTTCTTTGAACACATCAAGCACAGCACCCAATTACTCTATGGACTGGCAGACAGTACCGTGGCACGGACAGAAGGCTGGTATTTCAGAACGCTGGGAATGTACCTCGAAAGGGCGGACAAGACCAGCCGGATACTGGATGTCAAGTATCATATGCTGCTTCCCACCCCACAGGAAGTGGGAAGCCCCTTGGATTTTCTCCATTGGACTGCACTGCTGAAATCCGTCTCCGCATTCAATACCTATCGCCGTATGTACGGCATCATCGATGCAGGCGGGGTCCTTGAATTCCTAATATTCAACAGACAGTTTCCCCGCTCTGTTTACTTCTGCCTCAAAGAAGCGGAAGACTGTCTACACATGATTTCAGATTCCAAAACCCACGAATTTAAAAACGGTGCCGAAAAAGAACTGGGTGCATTACGATCAAAACTGGCATTTAGTGATATTAACGATATCATCAATGGTGGTCTGCATGAATCCATCGATGAAATTCAACAAAAAATAAATATAATTTCAACAGAAATTCAGTTAAATTTCTTCCAGATAAGACAAACGCCCTTTACTCAAAACCAACAATAAGAATGACCTTTTGCTTAGGTATAAAAACGAAACATGGAATCGTGGGACTTTCTGACACCCGCATCACCTCTGGAAATGAAACCACTACGTCTAAAAAAGTATATGTAGTCAACAAGAACAAACATACTTTCTTCGTGATGACTTCCGGTCTTCGATCGGTACGTGACAAGGCCATCACTTACTTTACTGAAGTCATCGAGCAGCAGGATGATAAGTTCAACAAGCTCTATAAAACCGTGAATGAGCTGGGCAACCAAATAAAACGGGTAGCAAAAGAGGACAAAGAATACCTGGAAAATTCTGGACTTGACTTTAACCTTCACGCTATCATCGGTGGCCAGCTTCAGGACGACGCAGAACCAATGCTATACCTACTCTATCCGCAAGGAAACTGGATAGAGATCAAAAGCGGTACCCCTTTTGTGATCATAGGTAATACAGGCTTTGGCAACCCTGTGCTGCGCAGATCGATCACGTATGATGAGAGCCTGGAATTTGCAATGAAAAGTGCCTTTCTGGCTTTCGATGCTACCAGAATATCCGCTAATGATGTGGACTTCCCCATTGATACGGTAACATTAGAAAACCATGGGTTTTATATCAAAGAACACCGCTTCGAACAAAATGAACTGATACATATCTCAGAATTCTGGAATAGCAGGCTAAAAAACGCTGTTTCCGAGCTCCCTGCTGACGTGTTAAACCAAGCCTTTCAGGCTAACGAATACCCAATAGATGAACACTGAAAAGCGTCTGCAAATCCATCATAAGACCTGTTACACGTATGGAGGAAAGGTAAAACTCAATCCACAGAAGATTTTACTTTCTCCTTCGATCAGGAGGTACTTTCAGGTACATTCAGTAAACACCAGTTTTTCGCCAACCCCAGAGGGAATAAATCAGCGGCTGGATATGGAAGGAAATTTGTTTCAGCAGGTCTGGTTTGATCAGGAAGTGGAAAAATTTGAGATCAACACCCAAATGGAACTGACTGTTTTTCCCGTAAATCCTTTTGAATTTATCATCGATAAGAGTTTTGAAAACCGAAATGAAGCAGGCGAATTAACCTTTTGCTATGATGAGGAAAAGCGATTTTACCTGCATCCGTTTTTAGCCAATGCCACCACTACCAACATCAGTGACCTTGCCCACCAGTTCAAGCGAGACAGTATAAATGCGGTAGATTTTCTCGTAAAAATCACTGCCCATATTCATGGCTTGTGCAGCCATATCATCCGAGAGGATCCGGGGATCTGGCCCTCTGAAAAGACGCTTTCAGAAAAGCAAGGTTCTTGCCGCGACTTGGCATGGCTCCTTATCTCCATTCTCAGAGGAGAAGGAATCGCCAGCAGGTTTGTCAGTGGCTATGCCTACAACCCCGATCTTGAAGAAAATCACGAGCTACACGCTTGGGTAGAAGCATATTGCCCAGGTGCCGGGTGGATCGGGCTTGACCCAAGCTTAGGACTACTGACTGGCGTGGGCTATATCCCATTGGCTGCCAGTTATCTCCCACACCTGACCTTACCAGTAAATGGTTCCTATGTCGGCAACTTTTCTTCAACCCTAGAAAGTAGTGTCGAGATAAAAGAGATTTAGCAGGAAAAGGAGCTGATAATGTCATTATTCAGTATGTAGTGGGGCAGAAACATGCTAATGCTATCACCTTTTAAAGCTCCTAACTCACAAATACGAAAAACATTCGAAGGATATCTTTGTGCTTCTCCAACATACCATGCAGGCTGTCCAGCGTTCTATAAAGTAATTTTCGGGCAGATTTAACCTGGGAAAACTCCATGATATGGGCAATTTCCTTATATGAAAGCCCTTCGAAAAAATACAGGGCCAAAATCTCCCGCTGTCTTACGGGAAGTCGATTACAAGCCTCCTCCAGGATTTTTCGTTGGTCCACGGTGAATTGGGTGCTAATGGAATGGTAATCAGGATCCACACGCAGTTGAAACCCATGTGTTTTCTCAAAATCGTCACCCAGCACCACGCGTTTTCGCTGCTTGATCAATCGTAAAAGCCTTCTTCTAAAGCTACTAAAAAGGTAATATTTTATAGATTGGGCCATTCCCAGTTTGTGCTTACTCCTAATAACCTGGTAAAACACATCTTGGACGGCATCATTGATGATTTCGGTGTCTTTGGTAAACTGTCTCCCATAGTTAAAAAGTTTATGGGCATATTGCTCAAAAATCTTCGCCAGTGCCGAATCACTTCCCTGCAGAAAAGCCACCCACAGTGCGGACTCAGAAGATTTATCCTCAATGGTTTCACCCATTGGATGCTTATTAGAAGCTGCAAGAGCTTCCTTCATTGGTTTTATGGATTCGGAAAGGGTCATTTTGGGTATCTTGGTTATTAGTGGCAACAAGGTGTCTTCTTCTCTAATTGCCCTACCATTTTATCAAATATAAGAATTCTGTCATTAACAACAAAATAACTAAACCATTTTAGCAACACACTAAAAGCATATTTATCGTTATAAATAGTATTTCAAGTCTAGCCACTGAAATTTAAAAAAATCAGTAAATTGTCAGATTACTTAACTTTTTCTTAATTGAAAAATTGAATAATGAGAGATTCTTAGCTCTACTTTTGGAATAAATAACTTCCCATGGCAAACAGCAGGTCAAGTGATACCGAACTTTTACGATTGATGGCATCACATAATGATCAAAGGGCTTTTAATACCATCTTTGATCATTATTGGGATGAGCTATACCATCTTGCTATTATGAAGTCCAAATGCCCCGATTTGGCACAGGACCTGACCCAGGAGGTTTTTATCAACCTTTGGAAATATAGAAAGACCATCCAGGTTAAATCTACATTCAGTGCTTACCTGGCCACTATGCTCAAATACGGTTTCTTTAAACACTTGGCAAAACAAGGTAAGGAAAGCACAAAGGGTGATTTTTTGGAAGAACCGTACCATGAAGAACATGGCTTTTCGATCATGGAATTTAATGAGCTTTATCATAAAATTAGTAAAATCACCACCTCCCTTCCTCCACGGTGCAAGGCAATTTTTGAAATGAGCAGCTTCCAGCAAATGTCAGTGGAGGAAATTGCCACTAACTTCAAGATCTCCACTTCCACCGTCCGTAACCAACTGGCAAGAGCCCGTGAAGTGTTTAGAGAACAACTGACAGAAGATGTCACTTTGATTGTCCTGCTGGCCATCTTCTTTCATTAGGTTCTGTTACCAAAACATTAAGCACGCATCGGTATCATTAATAATTTCATAACCATTTTCCCGTAGATGCTACGGTCTCCTTTTGACTCATAAAAGTGAAAAGGAGAAATTATGACCGTTCACCAATACTGGAAAAAACTCATTGATAAACTCTTCAGCAAAACCATTGAAGCGGATGAACTGCAAGAGCTGAACCAATGGTATGATGAAAAACAAAAGGATGCACCTTCCCTAACGGAGGCCGAGCTGGTGGAGCGAAAACAAAAAGCCTGGAAATACATCCAGACAAATACATCCATTAAGAAAACAGATCATTCACCGAACAGGCGCTGGATCACATGGTCTGGTAGCATAAAAATAGCCGCCAGCTTGTTTGTGGCCACGATCATAGGCTTACAGTATTGGGCACAGGACGAGGAAATTATTCCCCCAGCTAAAACGATCACGGTCACCAATAAACGGGGACAAGTCAGTAGCTTCATCCTTCCTGACAGTTCTAAGGTTTGGCTAAGCACAGGCTCTACCTTTTCGTATCCAGAGCGGTTCGACAGCATTCGAAATGTCGAGCTTATCGGAGAAGCTTATTTTGAAGTCAAAAGAAATCCTGCCAAACCATTTGTAGTTCAGTCAGCGGGGCTAAGGACGACAGTACTAGGAACCTCTTTTAACATCAGTGCCTATCCAGAGGAAAGCCCAAGTGTTTCAGTGCTCACCGGAAAAGTACAGGTAGCTGAAAATCATACCAATGGCCGAAAAATAAATTTGATCAAAAACCAGCAAACCCACTGGGAGATCGAAAAGGGCTTCACTCCCGCCCTGCCTTTTATTCCTGAAGCTGTTTTGAAATGGCAAAAAGGCATTTTGATTTTCGAAAATGCCTCCTTGGAAGAAGTAGTCAATGAATTTTCCAAGTGGTTTAACACCGACATCAAGCTTCATGGTGCCATGGACAGTTCCTGTAAGTTTACAGGTGAATTTAAAAACACGTCCCTGAAAAATGCTCTGGAAATCATCCAATATGCATTAAAAATCAACTATACCCTTAATGAAAATGAAGTAATCATCACTGCACATAATTGCATAAGGCAATAAAAAAATCCGGTGAAATTAGCCCTTTCACCGGATCTAAAAGATCAATTTAGTTATCCCTGTTGCTTCCATCTTCGACCATGTAGCAGCAAGGATGTAAACCTTTTATTCATCAAAATTATGAAAAAAAAACTACTTCGCATTGTTTTGAAGTCAACAGCGAACTTATTAATCATCGGTACCCTCATGTATTGCCTCAGCAATTTTGCTTTGGCCCACGAGACCAAGGCCCAGCACATGGGCGAAACGCGAATCGAGCTTTCCACCAGCAAGATGGAGCTTTGGCAATTCTTCTCCCAAGTAGAAGCCCAAAGTAGTTTCAGGTTCCACTATAATGCCTTCTTGTCAGATGTGGAGACCATGGTGTCGTTAAGTGGCTCATCAGACTTGGAAACCCTGCTTTATGAAGTCGCCAAACAAACTGACCTCAGTTTTAAGCAAGTCAATGAAGATATTGCTGTAAGAAAATTGAGAAAAAGTAAGGAGAGTAAGGCAGTGGTCGTGAACATTGAGATATCAGGAACCGTGACCGATGTGGATACTGGAGAACCCATCGTCGGCGCATCGGTCTTCATCGAGGGTTCTGGTATTGGAATAGCCACTGACTTGGATGGTAACTGGACCTTGGATATTCCAGAAGACCTAATGGGAAAAACCATCACAGCCAGTTACCTGAGCTATCAAACGGCCACTGCCACCATCGGCCAAGCATCAATCAATTTCAGCCTAAAATCCAATGAGCTTGACGAAATCGTGGTCGTGGGCTATGGCACCCAGAAAAAAGTAAACCTCACAGGCGCTGTGGACCAAGTCACTGGAGAGGTATTCGAAAACCGGCCCGTTCCCAACATTGCCCAAGGGCTACAGGGAGCAATTCCGAACTTGAACATCAACATCCAAGATGGAAAACCTACCCAATCACCGTCCTTTAACATTCGTGGAACGACCTCCATCGGCCAAGGCGGCAATGCGTTGGTGCTGATCGATGGTGTAGAAGGCGATCCATCCATGATCAACCCTTCGGATATTGAGAGCATTTCCGTTCTTAAGGATGCTTCGGCCTCTTCTATTTATGGTGCCAGAGGTGCTTTTGGGGTGATCCTCATCACCACCAAATCTCCCTCCAAGGACAAGATGTCCCTTTCCTACACCACCAACTGGTCCATTAAGTCCCCCACGGTAGTTCCTGATCTGGTTACCGACGGCTATACCTGGGCCAGCATGTTCAACGAAGCGTGGACGGCATGGAACGATTACTCACAAACACCCCAAAATGCCAATAAAACGCTTCCTTTCTCACAGGAATATTTAGCGGAATTAAAGCGAAGATCTGAAGACCCAAGCTTACCAGATATCGAAACCGGGCCAAATGGTGAATATATCTACTATGGCAGCACGGATTATTACGGAGAATTGTACAAAAAGAGCCTCTTGGCCATGGAACATAACCTTTCCCTTTCCGGCAGCAATGGTAAAACGGGTTATTACATCACGGGAAGGTACTTTGACCAAGAAGGTCTGTTCCGCTACAATGCTGATGATTTCAAAATGTACAATTTCAGGGCAAAAGGTTCTTTGGAAATGACCGACTGGCTGACTGTAGAGAATAATACCGAGTATTCCTTCAGGCAATATCACAACCCGCTTAACGTCGGCGAAGGCGGAAGTATCTGGCGGAACATTGCTGATGAAGGCCATCCTTTAGCTCCTATGCTAAATCCTGACGGTACACTCTCCTATTCTGCAGCTTACACCATTGGGGATTATTACTATGGTAAAAATGGTATTGACACTGAGCGAAGCATCATCAAAAACATCACTAGCTTCAATTCCCAGTTCTTTGACAATACCTTCCGTGTTCGGGGAAATTTCACTTTCCAAGATATCCAAAACGACGAACAGCGAATCCGGGTGCCAGTACCTTACAGCAGAAGTGAAGGGGTCATTGAATATGTCGGCACCAACACCAACGACATCCGAAACCAACGTGCGGAAACACGCTATATGGCCACCAACATCTATGCTGAATACGAGCCAAAACTGCAAGGGCTACACAGTGTAAAAGGCTTGGTAGGCTATAACTTCGAGACCTCTACTTATAACAGCCTCACGGCCCAAAGAAACGGTCTAATCTACGAAGACGCCCAAGATATCAACCTTGCCCTTGGCCAATCCATCACCACCAACGGTGGCTGGGACAGATGGGATATCCAAGGAGGTTTCTTCAGGGTTAACTATAATTATGCAGGCAAGTACCTTTTGGAAGTAAACGGCCGTTATGATGGCTCTTCCAAATTTCCCGAGGATCAGCGTTATGCCTTCTTTCCTTCCTTCTCAGCAGGCTGGAGGGTATCTGACGAATCTTTCTTCAATGTACCTGAAACCGCAATTTCAGATTTTAAGATTCGTGGTTCCTATGGTTCACTAGGAAATGGCAATATCAATTCTTACGCCTTCCAAGAGTTGTTTTCAATCTCCCAATCGGGCAGAGTACTCAATGGCGTCAAGCCGCAATACACTAATCAGCCCGGTGTACTCCCCGATGGCTTGACCTGGGAAACCTCCACTACTGCTAATATCGGTATCGACTTGGGCATGTTAAGTAACCGTTTGACATTTACGGGTGACGCCTACATTAGAAATACCACGGACATGTTTACGGTGGGCAAGTCCTTGCCTGCAGTGTTTGGAACAGTGGTACCAAAAGGAAATTACGCTGACTTGCGCACTAAAGGGTGGGAATTTGTCATTGCATGGAGGGATCAAATCAATGTTGCCTCCAAACCCCTTAATTACAACGTGAAGTTCTTTATGGCGGATTATAACTCCACTATCACCAAATATAATAATGAAAACAAACAGCTCACCGACTATTATGAAGGCATGAAAGTAGGTGAAATTTGGGGGTATGTCACCGAAGGACTGTTTGAATCCATGGAAGACATCAATTCCCATGCTGACCAAAACTATATTCAATCCTCCACAAGCCGAACCACACTGCCAGGGGACATTAAATTCCAAGACCTGAACAATGACGGTGTGATCAACAAGGGCCTTAACACCGTAGCCAATCCCGGCGACCAAAAAATCATCGGTAACTCCGCTCCTCGCTACACCTATGGATTTAACATTGACCTGAGTTGGAACAACTTTTTCCTTAACACCTTCTTCCAAGGCGTAGCCAAGAGAGATTGGTGGCCAGGTGGAGAAGCTGGATTATTCTGGGGCCAATACAACCGTCCGTACAACGACGTGCCAAAATCCATGCTGGGCAATATCTGGTCAGAGGATAATCCGGATGCTTATTTCCCAAGATACCGCGGCTATACCTCCATCGGTAACAATCGCTCATTATCATCTGTACAGACCAGGTATTTGCAAAGCATAGCTTACCTGAGGATGAAAAACATCCAGATCGGTTATAACCTTCCCAAGCATGTCGCTTCTAAATACAAGATGAGCGCAGCCCGGGTTTATCTCTCTGGTGAAAACCTGTTGACCTGGTCGCCACTTTACAAGGTCACCAAAAACCTGGATGTAGAAAACACCGGCCCGTCTGATCTCGTCCTTACCTCCGGTACTTCTGGCAACGGAAACAACTACCCTATTCTTAAGAGTGTTACCCTTGGACTATCTATTACCTTCTAAAAACGACCTGAATCAATGAGAAATATCAAAAAACTATTTGGATCCATTGCCCTAGCAAGTGTGGTCGCAGCTGGCTGCGCCGAGCTGGACCAATATCCTGAGGCCACTACTTCAAAAAGCGCTGTCTTTAACAGTGAAAATGGCCTGAACTTATATGCAAACTCCTTCTATAATGCCCTGCCCACAGCCAGAAACATCCATTCTGGTGATGAAATGGCAGACTATGCTGCCCGGACACAGGTGCCGGATTTTATAAGACCGGGCAACTTCAACCCTTCACAAAGTAGCGGATGGAATTGGGAAGACCTTCGGAATATTAATTACTTCCTAGAAAACAACAACAGTGAAGAAGTAGGCAAAGAAACCAGGGATCATTTTAACGCCCTTGCCCGCTTCTTTAGGGCTTTCTTCTACTTCGAAAAAGTAAAACGCTTCGGTGACGTGCCTTGGATCAATACTCCCATGTCCGTAGATGACCCCGCGCTATTTGACGGCCGTGATCCGAGGACGTTGGTAATGGACTCTGTTTTGGCTGATCTGGATTATGCCATTGCCAATATCGGTGAAGAGGAAGATGAAAGCCGGAGCCTTATCACCAAAAATGTAGTGTTGGGAATTAAATCTCGTATTTGTCTCTTTGAAGGAACCTTCAGAAAATATCATGAAGATTATGAACTGACCAGCTCGGTAGAAAAATGGCTCAACGAAGCGGCATCAGCCGCCAAGCAAGTAATGGATAATGGGAATTTCTCCCTGTACAAAAGCGCTGGAGAGGATTTTTCCTATCGCTCACTATTTATCAGCGAAAAGCCCGTGGCACAAGAAATCATGCTGGCAGTCGTAATTGACCCTTCCCTTAGCATATTTCATGATGCCAACTGGTGGTGGACCAGTTCCACTTATGGTGCCAGGGTGAGTTTGACAAGAGATTTTATCCGCACTTATCTAAATGAAGATGGCACGCCGTTTACGGAGCTTTCAGGGCATGAAACCATGACCTTTATGGAAGAAACCGAAAACAGGGACAAAAGGCTACAACAAACCATTCGTATGGGCGACTACACCCGTGTCAATGCCGGTACAGTAGTGCCTGCCCCTCCAATATTTTCCTATACCTACACTGGTTACCAACCTATCAAATGGACACTGGATGATATGTATTTTGATGGAGGTAACAGAAACACCAACAGCGTAAGTATTCTTCGTTACGCCGAGGTGTTGCTAAACTACGCCGAGGCCAGAGCAGAACTGGGTGAATTTACTGAAGCAGATTGGATACTGACCATTGGAGCGCTGCGCGAAAGGGCTGGCATCACCGGAAACCTTAGCATGCCCACAATGTCTGACCCTTACTTACAACAAACCTATTTTCCCGAAATCACGGATCCTGTGCTTTTGGAAATCCGACGAGAGCGAGGCATTGAGTTGGTTTTGGAGGGATTCAGATTCTATGATATCGTCCGATGGAACAAAGGCGAGTTAATGGAAATGCCTTGGAATGGGTTCTATGTACCAGCTCTCAATACTCCACTAGATCTCAATGAAGATGGAATTCTTGATGTGGCATTTTACACCCAACTTCCATCCAGCCAAGTGGACGGGGTGACCTATATCAATGTCAGCAAAAACCTTGACTCAGGGATCAATCCACAGCAGCTGGAGGAAGGCAATAAAGGAGAGATCCAATGGCTGGACCATCAGCCACGCAAATGGGAGGAAAAAAATTACCTCTATCCTATTCCTGAGAATGACCTACTGATGAATCCTGCTCTGGGACAGAATCCAGGCTGGTAATTCCAAAAATAACCAGTAAATTGGCCGCGGATTGACAGGGGTATTTGGCAGGAATGTCGACCAGTGTTTTCCGCAGCCAATCAATTATTGACACTTGTTTAATCTTTTCTTAAAAAACTTAAAGCCTATTAAAGTGAGCAAAAACCGATTTAAAACTTATCTAGTAGCAGTCTTTGCACTGCTGGGAACATTTATTTTATCAATGAAGGCCCAGGCACAAAGTGAACAGCTCACTGTGGCTACTTTCAATATTCGCTACGACAACCCCGGTGATGCCCCCAATAACTGGGGCCACCGTAAGGAGGTAGTAGTGGACCTGATCCAATTCCATGGCTTTGACATCTTTGGGATCCAGGAAGGGCTAAAACACCAAGTAGAATACCTGGACGAACACCTGTCCAGCTTTGCTTATGTCGGCGTGGGCAGGGATGACGGAGAGGAAAAGGGGGAATACTCCGCTATCTTCTATAATAAGGAGAAATTTGAGGTACTGGAAAGCAATACCTTTTGGCTTTCGACAGACACCACCAAGCCCAACAAAGGCTGGGACGCAGCCCTTCCGAGAATCTGCACTTGGGCCAAAATGGAAGACAAGGCCAGTGGCCAGCAATTCTATTTCTTCAATACGCATTTTGACCATGTGGGTACGGAAGCCCGTCAAGAAAGCGGCAAGCTGATCCTCAGCAAGATCAAGGAAGCCGACCAAGCAGGTATCCCGGTCATGCTTACGGGAGACTTTAACGTCGATCAGGAAAATCCCGCTTACCTGCTTTTGGAAAATTCCGAAGAACTTAAAGACTGCTATAAAGCTGCGGACATACGCTACGCAAACAATGGCACCTTTAACAGCTTCAACAACACCAAAAGCACGGACAAGCGCATCGACCATGTCTTCGTGAGTGAATTCCTACATGTCAAAAAATACGGTATCCTTACCGATACCTATCATAATCTTTACCCCTCTGACCATTTCCCAGTGATGGCCGTGATCGAATGGGATTTTTAGTATCAGGTATCTAGACAGTAATAGGTCCAAGTCTGCCGACTTGGACGATTTAGTTCTAATAAAAAAGTGCATTCACTCTGGTGAATGCACTTTTTACAATTTATCCCATACTTGACAAATACAGGAGGTAAACCAAATTATGACCAAATCTAAAATTTCACACCAAAGCTGATTCCATAGGACTTGACAGATAATCTAGTAGGGTCTTCATTCGCATAACCCAACAACGGTTTAGTTCCGTCTAACTTAAAATAGTTTTGCTCGAAGAAGATATTGGCATTTAAATTGAACCTGTCTCTTTTAAGAAAGGGGAAACCCAGTCCCAATCGGAAATTATTTCCACTTTTAAACTTGTCTTTATCGAGGGTGAAATTATGGGCATCCTGAAGATATACATACACGTTATTAGGGTCAACAAAATAGTACCTAAGTATCCCCCCTAGCTTCAGCATTACATAATCGGGATCTGACAATGTCTGAAATCCCCCCAAGACACCTATACTCAGCTTTTTAAACAAAAGGTAATTATAATCTCCATGGACACCAAAGGACTTCAATAAAAACCCATGATCTTTCAACTCCACATCATAGTTTTTCCTGCCGTCAAAATATAAATAGTGTTTTTTGTTCGGAAAGACTAGATCTAGCTCTATATTGGATATCCACCTATCTTGAGCATAAGTACATCCACTACAAAAGATCAGAATACTTATAATAAATAGCTTCATAATATATAGTTCAATGTTGTTTAACGTTTCTCCGGTAGGTCAGAAAAGTTACATGGCCCTTTTTTGCTTACGCTGAATTTAGAATTTCACTCCGAAGCTGATCCCGAAGGAACTTACTTCTAATGAGTTAGGCTCTTCATCTACAAAGCCAAGCAAGGGGCGTGCTCCTCTTAGGCTAAGGACATTGTTTTCAGCAAAGATGTTCGCATTGATATTAAAACCAGATCGCTTAAGAACTGGAAAACCTAGTCCTATCCTCACATTGCCTCCGTTTTTAAACTTCTCCTGATCAAGCGTAAAGTTATAGTTGCTCAGCAGATATACATACACATTGTCAGGATCTACAAAATAGTACCTAAAGATCCCTCCCAGCTTCAGCATTACATAATCGGGATTTGATAATGTCTGAAAACCGCCTAAGGCACCTATACTGAATTTCTTAAATAAGAGGTAACTGTAGTCCCCCTGTATGCCAAAAGATTTTAGCAGAAACCCATGGTCTTTAAGTTTCACGTCATTGTTCTTCCGGCCATCAAAATAGGTGTACTCCTTCTTCTGGGGGAAGACGAAATCTATCTCTACATTGGATATCCACCTGTTCTGCCCGTAAATATGTCCACTGCAAAAGATTAATACAATTATTACAATTGACTTCTTTATCATGTTTTATTCCAATTAGTTTAGAAAATCTCACTTATTCAAGCTTAGTTTTGGGATTCAGAATTCTCTCGATGCACTTTCGGTGTTGATCTAGTGTCAGCTTACCAAAAAACATCAACAACTAAAATTTCTACAAATAATTCAAAATATTAGTCTACTTCCTTTCCAGGCATTGCCACGTCTGGCCAGACCATAAACGTCCACTTCATAGTGGGTATAATCGATAAATGAATTCTCAGCGGGCTTCACTGTATATTTCCATCCTTTTGCTGATCCCCATCCGGCAAAAAGCTGGAAGCTCGCATCTTCATAAAATATCCGCTTAATCTTATTCTCATTCGTCACACTATACCGCTCATCAAAGTAAATTGTCTCGATTTCCTTGTCACTTTTCTGATAGGTGACCGCAAACGGTTGGTTCGGGTTTCCACTGTTAATTTGGCTACTTATAAAATCAGTCCCCATTTTATACAATTCCTTTATATTGGATTTACTGGTGATATCCTCTGTGGTCAATTTCAGCTTATATCCGTCGATAACAGGAAGATTTGGGATATAAATATTAAGAATATTTGATGTTTCAATCTTAAAAAACGGTAAAACATTTTCAGTCACATCAATCTGCACATCTACAAAATAGAGCCCTTGGTTGATTTGGCTTTCCCTTGCCTTGAACCTCCCGCCATACAAATAAAGTGGTGCTTTGAAATCAGTGCTGAACAAACTACTGGGCTGTTTTATTTTAATTTTAGGTTCAGGAAATTTATATTTTAGTAGTATGCGGTTGATCCCTAAATGAAGCTCATCGGACTCCGATGCCCACCATACCCCAAACCTTCTTCTTTGGGTCTTGGCAAGGACTCCAACGGATTTATAGAATTTATAATCCTGATCCCAAAATTCCGTTTTTATCCGGTGCTTATCATCGAAATAGTTAAGACAAAACTTCCTTTTTCCGAATGGTTCGAATATCCAATTACTATGATCATTGCATCTTATTAGACTATTAATTCTTTCCTGTAATTTTTCTTCAGCACTGGTTTGTGGATAAGAGGGTATCGGCGAATATCCTCCCGATCCTCCTCCTGTCCCACATTCATATGGAGCAGGAGCTATAAATTTATAAACGCCTTTATCAACGGATGAAACACCTGTCTCCATCCTGACCATTATGCATGGATCGACCTTATTACCAAAAGACCCGGACTTTTTGGCATCGTTAAGGTAATCAAACAGATCAACGGAATCCTTGACATGCGAAAAGAAAAGTCCCTCTTCCGTAAACCTATACAGCGTATCATTCACAATAATTTCATTGTTGTCATTGACAAACGACGCAAGATAAGGATCGGCAATCAACTCGCTCTCCTCACTATCATCAACACTCAATCCCTCAGTCCTTCTCTTTAGCTTATATTCGGCAGAAAACTTCGCCTGCAAGGATTCATTTTCAGGACTTACTATAGCCCTATGAGACCGGAATCCACTTTCATAGTATTTTTCAAATTTCTCAGCAGTAGCGTCGTCATCCTCCTGCTTAAATTCTTCAATGGAACTGCTCAAGGAGGCACTGGATGGAAAAACAAACCGTCCATTCTGAATCTTTCCACCATCCTATTTCCCCGACTTATTAGCCTCAGATAAGATTTCTCCCTGCCCTACATCCTAACAGCTATACCAAAAAAAGGAAGTCAGTACTAGTATCCAAGCAAAATGTCCTCGTGTGTGTGTGTAGCTTCTTACAGTTTTCATATTACAATATTTAGTTGAAAAATAATCACACACTAAACCTAATAGTTGTATTATAAAAGTTTGTGAAAGCCACCTACGCAAATATACGCAACATCACAAAACCCATGTATTTTAGTATTAATCAATTGCTACTGGTAAAAAATTTAAGTAAATTCTTCGTCTCATTTGGTCCAAGTCACTGTTCCATTTAAGGCTTGAACAATGCCAATATATCAAAAATCCACCTGCCACTTCCCATTACAAAAGTGACAAATGGATTTCTTGCTCATTACTCAATACTGACTACTCCATACTCAAATTACCTCTCCCAGAAGAATGGTGGCTCGATGCCCAGGCTTCTCAAGTACACATAGCCTTGGCCACGGTGATGGATCTCATTATCCACGAAATAGAACAAGGTATCATAGTTGGCATTTTCATACTGGCCAAAGGCCACCTCCACCTTCTGGAACCGCTCTGAAGTAATGTTTGGCCAGGTTTCATCGATTATTTTGGTCACTTTATCCCATAATTCCAGCAGACCTTCCTTGGTGTTGGGCATGGATTTGGTGTGGTCAAATTCCTCCACCTGCTCCCAGTTCCCGGTGGCCAGCCCCTTCACTCCAGGCACAGCGATATCGATCATCTCCATCACCAATTGCGCAAATGTACGCATGTCTCCAACCGAATAGTTGAAAAGCTTGTCTTCAGGGAAGGCTTCAATGGTCCTGCGGGTAAGGTTTCTGTGTCCCTGCCAATGCTTTAACATGACTTCGGTAGATACAAATAATTCCTGACTGGCTGTTGCGGATTGCGTTTTCATAATAATGTCTTTTTAAAAGGTTTAAAATCAATTTGTATTACAAAGAAAACACTGACCAGTGACAGCCCTATGTCAGTAGGATTTGGGAAAGTTGAAAAATTTTAAAATTAGAAGATTTGACTATTTTAGGGAATTCCAAATCCCAAGTATTTTGAGGTCAGGATTTACGTTTGATTTTTTCATCTTACGTCTATCCAAACACCGCTGAGGTCATGGTCAAGGAGCCGCCCACTACTTTATCATTAAAAAAACGGACATTCTCCCCTCCTCTTTTCAGCCCCAAAATATAAAGCAGCGGAATATAATGATCGGGAGTGGGAATGGCCAGCTGTGCAGCTTTGCCCAGCTTATGGAAATCCATCAATGCCCGATGATTTCCATCAGTGATCAGTTGCTTAAACTGCTCATTCATTTCGATAGCCCAGTCATAGCCGTACTCAGGCTCACTTAATTTGTCCCATGCCACCATACGTAGATTATGCACCATATTACCACTACCGATGATCAACACTCCCTTTTTGCGAAGGTGAAGGAGCTCTTTGGCCAGTTCATAGTGGTATTGGGGAGACTGATAATAATCAATACTTAGCTGAAGTACAGGAATGTCTGCTTCCGGATACATATGGCGCACCACCGTCCAGGTGCCATGATCCAATCCCCATTCGTGATCAAGTTCCACTTTTGCTGTGTAAAAGCCTTCAGCTGTTGCCTTTGCCAGATCAGGGTGGCCTGGCGCCGGGTATTGAACCTCAAAGAGTGCTCTTGGAAATCCACCAAAATCATGAATGGTTCTTGGAAAATCCATGGCTGTAATCCGCGTTCCCCGGCTCAGCCAATGGGCAGAAACCACCAAAACGGCCTTTGGACGGGGAATTTCTTGCCCCAGCTTTTTCCAATAACCTGAAAACACATTGTCTTCGATTCCATTCATGGGTGAGCCATGGCCGACAAACAACACCGGCATTTGCGGGCCATCTTCTTTCAAATTACTTGTAAAACGATTAAAATCACCTAAGTTTTTCATCCTTTTATCCTTTAAGGTCCTTCCATCCCGGAGGGAATTATCATTTATGATTATACGCTTTTCTGCCAGTTTGAGCATATTCAGCAAAATGCCTTATATCAATCAATGATTAACATAAAAAAATTCGTGGCAATCCGTGTAATTCGTGGACTTTCTTCTAATGAATTTGATTACTTGCACAATTCTGCATAATCACATTATTATTTAACTGTATAACCGTATCCTGTCAAATATAATTCATGTATATACATATAATATCAAGTAATTCGTTTACATTGGAGTAATTTGTGGACTTTTATTTATTTTTACTGGCGTCCGACCAAATTTCAAATATGATCAAAACTGTCTTTAAATAGAATTTGAGGGTTTTTATCCCTATCCCTAAAATAGCTCCCATCCCCTAAAGGGAAGCTTTAGGGAGTCCCCTTTAGGGGATTTAGGGGTTAAAACAGTTGATTTTTTCAATTTGACGATTGTTTTCTCGGACGCAAGTAATTTATTTTCATCCTTAATCCTGAAATTATTTCACCTGCTATCCATGAAGCCAAAATCACATTATCAATCACTTTTTCAAGCCGCACGCCAGCAATTAATCAAAGATGAATACGAGGTAGATCAAAAAATCGGCGACCTTTCCGATACCAGACGTGGCATCACCTTACTGGCCCGACCCGATCTTAACTGCAAAACCAATATCGCTGCTTTTCTGAACAAACTGCAGCTACTTGATCCCTCACAATATTATTATCCCCAATCCGACCTGCACATTACGATCATGTCTATCATTTCCTGTTATGAGGGATTTCAGCTCAGGCAAATAAACCCAAAGGAATATATCTGTGTCATCCTCAAAAGCCTCTCTGAAACTCCTCCTTTCAAAATCCACTTTGCAGGTGTCACGCTAAGCCCTGCAGGAGTACTGCTACAGGGATATCCGGACGGGGAAGCCCTTCAGTATTTACGGGATCGGTTACGCCAGCACTTCAAATCGTCATCCCTTCAGCAAAGTCTGGACAAGCGTTATGCCATTCAAACGGCCCACAGCACCATCATGCGCTATAAATATCCACTAAAAAACAAAAATAAATTCCTCCAAACGATTGAGTCCAATAGGCATACTGATTTCGGTACATTTACCGTAAACGAACTGGAGTTGGTATTTAATGATTGGTACCAGCGAAAAGAAAACGTACAATTACTCCATAGGCTACCACTCACCAACCATCGCTGAGCAACAACAATTTAACACAAAATACCCCATTTACGGTATTTTTTCCAATAGCTAAATATGGTAACTTACCAACAGCATTAAGTGAATAAAAAGAAACTACTACTCCTTTGATTTGTTTTCATTAAACTCACTTAGCCATGCTCAATTCCGAGAATTAAGCATGGTTACTTTTTATCTCTATTTATCAAAACATCCAGCGATCTCTCAACCAAATTTTGGTCTCACAGGAATTTAATGACAATTCCCAAGAAAAATCCGGGCATTTGATGGAATGCAGATTTACAATGACCGGTTGGTTGACGAAGACCACAAAGACACTGGCACTTCAAACCATGGAATCGTCAAAGCTATTTTTGGTTCTATATGATTTACTATGGGTAAACTGAGCCCTAGCGGGTTATGGAGATCGAAGAATCGCGTGGAAGGATGAATGGGGCACCCATACTCCTGATGCAGTCGATAATCATATATGTTTTCTGCCCATGGTCAGTACCTACGGAACCGTTAGGATGCTGTATCCAATTCCTGTTACAAAGCTAATGCTCATAAGGAGCATCCCTGCTAACACTTCTGTCGGCTAAAATAGTGAGTAGGCATTTAAGTTTGGTAAGATCAGGTTGCCTCCAGGGGGCTTTGTGCCGTAGGAACAAAACCATTTCCCTGATCTATCCGCACAAGCGGGACAGTCCCGTGGATAATTTACCCACAGTATTTCATATAAAACCTTACTTTTGAGTATGCCCCTGCTTAAATTTTAATTGAAGAATCTACTAATCCTTATTTTAAATGTTTGTCGGTACTGGGGAAAAGGACTCATTAATCCATGGCTACTGTAGATCCTGGATCAAGCGGAAAAGTTATGGGGATTAGGGTTGGTTTCGATAACACGCAGATGATGCAGATTAATAAGATTTACGCTGGTTTTTTATAATAAACGCGATTTAAAATACCGTCATAGCGAGGAAGTATAGCCTGTCCCGAGCTATCGGGAACGTGGCAATCCCGTATTAAGAAAACGAGATTGCTTCACTCCGTTGCTCTGCATTCGCAATGACGGATTTATACTGATTCTATAATCTATACATTACTATTGCTAAATCAAAGAGAAATATGCTTACCAAAACCACCTGGAAATCTCTCATCTTCCAGAAATATTGCTTGGTCCTCAAAATGTGCTAAAAAGGAGGCAAGCGAAAAAGTTGAGGGCATGAATCCCTTTATTTTATTAGGATTTCTTTTTTGTTTTTTTGCCACAAAGATTCTAAGACCCAAAGCTGTTTGTTTTCCATGAAATTTGGAATCCGCCTACAAAACACTTCGTGTCTTGGTGACTTCGTGGCGACATACCAAATGAATATAAATCTTCTCCAGCCCCCAGAAATATTGCTTGATCCTAGATCCTCTGTTTTTTATTCTATCTTGATACTTGCTACAAAAAAACCCTCCCAGAAATATCCAGGAAGGCTTTTCATCAGTTAATTTTCACATTTTATTCTTCGCCGTGCGGCTTGCCAATCGTCGCAAGGATCCCTCCGTCCACATAGACAATCTGGCCATTGACAAAGTTACTGGCCTGGCTGGCCAAAAAGACCATCGTTCCCTGCAAATCTTCAGGATCTCCCCATCTGCCTGCAGGCGTTCTGTTGATGATAAAGTCATTGAACGGATGGCCGTCCACACGGATCGGGGCAGTCTGCTCGGTGGCAAAATAACCTGGGCCGATCCCATTTACCTGGATATTATATTTGGCCCACTCAGTCGCCAGGTTTCTGGTCAGCATTTTCAGACCACCTTTTGCAGCAGCATAGCCAGACACCGTATTTCGGCCGAGTTCACTCATCATGGAGCAAATATTGATGATCTTGCCTCCTCCTTTTTCCTTCATGCCCTTTGCTACACGCTTGGACATCAGAAAAGGAGAAACCAAATCCATGTTCACCACTTTGGCAAAATCTGCCACTTCCATTTCGAGCGCAGGTGTACGCTGGATCATTCCGGCGTTGTTCACCAAAATATCGATGGTACCAAATTTACTTTCTATTTCAGAAAGCTTCTCATCCACTTCTTTTTCGTTGGTAACATCAAAAAGATAACCATGCGCCTCGATGCCATCAGCAGCATAATCTTCGAGTGCCTTCTCCATCTTGGCAGGTGTATGTCCATTTACGATCAGGGTAGCACCACTCTTAGCAAGAGCCTTTGCCATGGCCATCCCAAGACCATGGGTACCACCTGTGACAAGGGCTACTTTTCCTGATAGATCAAATAATTCTTTCATATTTGGTTAATAGTTATTTGGTTAATGGTTATTGGACACTATGGGGTCTGTGGTCGAAAGCCGACTATTCACAGCCTCTTATTTCATATCTGTTACAGCTACTTTGTCCATGTCGCCATAATCAAGGTTTTCTCCGGCCATTCCCCAGATAAAGGTATAGTTGGAAGTACCTGAACCTGCGTGGATAGACCATGCTGGTGACAATACTGCTTCATGGTTTTTCATCCAGATGTGGCGTGTCTCGTGCGGCTGTCCCATATAGTGGCAAACTGCCGCAGTTTCGGCCAAATCAAAATAAAAATATGCTTCCATTCTTCTATCGTGCGTGTGGGCAGGCATGGTGTTCCATACACTTCCTGGCTTGAGCTGGGTCATGCCCATCTGCAACTGGCAGGATTTCACGACACTGTTCACGATCAACTTGTTGATCACGCGGTGATTGGACTCTTCCATGGATCCCAGCTCTACTTTTTCAGCATCATCCAATCCTACTTTTTTGGTTGGATAAGCAGTATGGGCCGGCGCAGAGTTAAAGTACAAAAACGCCTGTCCTTCTGTGGAAGGGTTAAAAATCACTTCTTTTACTCCCCGCCCCACATATAGTGCTTCGCGTGTGTTCACCTTATGATCGGTACCATCTACGGTGATCAGGGTCGGTGCCCCTACATTGATCACACCTAGCTCACGACGCTCCAAGAAATACTCCGCTTTCAGCTGATCTACAGTTTCCAGTTCCAAGGCTTTGTTCACCGGAGCAATTCCTCCTACAATATAGCGGTCAAACATGGAATAAACGCCAGTGATCTTATCATCTTGAAAGATGTTCTCGATCAAAAAATGATCCCTTAACTTTTGGGTGTCATAGCCTTTGACATCATCAGGATGCGCTCCGTATCTGGTTACGATGTTCGTATGCATGTTAATTGTTTATTTATATAATTAGAAAATAATTTTTCACTTCAAAACGGCCTGTGCAATCGATTACCCAACCGCCAAAAACTTGCTGGCTTTTCATTTTCCCATATCCCTTTTCAGCCTCTCATTAAAAAGGATAGCGAAACCAGCAATAATGCAATTGATCAGCATTGTAATGCTGCTTTTGCTTCTCTGGAAAACAAAACTAACATATTTCACGAGAAAAAAAACCCGCACAGTCTGGTGTATGGATGACTTTAACCCGAAATGCACATTAGCCTATCTACGCCGCGGCGCACAAGTGTTGCGACCTGAAATTGCTTCAAAAGAACCCCACCTAACCTCCCTTGCAAGGAGAGAGACATGCAATCATCTTTACTTCTTTACCCCTTTCCTCTATCTTGATACTTATTCTTAGCTCTTGGTTCTTTACTCTTCTTTGATACTTACTGTTCGAATCGTGCCACTAACACTCACTTCCAATGGTTTTTCCAGTCCTTTGGCAAACTGCTTCAGATAGGCATCCCATTCAGCGGCATTGTCAAATTGACCACTTTTTTTCCAGCCAAATCCTGCATAATAACTAACTTTTCCTTTAGTAGGTTTGGCCATGACCAGTAGCTGGCTGCCATCCGGGTAATCCACACGGTGGTCTTTGGACTCGATGACATCAGAAGGATCCATCACAATGCCCAGCCCAAGTTCACTTTTGTCCATTGGCTCCCAGTAGCGGTAAATACCCGATTCATCATTTATGGCTACCTGTCCTTCTTTATTGTGCAGCGTAATGCCGATGGTGACATTTGGCACGGAGGCTTCACTCTTCACAGTAGATTCAAAATGGTTCAGGTTACTGCCCAGGTCCAGGCTGATGCGCTTGGTCTCGGAGACCATTTTACCGTTCACTTCCCATGGAGCATAGGTCAGTTCAAAAATCGTCCTGATCGGCCCCACAGCGATCCGCTTATAGCTCACAAAGTTTCGGGAAGTGTAGAGAGAATCATTCTCCCAAATACCGATTCCACCAATCCCTCGACTGGAGCCCACATGATAGGGATCATACCCCTCGCCGGTATCGACATGATAGGCGCCTTTTTTCTCGTCGTTTTCCTTGTACCATTTATCGATAATGGGATAATCCACCCGTTTTAACCAACAATCCATGCCACTGGAAAGGGTACCGTCCGGGAGCTTTTGCTCAATCCTACGCTGGGCATCGGGACCATAAGTACGAAAAGCAACACGGTCGTTTTCCCAGGTATAATCGTCCGTGCGTTCTGGTACAAAGCGCGAAAAAGTCTGCTGTTCGGAAGTGGGTTGCTCCTCTCCTTCCTTCAAGGGACGAACAGTATAAGTGCCTGATTCCCCCGCTTCCAAATCCACTTGAAACAGCCATTGGTCAACGGTATTATCTCCGTCCAAATCCACCCATTGATTGAGTAGGGCCTTGCCATCACTGTCGGTAACCACTAGTTTTTCAGTGCCGTACTGTTCGATCGTTTGCTGAAGGATTTGAGCAGGAACCTCTACAGTGGCGGCGGTTTTATCCACTTCGGCGGGATTTTTCACCTCAATGGTTACCGTGTGGGTATTCTCTTGACAGCTCGCTAGTATCAAAGCCGCTCCGGCCAAGAATGCTCCCCCTTTAATACTTGGGATCAATAAGTCCCGTAGATGCTTGGTGTTTTTCATGAAAATAGCTAATTCTAATAAATGCTAAAAAAACAGTTTATCCTACTAATGTAACAATGGCACTATGGCATCTGCAAGCCTTGGATAAAATATATGCTCCATCCGCAAAAATTAGTGATTTTGGCTGAAGCAAATGACTTGGTCATAATATGAACAGCATTAAAAGTGCCAGTGCATTGCACTGGCACTGCCTCTTTGCCGTACCCAAGAGAAAACCTTTATTTTTTCAACTGATAATCCCAGCTGGCACCGCTAATGTCGGTTATTTTCAAGGTATAAGTACCTTCGGTCAATCCTGTCAGCTCGGAAGCAATCAAGTTTATTTTAGCCTTACCTCCCAGCGGTATCACCAAGCTATGTTTTCCAGGCTTTACTTTTGCGACATAATAATTCTCTATTGACGCGGGATCCATGGTAGCCAATTCTTCGTTGGAAAGTCCAAACACCTTATTTCCTGCACTATCCTTTACTTCCACGTCTATGATCCAGGCACCATAGACATCCACTCCTTCTGTCCTGAAAACATTAAACTCCACACCTTCGTCAGTGAGCTTACCTTCCGTAATTTCCAGTTTTGGCTTCACGGATTTGTTATGGAGTGGTCCCCATAAGCCTCCATGGAAAATTTGGTTAGTCATCAACGAAATTCCCAATATGGCCAATGAACCTGCAAGCACCAACTTGGAATAAAGATGTGCTTTGACGGGTAATTCTCCGGAAGCCATCCAGGCAAACCATTTTTTCTTAGTGAAATCATAATTGTGCTGAAGAAGGTAATGGTCAATGGAATATTTGCCACTACCCGTCAAAAAGAGCACGAAACCCGTAGCTATTCCCAGTACCCCAATTTGCCATTCATCAAGACATGTAGTCCCAATCCATCCTGAGCCCAATAAAATCCCCATGGCCAACCCAAAAACCCCAACACTCATCAATCGGGTAAAGGCACCCAACATGATCATCAACCCCACTATACCTTCCACCAACGTAAAGATCACCATTGCCCACCAAAGCCAATCTGGATTTTCGACCAAGTACTGGATAATAGGTTTGATGCCCAATGCATGGGGCAGAAAGTGGTTGAATTTTTCGCCAATATAACCGCTGATTTCTGGATTGAGTTTATCAGTCAAAACAGTCCGTCTGTAAAGGGCCGAAAAGTAAGTCCAGCCCACCACTAATCTCAAGGAAAGTGTCATAAGACCTGCGTCATTTTTTATGTTCATCTTCATCGTTTTTTAAAGCGTTATGGAATAATATCCTTCTTTTTGTAGTTGCAATCCGTAGAGGATGCCGTTTTCGATCACACCGATCCCAGATGGCAACTC
The DNA here is from genome assembly GCF_006575665.1 of Echinicola soli. NCBI lineage: Bacteria > Pseudomonadati > Bacteroidota > Cytophagia > Cytophagales > Cyclobacteriaceae > Echinicola > Echinicola soli. Next base: position 4,831,545 of record NZ_CP041253.1, read on the forward strand.
AGCCGACTTCACGTCAAACTTTTGCAATGAAAAACCACAGGCCAAGAGCGTAACTTTACGATCATGAGCCATTTTCAGCAATGGAACCATGGTCTTTTCATTCACTAGGTCTCTTACGGCCTTACCGCAAATAACCACTTGGAATTCGCCAAATTTGCTTCCGCCTTCCTTGGCCAACGCCTCTGCAGCCAACAAAATCGGCTTGAGCTGCGCTACATTTCTGGTCAATACAAAATAGTTTGATTTTTCTTTATTGGTATGAGTTTGTGCATCTGCCTGGCCAGCCAGCAGTAGGGAGACCATGGCAAGCAATGCTATTTTATGTTTCATTTTTTTTGGGATGTATTCTTACACTCCTCGATGCTTGGCACCAAAAGAATGTTTATGGAAAATTAATATCGCTTAAGAATACGAAGGGTAGAAACGCCAGCAGCGGTATTGTTCTTTTACACAATCCTACTACGCTATCTAATATATTTCACCTCCAGTTTAGCCAAAAGCGAGGTTAAGAGAAGTTCTAATTCAAAAAAGGAAACTTACAGATGGGTCTTAAAATTCTGATACAAAATATAATAGGGAACAGTTACCGCGGTTCCTAGCTTAGCATAAAAAAATGTTGGACGCTGATCCTGCTCATTCCATTCAAATTGGATAAATGCTGCAATCAAGGTGAGTGCAGGAGTCAGTTCAGCAGTGAAATCCACCATAGCGTGAACCGCCGTGGTATCATCAATGGCAAAACAAGAAGACAATGGCTGAACAGCTTTACTCTTATTGAGCACTTGGGTATGCGTGGCTCCAAAAGCCTTCTGAATGGTATTTCTGACCGAACAAGGCGAACATAGCAAAAGCGTCAATAGCGCCAATACAGCTATTGGATGCCACTTTTTAGTCTTACGCTTTTTTTCCAATCCTTTTACCATTTGTAATTTCCAAACGGCACTGGGAAAAAAAAGTTGTTCCTCAAGCAGTTTTAAAAAGTGGTCTATTTTCTATGTTGGTTTTTCATTGAATAGAGTATGAACCCCATACCTATCATCAACAGCACATTGGATGCTATGCGGAGGTAAAACCCCTGGTCAAAATTCTCTTCCATCAGAGTATTTACAACAAATAAGACCGCACTGGCTAACAGTAAAAATATGGCTAGATAGTGTTTTTTTATTCTTTTTTCTGTAAATTTTTAATATCATAAAATCAGCTAGTTAACCGTTAGAAAGCACCTATTGCTTCGTGATCGGGCAAAAACTATTCAACAAGCCACAGCGTTACGAAAAACGCCCCTCCTTATTTATTCCTTGACCATCTGTGAACCTATAAAAGGTATTTTGGGTGCCAAAAAATATCCCGTCAGGCTCGCGAAAAAAATAGGGATAATATGACCAAACCCCGTCAAAGTGGCCAATAAAATAGTAGTGCTCATCGGAGTACGGGTAACGCAGGCATTGATAGCTGCCATACAGCTCACAATCGCCAAGGTCAAGTTTATTGCAGGAAACAACTGGTACAAGATAAGCCCCAACGTAGCTCCTACAAAAAACAAGGGAATGATAAACCCTCCACGCCAACCGGAGGTAACAGTGATAGAAATAGCGATGATCTTAAAAACCAAAATCCCGAACAAAAATGTCAGGGAAAAATCGCTTGACAGCAGCTCATTTATTTCATGATGGCCAAAATACCGCGTAATCGGAAAATAAAATGCGATAATTCCAAGTAATAACCCTCCTATCAAGGTTTTAATATAAATAGGGATAGGTTTCTTTTCGAAAAGTGATTTAAAAAACTTTGTACAAAAAACAAATCCCCACCCCAAAGCGGCTCCAATTATAGCAAACAGCACTGCGTATCCAAAGTCAAAAATACCAGAATACTCATAAGCGGACAAATCCCATGTCGGGCCTAGCCCCAAATGAACGATCAGTGCAAATACCAAATAGCTAAAACAACTTGCCACAAATGCCGGAATAATGGCTTTATAATATTCAACAGCATATTTATGGTGGAGTATCTCCAGTGAAAACAAACTTCCTCCCAAAGGAGCCCCAAATAATGCCGTAAAACCTGAAGCCATTCCTGCAATGCTCATCGACCTTAATTCTTCACCTTTCAACCGCAACATTTTCCCAAACCAAGTTCCTGTGGAGCCGGTTACTTGTACCAACGGAGCTTCCGGCCCAAGGCTTCCTCCCGATGCCACGCACAGTAAGGAGGAAAGTACCATAGAAGGATTGTTCTTGGGATCGAGCTTCCCTTTGTTAAACCGGATATTGTTCACGATAAGATGTATCTCTCCGGGGTCACCGATAATATGAATGATCAAGCCGGCCAATAGGCCACAAATGGCCATCAAAGGGATGACTTGCCATCCGCTAAAAAAGGCAAGCTTGTGCATCAGAAATTCAAGGCCGATCCAATAAACTCCAGCAATAATCCCACCTATCAGGCCCAAGAATGCCCACAGTAAAAATGTCCGACTAAAAACAAATGGATTAAACCGGATTGGTTGGTCCAAAAGATCCAAATACCTTACTAGCTTCCGTTTTTGCTTTAATTTCACTATATCAGATCGGTTTTATGTTAATTTTTTGCGATTTAAAACCCAAAATTAATAAAAATACCTCCTCAATTGGGAATTGTCCTGATTTCTTTCACCTCCTAATTAAACCCGGAATCATTGCCGTTTAGTTACCGTGAATTTATCCTAGGGCCTTATGTTGGAATACTTTACCATAGTATACCGTTCAGAGCCGTTCAATATATCTGTTTGGAAAATCATGACCATAAATGGAGACCATGATTTTCTCAATGGAAAAAAGGAAAGGGATAAAATCTGCAAAAACTACTAACGTTCGGTGGGACATGATAAAAAAAAGAGGTGCTCCCCCCCTGCCCCCCCTTAACTAAGGGGCATTAAATCTGAAATATTCAATAGTCTACATGAATCTTTTTTCAAAAACTTTCAAACTGTTTTTTTCCATAACAAATTCCACGAAAATCTGTGAAATCCGCCTACTTTCCACTATTTTCTGCCTTATTTACCTCAACGATGATTCATAAACCTATTAAACCTAATCCATGATAACCAATAATGCTATCAACCGCCGTCATTTTATCAAAAGCTCAGCAGCTTCTCTTACCCTTGCCTCATTGGGCGCATTCAATGTTAGCTTTGCAAGTGCCGACAAAACCTACCGAGTAGCCCTGATCGGTACGGGCTGGTATGGGAAAAGTGACCTTTTTAAATTGATCCAAGTGGCTCCCGTGGAAGTCGTCGCGCTATGTGATGTGGACCGTATCCGGCTCCGGGAAGCAGGAGAACTGGTCAGCCAGCGGCAGCTTTCGGGCAACACCCCAAAAACCTACAGCGATTTTCAGAAATTGCTCGATGAAAACGAACTGGACATCGTGATGATCGGCTCACCAGATCATTGGCATGCCCTGCAGGCCATCGCGGCCATCGAAGCAGGAGCTCATCTCTATCTTCAGAAACCCATCAGTGTGGATGTACTGGAAGGTGAGGCCATCCTTGCCGCTGCCCGCAAACACAATCGCACAGTCCAAGTGGGCACCCAGCGAAAGAGCACCCCACACCTTATCGAAGCCAAAAAGGAAATCGTGGACAAAGGACTGCTTGGCAAAATCTCCCACGTGGAAATGTGCTGCTATTACCACATGCGCGCCCAAGGCAATCCTCCTGTACAGCCAGTCCCTGATTTCTTGGACTATGAAAACTGGACCGGACCAGCTCCACTCCGCCCCTATGACAAACTTCCACATGGCAGCTGGTGGCGGGCCTTTATGGAGTATGGCAATGGCATCATGGGCGACATGTGTGTGCATATGCTGGATACGGTAAGATGGATGCTGGACCTGGGCTGGCCACAAAAAATCTCTTCTACCGGAGGGATTTATGTGCAGAAAGACGGTAAATCAAACATTGCTGACACTCAAACCGCCATCTTCGAATACAACGAACTCAACTGCATCTGGCAACATCGTACTTGGGGCAATCCTGACGATCCGGAATACCCGTGGGCATTTATCCTCCACGGTGAAAATGGCACCTTAAAGGCCAGTGTGATGCAGTATGATTATATCCCTCATGGTGACGGAGAGCCCATTCATGGTGATGTCATCTATGAAAAGGAAAAATACCCTGAAGACCTCAAAGAAGAGCGCATCGAATTACATGCCGCCCCGGCTACCAGAAATCACTTGAAAGACTTCCTCCAGGCCATCGAAAACAATTCACGACCAGTGGCAGACATTGAGGAAGGCCACATTTCTTCTGCTTCCTGCATCCTTGCCAATCTCTCCATGGAACTTGGCAGACCTGTGATCTATGACCCTGTCCATAAAATCATCGAGGGTGATCCTGAAGCTACAGCTCTCCTCAAACGAAATTACAGGGACGGCTGGGTCCATCCATGGAATGGGTAGCTTTGAAAGAACTTAAAATTCTAAGATCGGAATATTGGGAGAATTTTAGCTCATAGGGATAAAAAGTACGGAAAAACGCCATCGCTCAAAGGGATTACATACCCAGGCTAACGAAGTTGTCCTCCTTCCACATATCCGTATTCATCTGTATCTATCTGTGGTTCCCCAAGTGATGAATCAAGCCATATTTCTAGGGGAATTTCCTAAGGTTTCCATTCATTTGGTATGTTGCCACGAAGTCGCCCAGACACGAAGTGTTTTGTAGGAGGATTCCAAATTTCATAAAAAACAAACAGCTTTGGTTCTTAGAGCTTTGTGGCAAAAAACAAAAAAGAAACCAAACTAAAATATAGGGATTCATGCCGTCAGCTTTACCCAATTTATCTGTATACTATCCAACAAAATACTATGGCTTCGTTCCAGCCTCCGATATTAAAAAAATCAGCAGATATCTGCTCTATCGGCATCATCAGTGTGCTATCAAAATTGTTCCGCCCCCAACTTCCCCGCTTACCCTTGATCCCTCGATCCTCTGTACAACGGACCAAGTAATATTTCTGGGGGATGAGAGATTTCCAGGTGGTTTTGGTAAGCATATTTCTCTTTAATTTAGCAATAGTAATGTGTAGATTATGAAATCAGTATAAATCCGTCATTGCGAATGCAGAGCAACGGAGTGAAGCAATCTCGTTTTCTTAATACGGGATTGCCACGTTCCCGATAGCTCGGGACAGGCTATACTTCCTCGCTATGACGGTATTTTAAATCGCGTTTATTATAAAAAATCAGCGCAAATCTTATTAATATGTACCATCTGCGTGCTATCGGAACCAACCCTAATCCCCCAACTTTTTCACTTGACCCAATACAACCTGAAGGGACAAAACCACAAATCAAAAAGAGGCGTCCCAAAACGCCTCTCAAATTGGTGCCCAATCTGGCATTTGGCTAAAGCTGGTTTTGCTTGCAGAGCCAGATCAGGACTTAAAATCTTTTGGATAGTTAAGCTTGTACTAACATAACGTCTTCGTGCCCTCCATAGTCTTAAAGATTAGGTAAAATAAACCACTCCCTAATCCTGCTGAATGTGTTCTTTCATAATGGATGGTGACGGTATAAAACGCTTCAAATGTCCTTGGTAGATTTTCCTCAGCTTAACCATTATCGCTGGGGGTTCCTGGTTTAAATTTTACCTTTCAAAAGGTCATGTTCCAGTTTATTGATCAACGAGATTTCATAGTCCTTGGCCGGTTCAGCGCTATAGAAAGACTTGGTGATAAAATAAGCCTTCTTAAGACCTTTTCCCATTGCATGGAGCATATTACGATAGTTTTATAACATCATTCTTATACCACTCTCTTTCAGCTCCCTAAAATAGGTAAAATATCACCCCCATGCAACATTTATTTCAAGGTATATTTACGCCAGTCATTTTCAAAAAAGTAGGATACGGGTCCATATACGGTACCAAGCAGGCACTGACCTGATTGGACTGAAATGTGCCAGGCCACCAAGCTATCCCCAGGACGCCCATTCCTCCTTCATACGTGGATGTTTTACGCTCAAAAAGTAGCCTTGCCAAACCATCGTTTTCTTTTTGAGTAAGCCAAGGATTATTATAACTAGTAAAAATCACCAGCTTATTTTCTACAGATTCCAATTCTTTCAGTGTTTCGAAATCCTACCCACACTCCAATTCGGCTCTTCCACTACATCACCAAAATTTTCCCGCTTACTTATGTCTATTAATCTTTTTGCCAAATGGGAGAAAGTTATCATAAATCCCAACGGTCTTCCTTTGGGTAAATCATCCCTTCCTTCCAGAGTTCTTGATAGACCGCCTGCTTTCCGGTTAGATCCTCTTCCAAAAATGCTTGGACAAACCTGATAAATACAGGATGATTTCGATAATGCGGCAACCCATGCCCGTCATTGAACAGGAAAAAATCACCGTCTTGGTAGTGGGCGGCCAAGACCTGATCTACCCGCTGATCCGCTAAACTGTCTGTGACACCGGAAAAAACCACTGATTTCCCCTCAAAATCAGCCACCTGATCATAATGAATCCCTTTTACCTGAAATGGGTGTCGAGCATATTCTGCCATTACAGGTACCGACTTCTCGCCAATCCATCCTGTATTTTTTGGTGAATGCACCTCCTTACCATCCATCCCTTGCAAAGCATACAGGTGCTCGAAGCAGCGAATTGCCAAGGCAACGTTTTCTGCTTTTCCATGATTCTCTTCTGTATTAACGGGCAAATATTCATCAGGAGTCTTTTTAATAGTAATCCCCATGGAATGCTGCAGCTCCAGGAGCAAAGGATCAATGCTTATGGCACCATGGACACGTTTGGGATATTTAGCCATATACCGGTGCAATAGCTCTGCCGAAGACGACACCCCAAATAAGCTTACCTTATTCCCCTTGGCCACGACCTCCCGGACAGCCTCCAGGTCATTGACCAATTGGACCGAATTGAACACCTGATAGGCCATTGACCAGTCGATTTTACCTTTCCGCCATAGGTTCTCCCCAAAGTTTGGCTGCTGCTCCCTCCCCATGACGGTGACGACATTGAACTTCAGGCGAAGGGGATCGGGCCAAGCATCACCACCACTGTAAAAGGTGAGGGCATCTGACACTACCAGCACGGTATTTTTCTCTGGATCATAAGGTGTTTCGAAGGTATAATAAATCCTCCCCCAGCCCCATTCGGGCTTACCGTAGACGAAGGGTACCTCTATCGCATGGTATTCTTTTGGGGCATTCAAAGCCAAGCTAAGCGACCAAAAAATCATTAAAAATTTCATACTGTAAAGAAATTGATTTTCCTCAAAAACCTGTATTTCACTCTCTTAAAATTCGTTAAACTAATCTATATCACCATCTCCACAGATCAGCAGGAATTTCCAGTCTGATTTTTTAACTTTGTTTCTTAACCTAAATACGCTGACCATGGACCTTAGTGATTTTAAAAACAGCCTTTCCCAGAGCCATCCACCCGCTGGCATCAGCATCATGCTAGAAGCCCTCTGGTATGATGGCAAAGACAACTGGAACCATGCACATGACCTGGTCAATGATCTGAAAGGACAAGATGTCGCTTACGTACATGCTTACCTCCATCGCAAAGAAGGTGATGACTGGAATGCTTCTTACTGGTACCGAAACGCTGGCAAACCTAAACCTTCCTGTAGCTTGGAAGAAGAATGGGAAAATATAACGAAGCATTTTTTACAGATATAGCGTGTTTCCAACTGTATAAAATTACTTTTTACCGTATTTTAATGTTTTTAAACCAATAAACAGTTTTTTCTAACATAAATCAGTATTGGAGCTGGTTTGGGCCTATCAAAATAGGGATAGCGTTCAATAATTTTACCTTATCAATTCAATGTCCCATGAAGATCCCTGCTGAACTGATCGATAAATCTGATGTAGCTGTACCAAGGTACACCAGCTACCCCACCCTCCCCTTTTGGGAAGTGCCTTTGTACGAAATAGCTGCTGCGCATTTGACCACAGAATAAAAAACTAAAAATCTCGAACCTTTGTCTTTAGCAAAACCCGAAATATGCATAGCCTATCTACGCCGCGGCGCACAAGTGTTGCGACCTGAAATTGCTTCAACATCGGCCGCTATGCTTTAGTTTTCTGCATTACCTGGCGGCCAAACAGGGCAATGCTGAAACCGGACCAAGCAATATTTCTGGGAGATGAGAGATTTCCAGGTGGTTTTGGTAAGCATATTTCTCTTTAATTTAGCAATAGGAATACGTTCTCCAGCATAAAAAATCAGCACAAACCTTATTAATCTGCACCATCTGCGTGCTATCGAAACCAACCCTAATCCCCCAACTTTTTCACTTGGCCCTAAAACCTTCAAACTAACTGATTTTTGGTTTTTATGACTAATTTATAGTGCATTGGTCCATCATACCCAAAAGCCCCTTCAGGAATTTTTCTATCCATGTCAAGTTTAAAAAAATATCATTAATATTGCAGTCAAATGATAAGGTCGTTATTCTACATATGGCTTTCGATGATTATAGTACTGAACAGTATGATCTTTTCAGTCATCCAGATGGATTACGTCCTCAATAAGGAATATATAGCAGAAAACCTTTGTATCAATAGGGATAAGCCAGAGATGCACTGTGATGGGAAATGTTTTTTGGCCGAAAAGCTTAAAGAAGCCCAAGACCAAAAAGAGCAACAACCTGGCGGCATAGATTTTAGTCGGGACTTCGGCATCTATATTTTACAAGAAAACCATTTTGGGTTTCAGGGACTCAAAATTCCCAATAATTTGCCCATTGCATTTTACCAAGGGGGAAATTGTTTTCATACCTCTACGGACATTTTTCATCCTCCGAAAAACAACAGTTTACTTATCGCTTAAAAGAAATACGCATAGGTTTTGCCAACCTTCATGGCATGCCCTGCCTTCTGGAAAAGGCTTTATCATGCGTGATGAGCGTGCTTTATTTCAAAAAATGTATTAACAAGAGTGCTTGTCCCAGTAAATGGGTGCAGTGATTTTCTGTATCAACATAGAAAAACAGGACGGCCATGCGCTGTCCTTAGGCCATTTATGTAGTGCGCCATTTGCATTACAGGCTTTTCTGAACAGAATCATGATGCCACTGGGACAGTCTCTGCATATCCTATTTGATTATGCGATACCCGCACCTATTTTATTTGGGAATAATATTCGTATGTGGTTTGCAATGGGCATGTGGGAATGGAGAGGAAGAACAACCTTCTCCCCAAAACCCCAGCCTTTCGCTTCAGCATCCCGAGTACTTCCCCAATGACGTGCCCATGCCATCTGACAATCCCCTGACCGAAAAAGGCGTGGAACTTGGGCGCATGTTGTTCTATGAAAAACAACTGTCCATAGACAGGACAATCTCCTGTGCTTCTTGCCACCAGCAGGAAAAGGCATTCACAGATGGTAAAAAAATAAGCACCGGCATCCATGATACTCCGGGTGATAAAAATGCCATGTCCCTGGCTAACCTGCACTGGACTTCTCGTTTTTTTTGGGATGGAAGGGCCGCTACCTTGGAAGAACAGGCACTACAGCCAATCGAGGATCATCGGGAAATGAACCTGCCACTGGATCAGGCTGTAGCACGCCTTCAGGCCGATGAACAGTATCCTGAACGATTTAAGGTGGCATTTGGCACCGATCAAATTACCGAAGAGCTGATCGGAAAAGCCATTGCCCAATTCATGAGGACATTGGTTTCCGGCGATTCGAAATTTGACCGATGGATCAGGAGTGAAGTGGAGTTCACCGAACAGGAGCAGCTCGGAATGGAGTTGTTCTTCACCCATCCAGAGCCTTCCCTGCAGATTCGTGGCGGCAACTGCGGTGACTGTCACCTCGGTTTTCTGACCTCAGGAGACAGGAACAACCTATTGGGCTTTCACAACAATGGACTGGACATTGACCAAGACCTCGAAGAAGGCCTCGCCGCCGTGACAGGAAACTCCAGGGACAAAGGAAAATTCAAAGCACCAACACTCCGTAATATTGCTTTGACAGCTCCCTATATGCATGATGGGCGTTTTGGGACGCTGAAAGAGGTGCTGGAGCATTATGACCAACATATCCAAATGAACAGCACGCTGGATATCCTCATTATGGAAGCCAGCAATGAGGATATCCTATCAGGAAAAGCCATTAAGCTTCATTTAACAGATAGTGAAAAGGAGGCCATTATCACTTTTCTCCACACGTTAACAGACGAAAAATTTATTAACAATCCGAAATTTTCGGATCCATTTAACTAAGCAATTGACATGAAAAAAATAGCAATAATAGTATTGACGGTTTGGACTCTTACAGCCTGCAACGACCGAGAGGAAACACCTTCCGGCATGGCCGTAAGCTTTAGCTTTTCCCATGTACTGGATGGAAATCCACTTGAGCTGGAAGGCGACGCTTTCACGTTGCCTTCAGGGGAGAGCTTCACTCCGCGAAAATTTAAATATTATATCTCAAACATCACCTTCAAGAACAGCATCTCTGGCAGCAGTTATACCGTATCAGATGGCTACTTTCTTATCGACGAGGCAGGAAAGAAAAAATTCAGCGTGGAAATTCCTTCTGACGATTATGATGCGCTCACCTTTTATGTGGGGATCGACAAGGCACGAAACTTATCCACTGACCAAGTGGGCGACTTGGATCCGAGCAACGATATGGCCTGGAACTGGAACACCGGGTATAAATTTCTGGTGCTGGAAGGGGAATGGGAATATGAGTCTGATGAACGACATGGCCTGGTTGTACATATTGGCAGTAATGACCCTGAAAGCGAACAAAATTTCAAGGCCATCAATTTTGACCTCGCTTCAGCCGGGCAATCCTTGGGTTCTGAAGCAGTAGTCCAGCTTGACTTCCAAGCGGAACTGAACGAACTATTTATGGATCCCAACGAGCTTATTCTTCACGAGCTGGAAAACACCAGTATTAAGGGCGGAAAATGGGCCGTCAATATTGCCAATAATTATCAAGAAGGGTTCTTTACACTCCAGTAACGTGTTTTACCAATTTGAAAAAGGCAATTACATATCGACTGCTCCTCCCTCTATGCCTGAAAATACTGTTGGTAGGCTGTCTTCCGGACGCTGCGGATAATCAAGGGAAATCACCGGACTATTTCAGCCCTGTGGTTTCCCCCAGCCTTCTTCAGGAGGATTTTCCCCAACCAGCTAGAAACCCCATGAGCAAACAAGGGGTATTGCTGGGAAAGACCTTGTTTTATGATCATGGCTTGTCAGCCAATGGTAAAGTGAATTGCGCAAGCTGTCATTTGCCCCAATTGGCTTTCAGTGACGGAGTTAGTCTTAGTGATCAAGGGGTATCGGGTAAAATGCTCCACAGGCACTCTCCCGCCCTTTTCAACATGACCTGGCACAAAGGACTGTTTTGGGATGGGGGATCGACCAATTTGGAATCGCTGGTCTTTGGTCCGCTGACCCATCCAGATGAAATGGGGGCAGACTTAAATGAAGTCATCCATTATTTACGTGGTAACCAGGACTATTCCGAGCTGTTTAAGGCAGCTTTTAAGACGGATACCATCACCAGTGCATTCATCAGCCGGGCTTTGGCCCAATTTGTCAGAACGCTCATTTCCCAGGACAGTCGGTATGACCAATGGCAGAGGAAAGAAACGGATTTTAATCCACAAGAAATCAGCGGTTATCAACTGTACCAAAAGCACTGCAACAGCTGTCACCAGGAGGGCTTATTTACCGATCTTCAGTACCACAATAATGGCCTGGATGCGACATACCCCGATCCAGACGAACTGGAAGAGCTGTTGCTCGGCCGCTACCGGATTTCTTTTGACGACCAGGACTTAGGTGCCTATAAAACCCCTTCCCTGAGAAATATATACCTGACGGCTCCTTACATGCATGATGGGAGGTTCGAAACGCTGGAAGAGGTACTCGATCATTATGAAAACGGTATCCAACGTAATGGGAGCTTAGCTCCTGAACTGGAAAACGGGATCAATTTGACCAATCAGCAGCGAGAAGACCTATTGGCTTTCCTTGCGACCCTGACCGACCACACATTTATCAACAATAAAGCTTACCAAAAGTAAGCCCAGAAAAATGAGAAAAAAGCTATTCATCTTATTCATAATAATATTATCACTCCCCTTGCTATCAAACGAGGCCAAAGCCTGTGACAGCTGCAATTTCTTCGAATATAGCCTATTGCAAAACAGGAGCTATATTGGATTGTTTTACAGACATCGACAGTTTGGTGGATATGACCAATACGGCTACTCCTCTCCCAGCCCAGGAACCGCTTTGGTCACCAGTAAGCTACCTGCTGGATTTGAAAATGGAGTTGTTGCCAAATACACCCCCAATGCTCGTAAAGCCGCCTCTCCATCGATCGATCAGGACTTAATAGTGATGCACGAGCCAGAAGGCACGGGGCTGTATGTCAATAAAACCGATCAGGACTGGGAAACCTATGAAACCGTAGAGCTCAGGGGAAATTTTACCTGGAAGAACAAGTGGAACTTTACCTTTATCCTCCCTTTTGAATCCAATAGGATACACTACCAAAAAATGTTGGACCTGCCCAACCCCGTTCAGGATACGACTTTGACCGTGCATGGCTGGGGGGACATGACTGTGGCCGCAGATTACATCCATTATATTTATAATACCAAAGCCCGCCATACCTTTAGGCCAGGATTGGCCATTGTCGTTCCTACTGGCCAATCAAACAAGGTAGCTTCAAATAATAGTCCATTTGATCCGATCATCCAACCTGGAACCGGATCCTGGAGCTATGTCGCCCGGTTCAATTACCAATTGTTCTATACCAAAACCGGCCTAAATACCGGATTCAGCTACAAGCAATCCACCGAAGGGGCCCAAAACTACCAGTTCGGAAGTAGTTTTAATGCCTCAGCTATTGGCTTTCACCAAATATCCCTCCAAGATGACTGGATGCTCATACCCAATGCCGGTGCCTATTACGAACAATCCCATAAGGATACCTGGACGGATGAAAAGCAACAGCTTACCGGTGGAAAAGTAGTCTTTGCCCAAGCGGGACTAGACGTAAATAGACAAGAATGGACTCTCAGTTTGATGTGGCAAACACCAGTGTACCAAGACCTGAACGGCAACCAAATCCACCATCAAAACCGGATCAGTATTGGTTTTATCAAAGCTTTTAAACTATAAATCAGGAACCCACCTTGAAGCTAGCGTTTTTTGCATTAGCAGTGAAGCTCTCCGGTAATCACCGGGCAACTTTTTCTGTTGAATAAATAAAAAAGGGGAAAGCCAGTAGCTTTCCCCTTTTCACCTTTTACATTAACCCTTATATAAATACTAATCATTACAAAGCGATCTGAAATTGCATTACGGCCATTCCTTTACGCTCATCAGTGACATAATTCCCTTCACTGGCTGCCGCAAAGATGGGACGGCTCTGATAACTCAGGGACAGTTTAACCCGATTCCCATCGATCAGCCAGTTGACGCCCCCATCATACATGGCCATGGGATCATCCAACAGGTCAAAATTGGAATATTGGCTGCTGATATAAGGCTGCAGTGTGCCTGCTTTTCCAAATAAGTCCCTTCTAAACAGGTACCCAAACTGCGCATAAAACGTATTCCCTGTGCCAATGGTCGGAAAGGCACTTCCCGGACCATTGAGTGTTCCTTCAGCATTGACTCCGGTGGCAGGATTCATCGCACCGATATTTCTGAGGTAATTTTTTCCATAATCGCTATACGTATAAGCTGCGTAGGCTGTAATAGCGTTTCCTTTGCTGGGATCTATGGGTCGATCATAGAATGCATCAATGGCAAAAATCCCCAGATTGGTCCTCACTGTATCGGTGGTATTATCTGCATAATGCCACATCGCATCCTTCTGGGCCATAAAGCCTGCACCAATGTTAAACACACTTTTGGTTCCCAAATAAGATCCCGCTTGGTAGGGTGTCGTGTTGGATTCCTTGTCCAAAAACATGTATTTAAAATAACCATGGTACTGGGCATATCCTATTTCTGAAGTAAACAGGGAATTTTCATCAATCACCGGCTCCTGGACAGAAGACGGTTCGATGGACATGGGTTTGGACACGGCCATTCGGTAATCCAGTTTCCCCAATTGCCCCTTGGCATAGATACTTAGCTTACGGACAAATTGATCATTCACGTCATTGGTGGCCTGCTGGTACAGCGGGGCATCCAAAGAAAGGATCGAACCAATAGAAGGTGACGAATAACGGGACACACCGTTCCACCCTGTCAGACCGGCACCGATGGACAATTTTTCTTTGGCCACTTTATATTCCCCAATCGCGTCCAGGAAAAAAATCCCCTGCTTTCGCGGTGACCGGTAGGACAAATTGTTTTGACCAAATTGTGTATAAAAAAACACCTTGTCTGTCAACTGGCCAAAAACCTGTATACGCGTCCTTCTCAGTCCAATGTCCATGATCTGGTCATCAGGGGTGCCATAAACTTCGGAGCCTGGGTTGGCCTGTGTGTAGCGTAGCCAAATCTGATTAAGAAATGTCCCTTTCACATAATGACTACCATCATCATTGAGGTCAAAGCGCAATTCCTTTTTCTTTGGTGTAACAGAAGGTGAAGTTTGTGCCCAAGTAGTAATGGAAAAGGTAATAAAAAAGGCAAAACAAACACTAAAGTACTTCATGATAATTAATAAAATTTAAATTGGGATACTGTTAAGCTTATTCCTACGGAATAAAAGGCCATTCATCCATCATTTGCTTATTTTTTATGTAAAACAAGTATTAATGTTTATGAACGGTAACACTCATCATTAATAGAATAGAAACCGTCAATATTCGATAAACCTTACGAAAAGCACATATCTATTATTTAGTCAAAGCTAATTTTTTTTTTATATATATTTAATATTTAATTTCGCTAATAGTAAATAAAAATTTAGCACCTATACAAACAAGCATGAAACAATTAACAACGATCATATTGCTTTTACTGGCTACCCACAGTCATGCCCAAAGGACCGGAGAGATTTCCGGAACGGTTATGAACGCTGTACAGGCATCGGTCTATGCTTCCATTCAAGTAGTGGGCACTGACCTTGGCTCATCCACTGCAGCAGACGGATCATACAAAATCGATAACGTTCCAGCTGGCGCCACCACCATAAAAGTAAAACTTTTGGGCTATCAAACCGCCCAAAAAACCGTCATCGTAGTCGCAGGACAAAGTATAAAAGTAGATTTTCAACTAAAAGAGGATAACTTAAACCTCAATGAAGTGGTCATCAGTGCCACCCGTTATGAACTGGACCGAAAGGAAGCTCCAGTTGTGGTCAATGTCCTTAGTCCCAAACTGTTTAATGCCATCCAGTCCGTATCCTTGTCTGAAGGTTTAAATTATCAGCCTGGGGTCCGGGTAGAAACCAATTGCCAGAACTGTGGCTTTACCCAGGTCAGACTGAATGGTTTAGAAGGTGCCTATTCCCAGATCTTGATCAATAGCCGCTCGGTGTTCAGTTCGTTAAACAGTGTTTATGGCCTTGACCAAATCCCCACCAATATCATCGAACGCGTGGAAATCGTGCGGGGTGGCGGATCTGCCCTTTTTGGTTCCAATGCCATAGGCGGTACCATTAACATTATCACCAAAGAACCCGTAGAAAATACTTGGCAAATCGGATCCAACTTTTCCCTTATCGATGGTACTACTTCGGACAATTCCCTCAATTTCAATGGATCTCTCACCAGTGAAGACCTTGGCTCAGGAGTTACCTTTCACGGCCTATACCGCCAGCGCGGCAGCTACGATGCCAATGGAGACGGTTTCACCGAAATCACGCATTTAGAAAACAACACTTTTGGCATGAAAGCGTTCTTGAAACCAGGTGAACACAGCAAGATAAGTTTGGACTTCAGTGCCATCAAAGAGTACCGCCGAGGTGGAGACCACTTAGATATCCCTCCGCATTTTACCGACATTACCGAAGAGCTTACCCACAATACCATCATTGGTGGATTGACCTATGAGCTGTACAGCAAAGACCACAAAAATCATTTCTCCACCTATATGTCTGGTCAAAAAACAATCAGGGACAGTTATTATGGCGGCTTAGGAGGAGGGCGAACCACTGCTGACAGCACATTGGCTGCCAATGCATATGGTAAAACCAATGACGTATCGCTGGTGGCCGGAAGCCAATTTTCCAGAAATTTCACCAATAACGACGTCGTTATTTTTGGAGCTGAATATCAGTTAAGCGATGTGGAAGACGAGATCAAAGGCTACCAGCGCCTTATTGACCAATCTGTCAATACCATTGGGGTTTATGGCCAGTATGAATGGCGCCCTAATGACAGGCTCACTGCGCTAATGGGAGGTAGATTTGACCATACCATGGTCGATGGCCACTACGAGCTGTCTTCCATCTCCCGCTCTACCAATGTGTCAACGGGCGTATTCAGCCCACGTGCCAATATCCTTTATGATATAAGAGAATATCTTCAATTCCGGATTGGCTACGCTCGTGGATTCCGGGCTCCACAGGCCTTTAATGAAGACCTTCATATCTCCTCTGTTGGTGGGGAGCCTACCTTTGTGATTCTTTCGGATGACCTGAAAACAGAACTCTCCGATGCATTTACCACTTCCCTAAATTTCACCAAAACCATCGGTGACCTGCAATTTAGCTTCTTGGCAGAAGGTTTTTATACCGTGCTAAAACGGCCATTTACTACGGTCAGCACAGGGGCTACACTTCCTAACGGATCCATTCTGGAAGAAGTCAGAAATGGAACCGGTGCCTTGGTTCGAGGAGGGAATTTTGAACTGAATCTCTCTCCTTCCTCCAAGGTGACCGTACAAACGGGAGGAACCTTGCAGCAGTCGACATATAATGAGCCACAGGTCCTCTTCGAACCTGAAGGGGAAAACGAAAATGAACCAACCGTAACTACTGATGAGTTTCTTCGTTCCCCAAATGCTTACGGCTATCTCTCTACCAATTTCGCCTTGACCGAGCATTTGGGACTGGACCTGACCGGTGCTTATACCGGCTCCATGATAGTACCGCATGTAGTGAGCGAATCGGGTTTTATTGACTTGATAGACAGCCAACAGTTTTTTGATGCCAATATCAAGCTGGCTTACCACTTTGACCTCATCAGCGGTTTTCATATGGAGCTTTCGGCGGGTGTCCAAAATGTCTTTAATAGCTACCAGAATGATTTTGACACAGGTGCTTTGCGGGATTCCAATTATATTTATGGACCTTCCAGACCAAGAACGCTTTTCTTCGGTGTGAAAATTGGTGATTTCCATTGAGATGGGAAGTGTTGAATATTTAGGGATTGAAAAGTACTAGCTAATCGATATTTCACCTATAGTTATGAAAACATTATTGCTCCGGTTTATTGTGATGACGGGTATATTTACCTGTCATCACACTACCTCTTCAGGACAAGAAAAGATCAACTGGTTAACTTTTGAGCAATTGGAAGATTCGCTTCAAAAAAAACCAAAAAAAGTATTTGTTGATTTTTACACCGACTGGTGTACCTATTGTAAAAAAATGGACAAAAAGGTATTCACCCATCCCGAGGTCATCTCCGTCATAAACTCGGCCTACTATGCGGTCAAGATGGATGCAGAAAGCAGGGATACTATTCGTTTTGATGGCCACCTCCTGGTCAATCACCAAGCTACCGATAAGCGACCTGGCATCCATGACATGGCCCTGTTACTTGGCAGTCGGAATGGGGAGTTCATCCCCCCTTCCCTCATCCTGCTGGACGAGCAGTTTAAGGTCATCGATCGGAAATTTGAGTACCTCTACAGTGAAAGGCTGTTAAAGTGGCTGCGACAATCGCCCTAATCGCAACTTTCCGCTACCAACCCCTACTTTCCATGATCCATTGAACATCCGGGAAGTTGCTTTACAAAACACTAGAAAGTATTCCCCCTTACCAATCTACCCTGTTTCCTCCCAATGACTTTGACCCGAAATCAATCCGGGCCCAACAGCATTCACATTTTTTTTAGGCAAAATGAAACTTTTTACCATAAATACATGTATATACATTAAATTCATTTACATTTAATTTAAACGTCTTAGGAGGCACTATGAAAGATACAGCAGTAAAAAAAATCAGGCAACTTGGATTCCAGTGGCAAACACAAGACCCCTTTCTGTTTTGCGCATATCACTTGGACGAATTTCCAGAAGGAAACGATGACCTAGGACCAAAAGCTTCTTTGGAAGGTCGAAATATTGGTCAGGACTTTACCATCAAGGACGGATGGAGAATGTACCATGGAAGCAAGGTACCCGGCTTTCCTGCCCACCCCCATAAAGGCTTTGAAACAGTTACTTTGGTGGAACGTGGATTTGCGGATCATTCGGATTCATTGGGAGCAGCAGGAAGATTTGGCCAGGGTGACGTGCAGTGGATGACCGCCGGTAAGGGTGTCATGCACAGCGAGATGTTCCCATTGCTGAACAAAGAGGAAAAGAACCCATTGCTGTTGTTCCAGCTATGGCTAAACCTGCCCAAAGCAAAGAAAAATGTTCCTGCCCATTTCAAAATGCTCTGGGGAGAGACCATTCCGGTGCATACCGAAAAGGATGAAAATGGTAATCAAATCAGCATCAAAGTGGTCGCGGGACAATATGCAGAGGCCAAGGCTCCTTCTCCCAACCCTGATTCCTGGGCAGCGGATCCTGAAAACCATGTGGCCATTTGGACCATAAAATTGGCTCCCAATGCCAAATGGACCTTACCAGCCACGGCGGAAGGCATTAATCGCTCCCTATTCTTCTACAAAGGAGAAAAACTGGAGGCAGAAGGCTTTGAGGTGCCAGAGGGACATTCATTGGACCTGTTTTCTGAAAAGGAAATCACCTTTGTGAATGGAAATCAACCTGCAGAGTTGCTTTTCCTCCAAGGAAAACCCATCAATGAACCAGTGGTGCAGCATGGGCCGTTCGTCATGAACAGTACACAGGAAATCCACCAGGCCATGACGGAATTTCAGCAGACCCAATTTGGAGGCTGGCCGTGGCCAAACCATGAGCCGACACATGCCAAAGAAAAAGGACGCTTTGCCATCCATGCTGATGGACGCGAAGAAGTAAAAGGCTAATATAAATATTCATTCCGGCGACAGGAGCGCTTTCCTAGAAATAAGGGACCTTTCCTTCGCCGGAATGTCCTTTTAATCCTTTTTCCCAAAATCACTATTGCTTAAAAATTCCTTCAAACTACTTTTCAGCTGCTTCTCGGCCGCTTTACCTACATTTCTTTTACTAAAGTTCAATCCAGGCAGGTTAATGACCTCATCAAAGCCACTCTTTATGCCTTCCTTCTCCCCTCCTGAAGTAATCAAAATAGACTTTTTCCCTTGTTTTATAGCCAGTTGCAACAGCTCGTAACTTCCTTTCCCAGAGGATGACTGATGGTCAAACTTCCCTTCTCCCGTGATCACCCAATCTGCCCACCTTACCTTTTGCTCCATCCCTACCTGTTCAAAAAAATAGTGGGCACCCTGCTTGATTTCCACCGGAAAAAAAGCACTTAGCCCTAAGGCAATCCCTCCTGCCGCCCCAAAGCCCGGTTGATCCTTTAATGCTCTATTTCCTTTGGCATTCATCAATTCAAAAACCCTTTCCGCGGCTTGTTCGTGCGCCTGTTGGTCGTCGCCCTTCAAGCCCTTTTGAGGGCCAAAGACCGGAACGGCTCCTTGATTTCCAAAAAAGGTATTGTCCACGTCGCACAAGCAGGTAAAACGGATACTGTGCCTTTTGGGCGGTCGCTGGATATAGGCCACCTTTGACAGAAAACCAGGGCTGAACATCGGGATTTCACGCCCCTGAGCGTCTAAAAACAAATACCCAAACGCACGTAAAATCCCAGTTCCCATATCTACTGTGGCACTTCCTCCAAGTCCTAGGATGATGTGGTCAACACCTTGCCTAATCGCCTCCAAGACCAATAGCCCAGTCCCATAGCTACTGGTCACCTTCGCATTCACTTCATAAGCCTCCAGTCCATCAAGCCCACTTAACGTGGACACATCGACCAAAGCTTCTTTATGACTTTTATTCAAAAAAATTGAACCTTGTTTAATGTTACCAATCGCGTTTAGGCCTATCACTGGTATCTCATTTAATTTCAACTGTTTACCGAGTAGAAAGCAAGTACCATCACCTCCATCAGCAATAGGACACAATTGGAAGTTGGCTTGGTGGAAATGCTCGTCCAAGGTTTCCTTGATCAGTGCTGCCGCCCGATCAGCGGAGATGGTTCCTTTGAAAGCATTGGGAGCTATCAGGATATTCATGGGTGGTAAATTTGGTTATTCTATTATAATCATCCGACTTGGCTTAGATGGACTCGCATACAACTATCGCGTCTCTAGTCCTCCATCAGAAACTCTTCAAAATTATCCTGATGGATTATTTGAAACGTACTTTCTGGGTATGTTTTCAAGAAACTGTTAGGTCGTTTTACCTTAGCATTAGGGTTCCATTTGAATTCATAAGCTTGTATTTTCCTTCCTGATTCTTCAATAAAATCAATTTCCTTTTGGTCCTTGGTACGCCAATACCAATAATTCACCCATTTACCAGAATAGTGCAAAAATTTAATTCGTTCAGAGACTAAGAAGTTTTCCCAAAGCGCTCCCACATCATTGCGTTTCTCTGGCTGGTTGAGGTTTGCGATGAGGGCATTACGAATGCCATTATCATAAAAATAGATCTTTTTTCGACTTTTGAGTTCATTTCGAATATTTCTGCTAAAGGATCCTAATTTAAACACGATGTAAGCTTGTTCTAACAAATGGATGTATTTATCCACCGTTTTGGAATCCAAGCCACAAATCTGTCCTAGCTCATTATAGGACACGGGGGATCCCACCTGATAGGCCAAAGCTTGAAGCAATTTCACAAGTTTCTCTGACTTTTGAATACTGTCCATTGCCAAAATATCCTTGTACAAATAGCTATCAGATAATTGTTTTAGTATTTGTTTCTCATTTCCTGTATGCTTTACCACATCTGGGTAATAGCCGAAAACCATTCTATGTGAAATTAGCCGCTTTTCTTCCAGCAATCCATGATGGAGGACCATCTCTGCAAAGGATAGAGGATACATCTGATACTCCCACTTCCGCCCCCGTAAGAGGTTCATTTACTTTATTTGCCAGTTCAAATGATGAACTTCCAGTAGCTACCAGTTGAACTTTTGGGAGATAATCAGTAATTAGTTTTAACCTTAGCCCTATATCCTGTATGCGTTGGGCCTCATCAACCACTACAACTTTGTGACTACCGATGATTGCTTTCATCCTGGTGGCGGAAGCACTAGAAAAAAGCTATTGAACGTCCAACTCATCTCCATTTAACCACAATACTTCCTCTTGACCTTTAAATATATCTCGGAGCAAAGTGGTCTACCCTACTTGCCTAGCCCCCATTATTATAACTGCCTTTCCCTTATAAAGTCGTTGAATAAGGGTTTTTTCAAGTATTCGACGTATCATAAAAGGTCTTTATATAAACCTAATAATAAGACTTTTTTGGATTTCATTCCGTAAAAGTCGAATAAATAAACCTCCTATGACAAGTTTTATAAGGTATTTTTTTCCTTCATCCGTTTAAAATAATCCTTGGTGGCCGCCCTTACTTTTGGTGAAAGGTATATGGCTGAAATCATGGTCGGGAAGGCCATCACGGCGTACATGCCATCTACAAAACTCATCACGACCTTTAGCGAAACTACTGCCCCGGCAACAATGGTCAACAGATAGAAATAGTTGTAATAATCCGCCTTGTCCGCTCCAAAGAGGTAGTTAAAGCACTTGTGGCCATAGTAGCTGTAGGTAAACATGGTGGACAGCGCAAAGACCAGTACCGCAGCCATCAAGAAATATTTACCTACTACTGGAATCCCGCTCTGAAAAGCCGAAAGGGTCATCAGCACGCCATCTTTTTCGCCCGTTTCCCACACTCCGGTCACCATAATGGTCATGGCCGTAAGCGTGCACACCACAATGGTATCGATAAATGGGCCCAGCATCGCAATCAGCCCCTCTCGCACAGGCTCTTCATTTTTAGAGGCACCATGGACCATGGGAGCAGTACCGATTCCTGCCTCGTTGCTGAAAGCTGCTCGCCGGGCACCTGTGATGATCACCGCTCCGACGGAGCCTCCCAAAACCGCTTCTCCTGAGAAAGCATCTTCGACGATAAACAGAAAAGAAGGAATGATCTGGCCACTGAATTTAAACAAAATGATCATTACACTGATAAAGTAAAGGGTGACCATAAAAGGCACCAACTTCGAGGCTACAGCCGCTATCCGCTGTATACCGCCCAAAATTACCGTGGCGACCAAAAGCATCATCGAAATGCCCAAAACCCATCGTGTAGTGACACCATAATCCAAGCCAAATGGTTTTAAGAGTACTACACGGATCACATCAGTCAATTGGTTGGCCTGGAAGATGGCCAAAAGTCCCATGATGCCAGCAACACAAAAGATCACTGACAGAAAGCGCCACTTCTTGCCCATCCCCTCTTCAATCACATACATGGGGCCTCCCTGGATATGGCCCGAGCTGTCTTTGCCACGGTACATAATGGCCAGTGTACAGGTAAAGTATTTGGTCGCCATACCGACAAATGCCGACACCCACATCCAGAATATAGCTCCGGGACCGCCCGTTCCGATGGCCAAAGCCACCCCACTGATATTGCCCAGCCCCACTGTCGCGGCTATGGCTGAAGAGAGTGCTTGGAAAGAGGTGATGTCCCCTTTGGCATTGGGGTCATCGTATTTGCCGCCTACCACCTTCATGGCATGAGCAAAACCCCTGAAAGGAATTATTCCAGAATATAAAAACAACAATGTACCTCCTCCCAAAAGCAGGTACAGCAATGGCCATCCCCAAATCCAGTTACTAAAATCAATGATCAGTTGCCCCATAGTTTACGTTTGATTCATGCTATGCAGTCCTGCTTTTTCCTTAAAGCAAAACTAAAAAGTGAATATTACCACCATTTTCCCGCTTATCCAAACGACTTCGCCTTGCTGATTTACTTATTGCTCACGGATTTCACTGATTCTCACGGATTTTATAGTTTAGGGGAATAATAATTTTTAAAAATATCCGGAAACCTTGCTATTTTTGGTACCGCTTTGTAAAATGTCCATATGATCCATCAAAAGGCCAATACCATCGTTATCAAAATAGGCTCCAATGTCCTCACCCAGGCCAATGGTATCCCTGACACCATGCGCATGAAAGCCTTGGTGCGACAAATGGTTTACCTCCGTGAGCAAGGCCAGGAAATCGTCCTTATCACTTCCGGTGCTGTGGCTTTTGGGAGGAAATCTACAATTTTTGAGAAAAAAACCGATGCGGTCGTCCAGAAGCAGATATTCGCTGCAGTTGGCCAAATCGAGTTGATCAAGAACTACAAGCAGCTTTTTTTGGAGCACAACACGCCGATTGCGCAGATCATGGTGACCAAGAGCGATTTCAGGGACAGAAAGCACTACCTGAACATGAAAAATTGTCTGGAAGGGCTCCTGAAAAACAATATCATTCCAGTAATCAACGAGAATGACACCGTTTCGGTGACCGAATTGATGTTTACCGATAATGATGAACTGGCGGGACTGGTGGCCGCCATGCTGGATGCCAACAACCTGATTATCCTTAGCAATGTCGATGGGATATTCAAGGGCCATCCCAATGATCCCGAAGCCGAGCTGATCGAAAAAGTAGGCTCAAAAGCTCCATCCATGGCCAATTATATTTCTTCTTCCAAAAGTTCCTTTGGCCGTGGCGGGATGCTCACAAAGATGAACATGGCCAAGAAATCAGCCGATCTGGGTATCGGTGTCACCATTGCCAATGGCAAACGGGAAGATGTGCTTATCGATTATTACCACAATAGGTTGCGGTGTACCTATTTCGAACCGGCCAAGGCCAAACAAAGCCCCAAAAAGTGGATCGCACACAGTGAGCACTATTCCAAAGGGGAAGTCATCATCAACGCTGGTGCCGAAAATGCCCTGCGATCCGATAAAATAACCAGTCTGCTCCCCATTGGGGTACTTGAGATCCGGGGAAATTTCACCAAAGGTGAAATTATCCGTATCCAATCGGAAGACGGCCGTAAAGTTGGCCTTGGCAAGGCCGCCTATGGTGCCAAAGTGGCTGCCGAAAAACAAGGAATGAGCAATCAAAAACCCATTGTCCACTACGACTATCTCTACCTCTATCAGGATAGCTGAGCCGATAGACATAAAATTATTGGTATAAACCATTTATATGGTTAAAAAGGATCGCAAACAAATGAAGCTGGTTTTTTTAAGATGATAAGGATTTTTCAATTTGTCCTGATGCTTTATACACCTAAAGATAATATCCTGGCTAGGTAAAACACCCGTGGTTAAGAAAAATAACGGTTAATGCTGTTATTCCCTTCGATTCACTGTACTTTTAAACATTGCTTAGTCATTCGGTGCAAGCACACATCAAAAGGAAAAATTAACCATTTCAAAAATACAATCATCATGAACACAGACCACACGCAATTCGTCAGAGCTGAGGAACAAAATAATGTATGGCTGTCCAAGAAAAATGATCAAACCGCTACCTTTTCGGATCATGGCATTACCCCCACGGTCCTTGAAAGTGAGGCTGAGGTCGGCCAAGCCATGTTAAATGAGCTTTACGCCACCGCAAAAGGAAAAGATGGTGATATTAATATTGCCTTGCTTGGTGGTAGAGGTGCTCAGGAATTACATCGTTTGTTAGGAAAGTTGGCGGAATCGGGAGCAAAAGATGAGCTTCTCT
This sequence comes from Echinicola soli, assembly GCF_006575665.1. Taxonomy (NCBI): domain Bacteria; kingdom Pseudomonadati; phylum Bacteroidota; class Cytophagia; order Cytophagales; family Cyclobacteriaceae; genus Echinicola; species Echinicola soli. The sequence continues at coordinate 4,856,397 of NZ_CP041253.1, forward strand.
CCCGGCTGAATGTATTTACGCAAGATGCGCTGGCACCAATGGGCATGGCCAATGGCTTTAGTTTTGTCAGGGATTTTGAGCGCATTTTGGGCGATGCATTTTTCAAAAAAATAAAGAGCTTTACGCCCATGCAAACCGATACGGAGGACTTGGAATCCGCCCTAGTTGACTACCTTAATAAGCTGGAAGCACTGGGTGGTCTGGACATCTTTTTTATTGGCCATGGGCCAGAAGAAAACCAAGCATCCCACTTGGCCTATATCAAGCCATTTTCCGGAGCAAAACCCCAGCATCTGGCCGGTTTGATCCCCATTTCCAGTAGTATTTTGGAGCATCATATCAGCAAGTTCAAAGCTGGTGGAAGCGTGGTGAACGAAAACGAAGAAAAGGAATGCCGGTCTGCGGAGTACATTCTCACCTTGGGCCCTGCAGCAATCTTGCAAGCCAAAAAGGTGGTTCAATCTGTAGTAGACGCCGATTCTGCACCCGCCAAAGTCCAAACCTACGCCAAGGTGCTCAACACGTCCATAAGTACCGACAAAGAGGAAGCGCTGCAACAGCTGAATGCCAACCCGGGCTTATGGATCAGGCTAAACGCAAACACGAAATCCTTTGTATTGCCTAATTTGGGAGTGTAAATAGAGATAAATGCTATTTTCAGTTGATCACGAATCAAATTGAAGATTAAAGACCATGTTATCCTTTGTCTTTCGGATTGCCAAATCCAAGCATTTGCCAGGTGCCAAAATTACTTTGTTATAACAAAACCGCTCTCCCATCAATTGAACTCCGGAACCAGGTAAAACGGAGCATCCAGTCCTTCCCAATCACTCTATCACCACACCCACACCTATTTTTTCCAACAAATACGGATTGTGGTCGATCACGAGGATGTCATTGGCTTGGCTAAGATTTTGGAGGATATCAAATAGCAGATCGATATCCGCATAGTGCAGGCCGGTGCTCGGCTCGTCCAAAATCAAGAGCTGGCCCTGGGTCTTGCCATTAAGCCAATTGAGCAACAGCAAGCGCTGTTTTTCTCCCGAAGAGAGGGATTTTACTGTTTGCTCCAAGCTCAGATGGGCCAAGCCTATGGCTTCCAGTTGCTGGACAAACTGCTGCCTCGAACTAGCCATATCCTGATCGGCCAGCCAAGTTTGCAATTCGGTAAGCGATAGGGCCAATACCTCCGCGATATGAAGCCCTCCCACTTGATATTCCAATAAATGGGCCTGATACCGTCGTCCATGACAAAGCTCACATTTTTCGATATGGTTGGCAGCAACATCTAGGCTGGTGGAGACCACGCCAGTTCCCTTGCAGTTTGGGCATTGACTGGATTTGTTTTTATAGGAAAAGTCCTTCGCCTTCAAGCCTGTCTCGTTTGCAAAGATTTTGCTAATGTCTTTTAAGAGGTCCAAATACGCAACCAACAAGGTACTGTTATGGGCATACAGCTTTTTTGGCTCGAAATATTGGGCACCGCTATATGGCTTGGGACAAGTAATGGCGGCACAATTTACCGGATGACCTTGAACGATGCTCGGTATCAGAATGTCTTTCACCAAGGTAGTCTTTCCGATTCCCGACTTACCCGTAACGGCTGTAATTCCGCCAACAGGTACTTCTAATGCTTCCTTGACCAGCGTATGCCTGGCCAGGTGCCGTAATGATATAGCCACCTCTCCTGCTTCCAAGGCAATGGGATGAGTGGGCTGCTTTAAAAATGGATGGCAATCCGGCGTTTTCAAAAATGCCTCTGGGCTACCATCAAAGGTGAGATAGCCACCATGCTTCCCGGCTTTCGGGCCAATCTCCACCAAATTATCTGCAGCCATTATGATTTCTTTGTTGTGCTCGATCACGATTACTGTATTTCCCTTCATCACCAATTCCTTCAAAATATGTACTAAGTCGGGAATATTATCCGCCGATAAGCCCGCAGAAGGCTCATCCAGCAAATAGGTAATGCCCTTTAGCGGACTGTTGAGCTGCTTGATCAGGGCCACTCGCTGCTGCTCTCCCCCGCTCAAGGTAGTCGACTTTCGGTTGAGTTGAAGATGGTCGATATGCAATTGGCTTGCCCGTTTAAGTGTATTGGCCAAATGCGCCCTAACGCTTTCGATCAGCTGTCGGTCAATGGTTTCAGTAGCCCCTGATGCACCTAACCAGCGGTCAAGACCTCTGAAATCCATGGATTTCAGTGTATGGACGGATTGACCGCCAATCATTACTTCAAGCCGCTCAGGTTTTAGCCCACTCCCCTGACAGTGACTGCACTTTGTGTATGAAAGCAGTGCTTTGAGCGGCTGGTATTTGTTCTTTCGGGTCAAAAAATACTCATCCATCAGGTACTTGAAAAGACCGCTCCACTTCATCTTTACCTGCTGGGTACCTTCCCGTGTTTTGGTTTTAAACTTCCAGGTCGCCTCCCATGTTCTTTCTTCCACTCCCTTGAACACAACCTCCTTTTGAACAGCAGTCAACTCCCTAAAAGGAGTGGTCAGATCAAAGCCATATTCCCTTCCGACTTCTCCCAAAATGGCCATGTACTGTCCACTGGCCTGGCCATAATAAGCCAAGGATTTGTGATGCTCAAACAGCCCTTCAGCGATGCTTAAATTTTCATCCAACACGATTTTATCGAGATCGGGGAGCAATTCCTGCCCCATCCCATCACAGACTACGCATTTCCCCAATTCATGGTTACTGGAAAAATGACTTGCTGACCATTCCAGTCCCGTGTATTGGGCCTTTCTGGAAAAGGCAAAACGCAAGGTTTTATCAAAATCCGTTTGCTGGGCAATGTCCGATCGCTCGGAGAAGTTCCTCTCCTTTCGGGTAATGCAAATACTCGGGGTAAGGCCTTCGATATAATCCACTTCCAACTGAAAATTCACGCCCACTCTCGATTGCTGATAGCTTGAAAATTGCTTGGTCATTTCCTGCAAGCCATATCCGTGCAAAGTATCAATGACCAGGGAAGATTTTCCCGAACCGGAAATCCCCGTGACCACCGACAAATACCCCTTGGGGAATTCCAAGCTGATGTCTTTTAGGGCATGCGTACGGGCTCCTCTGATGGCAATGACATCTTGGTCCTGTACCGGTGGCAGCTTGTCTTCGGACAACTGAGGGCGTAAGGCATTGTCCACTAATATATCACATTCGGATTGGAAAAGCGGGTGATTTTCGAAACACACAATCCCCGCCGTTTGCTCTTTTAGCTGGTTCAGGGCATCCATTAATTGCTGGACATTCTGCTGATGCAGCCCTATACTCGGTTCCTCCAAGAGCAAAACTGTCTTTTTGGAGGGCTTCGCAAAATGCTTGGTCAACTTAATGCGTTGGGCTTCACCGCCTGACAAGGTATTGGAGGGCTGCCCCAGCTTAATGTATCCCAGTCCCAACTGGAGCATCAAGGCCAATATCTCCGCCAGTTTCTTTTCTTCTGCAAAAAAGTCTGCTGCTTCCTTGATACTCAAATCATAGATCTCCGCAATATTTTTACTATTCCAATGTACTTTTAGCACATCGGGTGTAAACCGCTTGCCTTGACAGACAGGACAAACTTGATTGATATTTCCCATCACGCTCATGGAGAGGGTGATCACCCCCGCTCCCTCACAGTTGGAACAGCGGCCGGTTTTATTGTTAAATGAAAAAGCACCTTTTGCCAATTTCAAGGCTTTTGCCTCTGGGGTTTTGGCCAGCAAATCCCGAATTTTATCCGCCAGCCCAGTATAGGTGGAAGGATTGCTTCGTGGTGTTTTCCCTATCGGCTGGTCGGTTACCGTAAGCAAGTTCAGGTCATGCTCTTCACCGTAAGTGGAAATCCGCTCGAGTACCGCACTTGTTTTTCTACTGACCACGGACAAGGTTTTGGCCTCGGGCTGAAAGTTAGCTACCCGCTTGTGGGCCACTTGCTTTTTAGCCTGATTACCAGCATCCTGAATCGCAGTCAACGTTGGACTTTCAAGTCCTTTTGCTTGTAGAAATTTCCGTGTGATTCCGTTAAAAATGATTTTTCCCCCTTCTATTCCTGCCTTTGGTCCCAGCTCCACGATCCAATCTGCCGATCGGATAAAATGGAGGTCGTGCTCCACCACCATCACGGTATTTCCCCTGTTGATCAATCGATCAAAAATATGGCGAAGATGCTGTTGATAAGCGGACGGCAAACCTATCGAGGGCTCATCAAAAACGTATAATATGCCTTGCAAGTTGCTATTGACCTGCTTGATCAATTTTATGCGCTGTCCATCACCTGAGGAAATGTCCATGCTGGATGTGCTCAGCTGGTAATGCTCCATCCCCAGCCGGATAAGGTCCAGCAGTTGCGTACACAGCTTATCGACCAATACTTTTTCCCCACCAAATAAGGATTGTGCTTGAAGGCGATCATACAATTGCTGTAAGGGAAGGTCCATCCACTCCCGAAAGTTCAATCCCTTCCATCGATACTTCAGGTGCTCGGGTTTTATCCGTGCTCCTTGACAGGTCGGGCATATTTTGGAGCTCACAAAGCGTAAGATGCTGACATTCCTATCGAGTCTCAGAATATCGGACATGATGGGAATAATCCCTCTGTAATAGCCTTCCTCGCGTGGTTTGGCCTTGAATCCTTCCCACCTGAGGCGCGACTCCAGACTGTGCTTTCCGTAATAGACTTTGATGCGGTTACTCCCATAAAGGATCACTTCCTGCTGTTCGGGGCTGAGCTCCTTCCAAGGAATATCCACCGAAAAACCATGTGCCGCACACACCTTGTTCAACTCCTCCACCGTTACCTGCGAATAGACAATGTAACCATTGGGCAAGGTGGTGGTAATGGCACCTTCCCGCAAAGTTTTGTTTTCGTCACCCACCAATTTATCGATATCGATGTACTCCGCCTCACCAATGCCACGACAGTTGTCACAGGCTCCCTTTGGGTGGTTAAAAGAAAAAAGCGACTTGCTCATGGTCTCCTCCCCTGCAAAGCGTGCAAACAACACCCGAAACAGCGGTGTCAACTCCGAAAGGGTCCCAAACGTAGCACTGATGGACTGAAAGCGCTTGGACTGCTCCACCTTGATCACCGGAGGCAAATCGGCGATACTGTCCACCTCTGCGGTAGGAATCGCTTGTGCATTTTGCTGGTTATAAGCCGGCAGGCTCTCCAAAAAATATCGATATCCTTCATTGGCTATCACCCCCATGGCCAAGGACGATTTCCCTGACCCCGATAAACCGGTCACTACGATCAGCTGATTTTCGGGAATATCCAATGAAACGTTCTTGAGGTTATTTTGGTAGGCGTTCGTAATGCGCATGTAACGTTAAACTTTCGTATGAAGGGTCAACTATAGAAAACAAAAAGAGGCTGTCCCATAAGTTAAAAACGCTGTCTGACGACAGAGCCTGTTTCGACAGATCTGAAAAGAATCCCAAACAGCTGATTATCAAATGAAATCAAATTGATGGGATTTCTCCTAACGTCGAAATGACAAGTTATGAGGCAGCCTATTTGAACTTCGTTCAGATACTATTTTACTTACCGCATTGCCTTGTAAGCATTGATCAGGCCATTGGTAGAAGCATCGTGCGAGGTGACATTTTCATCCCCTTCCAGCTCAGGAAGAATCTTCTTGGCCAGTACTTTTCCAAGCTCCACGCCCCACTGGTCAAAGCTAAAGATATTCCAAATTGCTCCTTGGACAAAGATCTTGTGCTCGTAAATCGCTACCAGCGCTCCCAATGTATAGGGATCTACCTTTTTAACCAAAATGGAATTAGTAGGACGGTTTCCTTCAAACACCTTGTGCGGTGCCAATTTGGAAATTTCCGCTTCAGATTTTCCGGCTTTGGCAAGTTCCTCTTTCACCTCATCCAGTGACTTCCCGTTCATCAAGGCTTCTGTCTGCGCAAAGAAGTTGGAAAGCAACTTCGGGTGGTGGTCGCCTACAGGGTTATGCGAAATGGCCGGGGCAATAAAGTCGCAAGGGATCAAATGAGTACCTTGGTGGATCAATTGATAAAAAGCATGCTGACCATTGGTGCCGGGCTCGCCCCAGATGACGGGACCGGTAGTGTAGTCCACTTTTTCGCCATTTCTGGAAACATACTTCCCGTTACTTTCCATATTTCCTTGCTGAAAGTAGGCTGCAAAACGGTGCATGTACTGATCATACGGCAAAATGGCCTCCGAAGCAGCTCCCAGGAAATTGGTATTCCAAATACCGATCAAGGCCAGGATCACAGGGATATTTGACTCCAGGTCAGTTTCTCTGAAATGCTTATCTACCGCATGGGCACCTTCCAATAGCTTCTCGAAATTATCAAAACCGATGGCACAGGCAATGGGCAGTCCGATGGCAGACCAAAGCGAGTATCTTCCACCTACCCAATCCCAAAAGGCAAACATATTGGCCGTATCAATCCCAAATTCCGAAACGGCCTCGGCATTGGTGGACAATGCCACAAAATGCTTGGCTACGGCTGCCTCATCCTTGGCATGGTCAAGGAACCAAGATCTTGCCGTATGGGCATTGGTCATGGTTTCTTGTGTGGTAAATGTCTTGGAAGCGATAAAGAAAAGCGTGGTCTCAGCATCTACTTTTTTCAAGGTTTCGGCCATGTGCGTACCGTCCACATTAGAGACAAAGTAGATATCCAGGCTTTCATTCTGGTAAGGTTTCAGCGCTTCTGTCACCATTACAGGCCCCAGGTCACTTCCCCCAATACCGATATTCACCAGTGATTTGATGGGCTTTCCGGTGAAGCCTTTCCATTCACCGTTATTGATCTTATCGGCAAAGGCCTTCATCTGTGCCAACACGGCATTGACATCAGGCATCACATCCTTACCATCTACTTTCACAGGGGTATTGCTGCGGTTTCTCAAAGCGGTGTGAAGTACGGCTCTATCTTCTGTTTGGTTGATATGGGCACCGGTAAACATCGCTTCAATGGCCTCTCCCAGTTCGGTTTCCTTGGCCAGTTCAAAAAGTGATTTGAAGACTTCATCATCTATCCGGTTTTTGGAATAATCCACCAATATATCTTCAAAACGGGTGGAAAATTTTTCAAAGCGGCTATTGTCAGCAAAAAGTGATTGGATAGTTTGTGATTTTCTCTGATCAGCTAGCTGCGACAGCTTTTTCCAGGCTGCTGTTTGTGTTGGATTGGTATTTTTCATGTTTATTAGGTTGATTGGATGGCCATATATGGCAAACCCATGGTAAAATGAGCTTTCCAGTTATTGGTTGTAAAACAATTCAGTGAACAAAAATAAGATTTATATTTTGGCCATAAAATTAATCGGCACGAGTTTCAGTTATCATGTTGTTAATTTACGGTCAAAAAACTGGCCATTCATTATTTAACCAACCAACACTCATCGCTAAACACTCCCGACCCTCTCATTTTAAAGCCTTCTTGCGTATTTCTGCGTAGCCAAACTTTTGCTGGCCAACCAAAATACTTCTATATTTCTGGACTGCATAAATGCTCCAAATCATGAGAATTACTCCTTTTTTAGGCGTTTTTTGCCTCGTTTTGATTTTCGCCCCTAAGCTCCAGGCTCAAGACATTATCCCTCTCAATAAATATGGTAAAGAAATCAAGAAGATGGAAGAGGCCTACTACTACAAAAAATCATTTTCAGTCGAACAACAGCAAGAGACTTATCATATCTATGGAAGGGATTACAAGTTTACAGCGCTATGGATCTACTTTAAAGATGAGACAGGAAATACCACTTCCCTTCTAAAAACCAACTATGATTCATTGGGAAACAAAATCAGGATTAGCAAACAGGATTTCACAAAAAACTATACCGAAATCCAATACTTGGCTGATGAAAAGGCTGTCAGGTACTATATCACCAATGCATTGGGAATATTAATCGAAGGATGGATTATTGATGGCGAAAAAACCACTCAAGTAGATCGTGTATTGGAAAAGCCATCCTTTATGAATCAAGAGTACTTTTCGGATTTTTTGAAAAAAGAGCTCCAATATCCTCTTTACTCTCGCAGGTATGGTGAATCAGGCACTATACTCACTGCCCTACACATATCAAAAGAGGGAAAACTTAAGAAAATTGAAATTGTAAATAAAGAAACCTCTTATGATAGACTGGTTAAGGAAGCCAAACGATTTTTCGGAAAGTATGATGGTGCATTTCTCCCTGCCCAAGATCTGCAAGGCAAGCCTGTGGACGGCTATTTTATTTTTCCACTCAGATTTGTGTTAAATTGAACTTTTAAAATCATTGTTCACTCACGATCATGGAACTCAACCAGAATTTTCTCACTTCCCTGGAGACCCATTTTGGCAATAAAAAAGGCTACCCCTACGATATACCTTCCCTTGCCAACTTAAAGGAGCTTTCATTTGAGGCTCCTGTCACGTTCTTTGTCGGGGAAAATGGCAGTGGAAAATCCACCCTACTGGAAGCCATTGGGGTGGGCATGAGCCTAAATGCCGAAGGCGGCAGTAAAAATTTCAATTTCTCTACACAGGAAAGTCATAGTGCCCTATCGGCAGACATCAAATTCATCAAAGGCTATAGAAATCCCAAAGACAGTTTCTTTCTAAGAGCCGAGTCATTTTACAATGTAGCCTCCGAAATCGATCGGCTTGCAGGGGGCATCCATAAACACTATGGCAATCGATCATTACACAGCAGGTCGCATGGAGAATCCTTCTTGGCACTGATGGAAAACAGGTTCAGGGGAAATGGATTTTATCTCCTTGACGAAATAGAATCGGCCTTAAGTCCTGCCAGACAACTGGATGCCTTGGCCCAAATTGACCGTTTGGTAAAGCAACGGTCACAATTTATTATTGCCACTCATTCCCCTATTCTGTTGGCCTACCCCAATGCCCATATTTTGGAATTCTCCCATCAGGGCATACAAAAAACACCCTATGAGGAAACAGAAACCTATCGTGTCACCAAGGATTTTTTGGCGAATTACAAGCATATTCAGCATGTTTTGTTTGATCAATAAACACATCTCCAATAATTTTGGCGAATGTGATTAGCCTTTTTAACCCTCAAAACATCCAGCCTTCAAACCTTAAACCCCATAGTTAACATTCAATCCCTTATTTGTAAACATTTGGATACGTTTGGATAAAGGGGAGCTATATACCTTTACTGTACTAAAATAACCTATTTACGACCCGGACAATATGTACAGTACCAAGCTGATTTATGCCCTTATCCTAACGGCCGTTGTCACGGCATGTTCTTCCTCGGCAAGCAAGCCCGTTCAAACTGGAAATGGCATCACCATTTCCCTTCCTTCTGACGATCCCAACACACCTAAGCAAGTTCGGCTGGAAGTCATCACCGATAATATCATCCGGGTATCTTCCTCCCCACTGGACAAGCTGCCTCCTTCCAGCAGCCTAATGATCACAGACCAACTTCCCAGCACACCAACCTGGGAAAAAGTGGAAACAGCAGATTCCATCTGCCTGAAGACATCCCGGGTCCAAGCGTGGGCGTCCAAGCAGACAGGCGAAGTGACGTTTAAAGATGCCTCCGGTAACAGGATACTTCGCGAAGCCCCATCCGGTAAGGCATTTGGCCCACCTGCGGATCCTGATCAGGATGGCATTTTTTCTATCCGACAAAGCTTCGAAAGCGACGCCAACGAAGCCCTTTTTGGTCTTGGCCAGCAGCAAACCGGCCTATTTAACTACAAAGGCTACCATGTAGACCTCACCCAGTACAACGGCGTCGTGGCGGTACCTTTTCTGGTATCCAGTCGCAACTATGCCATTCTGTGGGACAATTACTCCATTACCAAATTTGGCGATGACCGGGATCCCTTGCCATTATCGGAGCTCAGGCTCTATGACGCCACCGGAAAGGAAGGCTTTCTCACCGCCACCTATGCCAATGACAAAAGCAGGCCCGATGAAGGCTTGATCGAACAAGAAGGCCACATTGCCTATACTTTTTTGGATGATTTGAACAAAATCCCCCAGAACTTTGACATGGCAAATGGAGTGGCCACCTGGAATGGAAAAATACAAGGCAGAAAAAATGGCACACATCGATTTTACATGACCTATTCAGGGTACCTCAAAGTGTGGGCTGCTGGGAAACTTATCGTAGATCGCTGGCGGGAAAGCTGGAATCCAGGACCATTGGTTTTTGGCATTCCATTGAATACTGAAAAAGCAACGGAATTTAAAATTGAATGGATTCCTGAATCCACCCAGTCTTTCCTCAGTCTAACATTCCTCCCTCCTGATCCACATAAAACAGAAGCCACCTATACCTTCCGTTCAGAAGCAGGCAAAATGCTGGATTACTATTTGGTGGCAGGCGATGACATGGATGAACTTATCTCGGGTTACCGTCAGCTTACCGGTAAAGCCCAGGTCATGCCAAAATGGGCCATGGGATTCTGGCAAAGCCGGGAACGGTACAAAACCCAAGCAGAGCTGCTGAACACGGTAGCCGAATACCGCAAGCGAAACATACCGCTGGACAATATCGTCCAGGATTGGTCCTATTGGCGGGAAGATGCTTGGGGAAGTCATGAGTTTGATCCCGAACGCTTTCCTGATCCAGAAGGAATGATCGATCAAGTCCATGAACAATATCATGCCCGAATCATGATATCGGTCTGGCCAAAATTCTACGAAGGCATCCAACATTACAAGGAATTTGACGAAAAGGGATGGCTATACAAACAAAACATCATCAACCGCCAGCGGGACTGGATCGGAGAAGGCTATATCAGTACGTTTTACGATGCCTTTAACCCCGGTGCCCGAAAGCTTTTCTGGAAACAGATCAACGAAAAACTGTACAGTAAAGGCATTGATGCCTGGTGGCTGGACGCCACCGAGCCCGATGTCCTTTCCAATGCTTCCATCAAACACCGAAAAAACCTGATGAACCCTACGGCCTTGGGATCGGCCACTGAATTTTTCAATGGCTATCCCCTGGTCAATGCCAAAGGCATCTATCATGGCCAGCGGACCACCAATCCGGACGAACGGGTCTTCATTCTCACCCGCTCTGGATTTCCCGGCATCCAACGATACGGAGCAGCCACTTGGAGCGGGGATATTTCTGCTAGATTTGATGAATTGGAGCAGCAGATTCCTGCTGGTCTGAATTTTTCCCTTTCGGGACTGCCCTATTGGACCACGGATATTGGTGGATTTTTTGTCGAGGACAAGTATGACCGGCCAGATCCGGAAGGTGAGGCCTTGGAAGAATGGCGTGAATTGAACACACGATGGTACCAATATGGTACATTTACACCCCTTTACCGTTCTCATGGCCAATATCCCTATCGGGAAGTATTTAATATTGCCCCTGAAGGCCATCCGGCCTATGAATCCATTGTCTTTTACAATAGGCTACGCTATCGGTTGATGCCTTATATCTATTCGTTGACAGGAAGTGTCCACCATGATGACTATACCATCATGCGACCATTGATCATGGACTTTGGCGACGATACGGCTGTCAGGAAAATCGATGACCAGTTTATGTTTGGTCCTTCTATTTTGGTCAATCCCGTGTACCATTACAAGGCTACCAGCAGAGATATCTATTTCCCCAAAGGAGCAGGCTGGTACGATCTCTTAACGGGAGCTTATCAAGAAGGGGGTGTTCAAAAAAGCGTAGCCGCGCCATATGGAAAGATCCCTTTGTATGTGCAGGCGGGCAGCATCATCCCATTTGGCCCAGCGATCCAATACACCGATGAGAAAGCAGCAGCAGAGATCACCCTTTTTGTATACGCCGGCCAAAATGGAAGCTTTGAGCTCTACGAAGACGAAGAAACCAATTACAACTACGAACAGGGACGGTTTTCAATCATTCCGATAACATACGACAACGATAACAAAACGCTGCGCATTGGTGAGCATAAAGGAAACTTCAAGGGCATGTTGGCTTCCAGGACTTTCAGGGTCATCTTGGTAGAAAAAGACCTTCCTGTGGCTTATGACCCTGATTTATCCACAAAGAACACCATCAATTACACTGGTAAAGCAGTAAAAATGAAATTGAGAAATTAAAAATTAAACAAAAGTCAATAAAGTTGAATTTTAGTTAATTTTGGGTTTTATAATAAAAACAAAAGGGCCTCATGGTGTCATGAAGCCCTTTTTTATGGTTTGATAGTTCGTACTTAATCTTGTTTTAGGAATTCCCTTAGCACATAATGAAGAATACCGCCATTCTTATAATAAGCGATTTCCACTTCTGAGTCCAAACGACAGACCACCTCAAAATTCACCACAGCACCTCCATCTTTCCTGGCTGTGGCATTCAGCTTCTTCTGTGGACTGAGCCCTTCGGTGATTCCCTCAATGGTAATTTCCTCTTTGCCATCTAGCCCCAAACTTGACGCAGACTGTCCTTCGGCAAATTGTAAAGGAAGCACACCCATTCCCACCAGGTTGGATCGATGGATACGTTCATAACTTTCTGCTATGACCGCATGGATTCCCAGTAGAGTGGTTCCTTTGGCCGCCCAGTCACGCGAGGACCCACTTCCGTACTCTTTACCCGCCAATACCACCAATGGAGTGTTGTCCTTCTGGTATTTTTCGGAGGCTTCAAAGACGGTCATTTCTTCGCCGGAAGGAATGTAGGTAGTATACCCCCCTTCTCTGGAAGCCAGTTGGTTTTTGATCCGTACATTGGCAAAGGTTCCCCTGACCATTACTTCATCATTCCCCCTTCTGGATCCATAGGAGTTGAAATCTTTTTTCTCCACTCCCCTCCCCACAAGATATTGGCCGGCCGGGGAGCTTTCGGCAAAAGCCCCTGCTGGAGAGATATGGTCTGTGGTGATAGAATCCCCCAATTTTAAGAGCACTCTCGCTCCTTGGATGTTTTGTGGTTCTGGTACTTCACTGCTGATGCCCTGGAAAAAAGGTGCTTCCTTGATATAGGTAGACTTATCTGACCATTGGTACACCTTATCACTTGGTGCCTGCAGGTTTTTCCATTGCTCATTTCCTTCAAAGATCTCCCCATAGTTTTTTTCAAAATCACCAGGGTTTAGGACTTTCCCCATCACCTCAAAGATTTCATCATTGCTTGGCCAAATATCCTTGAGAAAAACTGGCTCCAAGTTTGGATCAAATCCCAGTGGTTCTTCATTAAGGTCCACATCTACCCGCCCGGCAAGGGCATAGGCTACTACGAGCATCGGTGACATCAGGTAATTCATCTTGACCTGTGGATGCACGCGGGCTTCAAAGTTTCTGTTTCCGGACAGTACTGAGGCCACGACCAGGTCATTTTCTTCCACTGCATGGGCAATGTGCCTGGGCAGCGGACCGGAATTACCAATACAGGATGTGCAGCCATAGCCAACGATATGAAATCGCAATGCTTCCAGGTCATCCAAGAGGCCGGAGTTTTCAAGGTAATCGGTTACCACCTTGGAACCTGGCGCCAGAGATGTCTTGACCCATGGCTTGACGTCGAGTCCGCGTTCACGTGCTTTTTGGGCTACCAGCCCAGCTCCGATCATCACACTTGGATTGGAGGTATTGGTACAGGAAGTAATGGCCGCAATGACAATGCTTCCATCAGAAAGCGCAAATTCCTCATTGTTGATCTTCACTTCTACGGTTTTAAGACCGTTTTTGGTCTTGGTAGCTATTTCCACATCGTCAGGAAGATCACCAGGTTTATCCACGGGCTGGCCACCTCCTTCACTAAACCAGCGGCTCTTGTCACGCTTATCGATGGGGATATATTCCCTCCCGTGCACTTCTTCTAGTAATTCGCCAAATTTATCCTTAAAGTTTCGTACCAAAATTTTATCCTGAGGGCGCTTAGGACCCGATACTGTAGGCTCCACTGTGCCAAGATCGAGTTCTACCAGACTACTGTATTTCACCGACTCCTCATCCTCACGCCACAGCATGTTGGCTTTTGCATAATCTTCTACCAGTTTGATTTGGTCCCTGGACCTATTGGTCTTGCTCATATAGTCTAGTGTACGATCATCTATGGGGAAATAAGTCACTGTACAGCCAAACTCAGGGGACATATTGGAAATGGTCGCCCTATCCGGAACGGTAAGGGTATCCAAACCAGGACCAAACACTTCCACAAACTTCCCTACCACGCCGTGCTTGCGCAAAAGCTCAGTAATGGTCAGTACCATATCGGTAGCGGTCGTTCCCAAAGGCAATTTACCGGTCAGTTTCAATCCTACCACCTGGGGCATGATAAAATAAATGGGCTGACCAAGCAAGGCTGCTTCCGCTTCAATGCCTCCTACTCCCCAACCGACTACACCGATTCCATTTACCATAGGTGTGTGTGAATCAGTGCCGACCAGGGTATCCGGAAATACATTGCCATCACGCTCGATCACGCCTTTGGCCAGATATTCCAAGTTCACCTGGTGACAAATCCCCATGCCAGGAGGAACCACAGAAAAATTATCAAAGGATTTTTGTGCCCACTTCAAAAACTCATAACGTTCTCCATTTCGTTCATACTCCACATCCACGTTTTTCTTATAAGAATAATTGGTGCCAAAATAATCCACTTGGACGGAGTGGTCCACGACCAGGTCCACGGGGATCAGTGGATTGATCTTTTGTGGATCTTTACCTTTACGCACTGCCTCCGCCCGTAATGAGGCAATATCCACCACGGCAGGTACTCCTGTAAAATCCTGCATCAAGACCCTTGCAGGTTTAAAGGGCACATCTTTATCTGATGCTTCCGGTTTCCAATTTAGAAGGGTCTCGGTATGCTCTTTGGTGATTGCAAAGTCATCATAGTTCCGAAGGGCATTCTCCAGCAATATCCGAATCGAAAACGGAAGCTGGTTGATCTTATGACCTTGTTGCTGCAATGACGCCAAACTCCAGTAGTTTAGCTTACCTTTTGCAGTATCAAGTTGCTTTTTGATATGATAAGGATCTAGTGACATATGTTTTTTATGGTTATAAATGGTAAAAATAGTTTCTATATGATAACTGCTTAAAAAACAGTATGATTCCTTAATATAAGATTTTTTACAGTAAATTGTAAGCTGATATTTAGGGCATACTGCCCGAAACTGATAATTTGATACACCTAAACTCACCCGCACTATGAAAGAAGTGCTTTATGCATTTTCTGTTATATTTATCATCGCAACATTAATGCCACTGGTAAAAAAAGACTATTGGACTTTTCGGGTTTTTGATTATCCCCGCTTCCAAAAGCTATTGTTAATATCGGCAACATTAATTTGCTGGACTTTTGTGGATTATGACCAATTATCAAAAGTAGATTTCGGGATCATTATTACCCTTGTCCTACTATGTATTTTTCTCCTAAAACAAATCATACCCTATTCACCATTTCATACTAAAATGGTCAAATCGGCCAATGCCCAAGAAAAGACAACGGTCAAAGTGCTCGTTGGAAATGTTTATCAGTACAACAAAGATTACGATCGATGCCTTCACTTGATCAACGAGGAAAATCCTCACCTTTTTATGCTGGTAGAAACAGACCAGGGCTGGGCGGACGCCATGGCAGTACTTAAAGAGGAGTATCCCTATCAAGTAGAACTCCCGCTGGAAAACACCTACGGCATGCTACTCTATGCCAAGTTTCCACTTAAAAACACCGAAATCAATTACCTCATTGATGAAGACATTCCTTCTATTTTCACTGATCTACAGATGGAAGGACAACTCATTAAGCTTTTTGCCATCCACCCGACCCCACCTGTGCCAGGGGAAAACACCCACAGTACTGAAAGAGACGCAGAGATATTGATTGTGGGGGAAAAAGCCAAATCTGAACGTAGTCCCACCATCATCATGGGTGATCTCAATGATGTGGCCTGGAGCTATACCACTGAACTTTTCCTAAAGATCAGTGGTATGGGAGATCCAAGAATAGGACGTGGTATGTATAATACCTTCCATGCCAACTATCCCTTCCTTCGATGGCCCTTGGATCATATATTCTTAAGCAATCAATTTCGACTCAAAAAAATAAAGGTGCACCCTTCCATTGGATCGGATCATTTCCCCATTAGTGCGGATTTGGTTCTTGATAAAAACAATGATAACGAGCAGTTGGAGGCTAGTGCTGAAGAAAAAGCAGAGGCAAAAGAGAAAATCGTCAGCGGAATGGAATTTTAATGAACCCTTCAAAAAACCACCTCAAGTGTAAAAAAACCTATATTAATTGTAAATTACCAGCCAATGGTAAACAACAACTAAAAGACGGCTATCCTTTCCGAACGGCCGTCCATTTATGCAAATGCTATTTTAGATTATTCACCCCCCTTTTCAGCTTCCTCTGCGGCTTTGGCCTCAGCCTTCTCCTTACGCTTATGCGCCTTTCTCATGATCCAGGCATACTTAAGAGCTTCCAAGTTCTCATTGAGCAGCGTGGTAGTGGTTTCAGTATTTTTAATCGTTGTTTTGATATAATCGGCAAACTCCTCATCGTTGAGCAGCATTCCCATAGCATTGTCGTTCGAATTCAGTTTTTCACTGGCATCCTTAAAGTTTATCGCTGCCTCTGTGGCGGTCATACTGGTATTCTCCAGTTCATAAGCTGTCTTTTTCAAACTGGAATAAACCGTCGTATCGTGGGACAATTCATAGAGAATGGTACCCTCCCTGTCCAAATTGGCCGTGAAATCTCCCAAATCGCGGGAAATACGACTGCTATTGGCCGCCGTACGCTCTAAGCTGGCCACCGTGTTTTTAAAGTTAGCGGCCAACAGGCTATCGGTAAGCACCGCTCCTATGATGCCTTCACCATTGGCGATTTTTCCGGTAAGTACTTTCAAGTCATTGGTAATGGAAACAAGGTTTTGGTTATTTTCCTGCAATGTCTCCATCATATTATCGGTATCCAACGGCATGACGGCCTGCAAGCGGTCTCCATTCTCAATAGCTGGTGCTTGGGTAGTCCCCCCGTAGATCACGATAATTTTGTTACCGATCAATCCGTCGGAACTGATGGTGGCCTTGGAGTCCTTACGGATATAATCCTTACTGGCTGCATCCACGTTCATGGAGATTTCGACCTGCGAATTACCATAAAATTTGATGGAGGTTACCGTACCGATCTTCACCCCCGAAAACCAGACGTTGTTCCCTGGCTGGAGTCCTTGGACATCATCAAAAACAGCTTTTAGCCCCACACTCTTTACAAAGACCTTTTGCTGGGCTCCCAATGTCAAAATACCGACAACCGCAATGATAATCCCTACCAAAACGAATATTCCAACGATTACTGATTTTTTATTATCATTTCTCATTATGTAATGAAATTATAGTCATAAAATGATTTCACTCTTTGATCTTCCGGTGTTTTAAACACCTCTTCGAATTTTCCTTCAGCGCCGAATTGGCCATCCAAAAGTACCGCTACCCTGTCCCCGGTTTCCCTGGCACAGGTCAAGTCATGGGTAATGATGATGGATGAGGTATTGTAATTTTCCCTTACTTCATTGATAAGGTTATTGATATCGCTACAGGTAATTGGATCTAGTCCCGCAGTAGGTTCATCATAAAGCATGATCTCCGGCTTGAGAATAAGCGTCCGGGCGATACCGATCCTCTTTCTTTGTCCACCGGAGAGTTCCGAGGGCATCTGGTTAATGGTCTGTGACAATCCCACTGCCTCAAGAACCTCCTCTACCATTTTATCTTTTTCAGTCCTGCTCAGCCCCTTTACATTCCTTACCAATGGAAACTCCAGGTTTTCACGGACAGTCATGCTGTCATAGAGTGCGCTGGCCTGAAATGAAAACCCGATCTTTAGCCGTAGCTCATTAAGGTCGTTTGCCTTGAGGTTGGAAACTTCCTTTCCCAGGACGTTCATGATCCCTTCGTCCTGGGTCAGTAAACCCACCATGATTTTGATCAACACGGATTTACCAGTACCGGATTTACCCAGTACCACTACGTTTTCGCCCTTGTAAAGGTCCAGATCCACTCCCATCAGCACATCCAGTTCTCCAAAAGACTTTTTCAATCCCCTGACTTCTACTACTTTTTCTCTCATAGATTAGGACATTCTGATAAAGTTAACAATCTGTAATGCCAGCAATTCTTCGATAAAGATCAAAAACATCGCCAATACCACCGAGGCATTCGCTGCTTTGCCCACTCCTTCGGTACCTTTGGAAGAATGGTATCCTTTATAGCATCCCACTATTCCGATAGTAAAGCCGAATACCAGTGATTTAATAATGGATGAAAAGATATCCAGAAAAGAAATGGCTTCAAACACCTGTACAAAATAAGTGGAAAAACTTACACTTTCACTACTGTTTACTGAAAGAAAAGCCCCCATTAACGCCAAAAAGTCCGTGTACATCACCAGTACAGGAATCATGAAAGTGGTGGCCAGTACACGGGTGACCACCAAAAACTTAAACGGATTGGTTGCCGACACCTCCATGGCATCGATCTGTTCGGTTACTTTCATAGAACCAATCTCCGCACCGATACTGGACCCCACTTTACCTGCAGCGATCAGCGCAGTTACCAATGGCCCCATCGCCCGCACAATCGCAATGGAAATCAAGGACGGCAACCATGAGGTCGCACCAAACTCGGACAGGGATGGACGAGATTGGTTGGTGAAAACAATCCCCACAATAAAGCCTGTCAGGGAGATCAGTGCCAAAGAATTATAGCCAATTTTATAACATTGGCGCATTACCTCCTTAAACTCATAAGGAGGCACCCATACTTCCTTAAAGAAGCGTTTGAGAAATGCAAAAGCATCCGCCAAACCTAACATCATCGAATCGATCTTAGGACTGATCAAGTGCTCTCTTTTATTGGATTTATTAGCCATAAAGTATACTTGAATGTGCGAAACTAATAATTTTAGCTCGATTAGACTTATTTAAAAACGATTAATGCATCACAAAATATCTCCCAGGGATTCTTTCTTCAAAGGTTTCACTAAAAAACCACTGACCATGTCATATTGTTTGCTCCGCTCCTCATCCCTTGGATCGATAGAAGAAGAGAGCATCCGGACTTCCACGTCTATTTCACGCTCGACCAATTGATCCAAAAAGTCCCATCCCTTCATCTCTGGCATATTGATATCTAGCAAAAGTAAGTCCACTTTATTTTCCTCTAGCCATAATAGTGCCTCAACTGGATTTGCAAAAAAATACAAATCCAACCGGGGATTGTTTTTCAGCAACAGCCTTTTATTTATCAGGTGCTGTACTTTGTCATCATCCACGATTAATATGGACTTTGAACGATGATCAGTTATTGGTGTATTTAATTGGTTATGTACCATCTCATCCGCGAGTATTTCATTCATTCTTTTTACTTCTTCGTCAAGCTCTTCCGAGGATTGTTTTAGTAACTCAATGACTTCCTTACTTGCATGACCTTCCTTGATGAAGTTGACCATTCCAAGCACATTGGAAAGTGGTCTTCTGAGGTTATGGGAATTCATAAAGGCAAACTTCCGAAGACGATCATTTTGCTCTTTTAGTGAAGTGTTTAACATTTCCTTTTCTATCATATTCTGATGAATGGTAGTATTATCTACCGCTGCCACCATCAGCTTTTCTTTCCTGTTTCTAAGGAATGGAACAAAGTATAAATCCACCATTCTTTTCTCACCATTTCTATCACGTAATTCACACTTCTTTATCGACTGTTTTTGGGCGGTATAAACTTCCTCTAAGCGTTTCCTGGAAATCCCAGAAAAAACATCAAAACCGATGGCATTTTCCCGCTGTATTTTATCTCCAAAAATGATAGCAGCCATATCATTGGAATTAACGATTTTTCCAGACTGTTTGTCCACCACCCACATGCTTATCGGGATGTTATCAAAGATCACTTCATACCCCTCCCACACTCTCCGATCCATCTTCGTCGAACGCTCCACCAACAGGTATATCAATCCCCCTGAAGCCCCTACAAAAAGAATGGCTTTGGCCACTTCAAAGGTAACCGTTTTGGATAGCCCTAAAGCCTCCTGAAACTGGTCAAGGAACAAGGAAGAAAAAGTCACCCAACTTCCTCCTATGAGAATATAGATAATGGCTATCCTGAGACTAGACTTCATTCGAATATTAGCTTGCAAACTAAGATATAAAAAATATCACCGCAAAACCCTATGGAAGCTCAATATCAAGGGTATATTTTGTTTTAGACTAAACTAAAAAATTAAACCAAGACTAAATTAGTTAAGACTAAAAAAGTTTTATATAATTATATTTCAGATACTTAATATGGTTTAATTAAAGTAAAAATTTATATTCAATACTATTTCCTAACTACAATTTAATTTGGCTCCATAATCCTTAACCCCTGAGCTTTTCTACATGTTAATGGCATTGACTTAGATGATTGTTTTTTCATTTATCCCGTTTACACCAGGTCAAATCCTACCTGATCTTAGCTGAATCCTCCCGCACCTTTAGGAAAAAAAACAGCACAAAAAGGACCGTCAATCCCCCCTACCATCCTACCCCAATGGGCTGTGATTCGCGTTGGATCCGAGCACACTTTTCCCTGCATATCTTTCCAAATCCTGTCCTGTTTACTTGACTAAAAAACCATCAAAAAAATTTCCTTCATGGGAAGTTTATCCTTAACTTCAGTACAGTGAAAGAAGCCGGATCAGCCATCCCGGAAAAGTACTGCTACCGGTAAAAACCCAGATAAAAAACCGGCTGTTTTGAGGTGAAAAAAATTTAGCTTTTCAAGCTTACTTTTTGCCCCAAAAAGCCCTGATAAAAAAAGAAAAATCCAAGGCCATTTCATTCCCAATAACACGCCATAAAACGGTCAAAAAAATGATAAAATTCCTCTCCATATTCGCCCTGCTAATTAGCTTACTTTCGTCCGCTTTTGCACAAGAAAAATACGACGAAGAACTGGTAAAAAAATACCAGGCTGACGATTATGGGATGCGGAAATATGTCATGGCATTTCTGAAAAGAGGTCCAGATGTGGAACGCTATTCTGAAGAAGAAAGAGCTAAAATCCAACAGGGCCATATGGCACATATTGGAAAAATGGCAGCGGAAAAAAAACTTGTTTTAGCTGGTCCCTTCTACGGTGAAGGAGCGCTTCGGGGAATCTTTATCTTTGATCTGGACGATATCAAAGAAGCTGAAAAACTCACTTCCGAAGACCCTGCTGTCAAGGCGGGCGTGCTCAAAATAGAACTGCTGGAATGGTATGGATCGGCGGCAGTGATGGCCATTCCCGAAATCCATGAGAAAATACAGAAAATAGCTTTTTGACCTCCAATTTTGATGGCTCTTGGTCAAGGTTAGTTTGACCAAGAGCCGTCAACTATGGTCAAGTGCTACATCTGGATTCCTGAAAGCTCTACCATCTTGCCTCCTTGTAACTATCTTCCACAAATTTCCTTATAGGGGCAATATTGACATTTCTTCAAATCATCAGTTTGGTCAAAGGCAATGGTCTTATCAAATATCTCCGAGAGCATTGCTTTTAACCCTTCTTCAAACTCCTGCTGATAATCCAGGTAGTTATTCAGTTCATCCCTTTCTCCTCTGCCTTCTTTTAGCTGCAGATAAGGATTAAAATCGTCTTTGAATATCTCCTTTAGGTTAAATATAGCCGGTTTGAGCGGTGCTTGGTTTTGGGGAAATTTAGCTTGGTACAGCAGGCCATAGATCAACGTTTGCATGGCCGCTTTGTTTCTCTTGGAATCCTCCCGGTCAAAAAGTGATAGAATGGATGGGAAGTCCTTGATATCCTGGCCAGACTTATAATCGATCAGGCGCACCACGCCATCTTGTTTGTCCACACGGTCTATAATGCCTTTTAATGCTACCGCATAAACCACTTCGTTTGCCCGTACTGATAGGGCAGTTTGATAGCTTACATCCTTTTCCAGGGAAACCAATTCAAAAGGTGCTCCCTTCTGATCCCATTTCAGGAGCTCGTCAATGTACTTTTTCATCACATCCCGGACGATCGCCAGCTGGCCACTCAAACGGGTATCAGCTTCTTCATCGAGATGATAAAATTCCCGGATGGCCTTTTCAATAGATGGTGCGATATATTTACTTAACTGCTCAAAATCCTCTTTTTGGACCACTTTTCGCTGCTTCCTTTCCATAAATCCCTTGTAAAGGTACTCCAGGCTATAATGGGCAAGGTTACCAAATACTGCTGGACTCACCTCTTCCTCCACTTTATCCTTCTCGTTGATATTGGCCAAATAGCGAAAATAGAACTTCAACCGACAGTCCAGCCATATACTCAAAGCCGACGGGGAAAATGCCGTCTCTGCCCGCCCATCCTCCTTGACCAGGTATTTTTCCAATAACTGCATGACCTCATCGGTTTTGACAATGGTGATGGCCTCTCCTTGATGGCCATCCACTGGAACGAACACCACCTCCTCGGCAATATCCTTGTTCATTTCCATGGTCATCTGACGAATATAACGGCTCATCTCACCTACTTTTCCCTGATCTGCAGCGGTGGAATAGATCAGATGCACTTCCTCTGCCCGATGGAGAAGCCTATAAAAAGTATAGGCGTATATGGCATCATTTTGTTCTTGGACGGGCAGTCCAAATGCCTTTCTGATGTTGAATGGGATGAGGGAATTCAGGGAGGCTGACGGCGGAAAACTACCTTCATTCATATTTGCAATGATCACGCGCTTAAAATCCAGGTTACGGGACTCCAGCACCCCCATCACCTGCAAGCCCGCAAGAGGCTCCCCTTCAAAAGGCAACCGTACCTCCCGAAAAACCTGCCTAAACAACCTGATAAAGAACTCCAGGTTAATGGAGATTGACTCCTGTTTCTGAAAAACATCCTTAAGGCGGGTAAGCTGTTTGTGACATTGGTAAAGGTAACTTCGCTGGAGCTGGTCATCCTCCAGTCGTTCTGCTAACATAAGCATAAGGCTTTCCAAATAAGCGAATAACCCCGTAGTTTCCAGCTTTTGGAAGATCAGCTCAAAAAGTTCACCACCAGATTGCAGTACTGTCTGTGAGATATAAACTTGGTTTTTCCGTTGAATGCTGTCCAAAAGTTCCCCCACAAAATGAACCTTCTCCGTCTTGAGGTATGTCGTAGAAAGCAGCTCCTTTACCGCCTGATGATAAAAGGTCACGGTGCCTTCCTCCACCTTCACATAGCGCTGAAGCTCCAAAACAGCCTCCAAAAACGCATAAACGGGGGCATTCCGGACAGGATATCCCATCGTGACGTTCACCTTATCCAAGTGGCCAGGAAGTTGGTTCATCACCGGAAACAGCAATTGCTCATCAGGCAAGATGACCACCGTTTCCTCTGGATGCTCATCTTTGCCAATTTCTCCCAAAACACTCCCGATCAAATTTGCTTGGTTGATCTTTAGCGGGGTTTGGTAAACCTTCGTTTTTGCTTTGGTCTGCCGGATGTGGTGGGGTATGGTTTTGGGAAACGTAGGCCCAAGCACCTTGTCCTTTTGGTACTCCCTAAAAAAAAGCCCGGCCTCTTGCTGATAGTCTTCCAGGTAAAAAGCATCCAAATCCCAATAAACCGAAGCATCAAAAGCCTCCACAAAATGCTTGATCAATTTCTCCTCAGTTCCGGTAAAAGCATTAAACCCGACAAATGCATAATGCAAGTCAGGTTGCTCCAGCTCGGCAATATTTTCGGCCACCTGTCGATAAAGCATGCCCGAATAGGCATAACCTGTGAGCTCAAGTTCACTTTTAAACCGCTCGTAGAGTGGTCCAAGCAATTCCCAATAACGGATAAACCTATCCTTGTGACCATTCTCCCCCAACCTTCCCTCACGCTCAAATGATTTCCAGAACTGCTTCACCAAGG
Source organism: Echinicola soli (assembly GCF_006575665.1). Lineage (NCBI taxonomy): Bacteria > Pseudomonadati > Bacteroidota > Cytophagia > Cytophagales > Cyclobacteriaceae > Echinicola > Echinicola soli. The sequence continues at coordinate 4,880,220 of NZ_CP041253.1, forward strand.
CTATTTGACCATCGGTCAAGAAACTCAAATCCGTCTCTATTTCCTTAATTTCTGAAACTAACTTATATAATTTGGTCGGATCGACCATAAACTGGTCGATGTCGTTAAAGTCCTTCAGGATCATCTCTCCCCAAAAGTAAAACCGGTCAAAAGGCTCTGCGTCTACCTGCAATTCACGATAAACTCGATACAGTTCAAAAATCAAGGTCAACTGGTCGGCCGGTTTGTTATGGGCAAATTTGTAAAATAGCTCCTCAATGGTAATTACCGAGGGCATCCACTGTGGACGATCGATCAACTTGCCCAAATGCTGTATAAAAAACAATCCAGCCCTTCTATTGGGAAGCACTACTGCTACTTTGCTGAGGTCGTCATGCTTCTGTAATAAGTCGGATGCGGTATCTTTAAGGAAACTCTCCATTTATTGGTTACTGGTTATTAGTTATCGAATAGAATTGTAATTGGTATAAGTCCACTGCCGGCAGTCCGCAGCTATCCCCTCTATCACTGAAGTAGGCTTTAGGCCTTCGGCCAATTAGCCTTGATTCCCTATCACGGCGCACGGAATACTGCCTACTAACCTCTATTTAAAAGCCGTCACTGCGAAGCATGAGAAGGGAAATTTGAGAGAAGGAGCTGTGGCAGTCTCAGTATTACGGAATTGCCACGCCCTTTCCGACCCACACCCCATCCTAAAAGGCCTCACAATGAATAACATCGAATTCATAGTCGAGCTCAGGTTACTACCTATCACACTCACACCTCTATAATCTTCCCTGTTTCGAGATAGCACAGAAATCCTTTGACCTGATAGTCACCCAGTCCAGCCACCAGTGCCATGTATTCCCTTACCTGTCGTTGGTACTTTTCCAGTTCTTCCCCTGTTTTAAAGTCTATCACTTCAGCCACGCGGCCATTAATGACAATCCTGTCCGGTCGCTTTTGACGACCTCCAGGCAGCAACACCCCCTGCTCGGTCAGTACCCTGCTCTCTCCTTCGAACCAAGATCTAAATTTCTTATTGACAAAGAGCTTTTCCAATTGATCTCTGACGATTTCCCTCTCCTCTCGGTCCAACCTTCCTTCAAAATAAAAGGCCTGTAGCTGATCCATCGCTTCCTGTCGATTACTTGACTTTTCCAGCAACTCATGGATCAATACGCCAAAACTCCTTTTATGACGCTGCGCCAATCCCTCTTCACTGAAATCCACTGCGTATTTCTTGACTTCCAGTAGCTCGCCCCACTTCCTATGGTTCCAGGTCAACTGGTGATCCTTCGTCGGCCGGGTATCTGCCGATGTAATGGGCTTCTCCGGCCATGCTCCCCACTCGAACCTACCTGACTCATGGTCAAAAAAATCCGACAAGTCATGATCAGCTGTTTTAAGCCCTCCCTTATCCATAATTTCCAACAGGTTTTTCTCCAGTGGATTGGAAGAAGCCTTGCTTGAATTCTTTACTACTTTCTTTGGGCTTATGGTCCATAGCACTTCTTCTGCTCTGGTCAGGGCCACGTAGATCATGTTCAACGTATCCAAATAAGCCATGGTCACCTCTTCCAGGTGGATAGGCTGAAAGACCGAATCTGCCAGTTCTTTTTTCAGAGTTAGGGGAATAATGGCTTCCACGTCTTCCTCCACATCTCTAAAAGGGGACCAGATAATATTATCCTTGGAAAAGTCCACAATTCTCCACATCAGAAATGGCATCAAAACAACCTTGTATTGCAGTCCCTTGGATTTGTGGATGGTCACGATCGGCATAGCATCATGACCTTCAGGAATCTTTACGGTACGCTTCTGGCTGTTTTCCTCCCACCAATGGAGAAATCCGGCAAGGTCCGCCCGGTTATTGGCCACATAATCATAAACGGCTTCCTTAAAACCAGAAATATAGGCCAGTTCTGTACGCAATTCATAAAAGCCCAACAGGGCTACCAACTCTTCCAGTAACTCCATGAGGGGCAACTTGGCTATCCTGTGCTCCGCCGCTTCGAAGGCGGCAATTTTCTCTGCCAACCAATCCGGCTTATCCGATGAAGAGAAAACCTCATGGGAAATAGGCTTTCCGTTTAGCGAACTCCAGTAGAACCACAAAGTCTGGAAGGGTACGTGGTCTGACGGATCGGCCAAATAGTTCAAGGCAGCAATCAACCCCTTTACTGTGGCGGCCTTGTCCAAAAACATGGATTCATCAGAAACCACATCAAAGCTGTAATCCAATCCAGGATGCTCATGTTTATAGGCCATCAGGGCATCGGCGATCAGGGCACCTTGATGCTTTTTCCTGACCAAAAAGGCAATGTCCTTCGGCCGATAGCCATAGTCCTGCAGCTCCATGACCATGGTGGGTAACCTTTCCAGCACCATTTCACTATATCCCAAATCCTCTTCATCTCCCGTTTCTTCCAAAAACTCCATCCGCACCATACCTTGAAAATCCAGTTCGTTTTTAGCCGCCGGGACTTTCTGCGCCACATCCTGATAAGCTTTGGTCAAGATCCCTGGACTAGGGTGTCCGGTTTCCCGCTCGAAACTCCTTTCCAATTGCTCGGGCAACACGCTGAAAAGGGTGTTGTTAAAGGTGACCAGGTGCGGAAGTGAGCGGTAATTGGTATCCAGCCCTTTCACCGCTATCCGCGGAGAACCGATATCTCCTTCGACCTTCTCCAGCAATAGCTTCATATCCCCTCCTCTCCAGCGGTAAATGGATTGTTTGACATCCCCCACCACCAGATTGGTATGCCCATATCCCAGGGAGTTTTCCAGTAGGGGCCTAAAACTATCCCATTGGAAACCGGAGGTGTCTTGGAATTCATCGATTAAAAAATGCTTGTACTGGTTACCTACTTTTTCATAGATAAAAGGGGCATCATTCTCCTTGGTGATTTCCTTCAAGAAATCATTGGCATCGGAAATCATCAGGATATTTTCCTCATCCTTAATGTCCCTAAGCTCCTCCAGGAGATTTCTGAAAATGCCGTAGGCATAGAAGTTCTTGTCGATGGCCTGATAGGTCAGCCACTCTCGGCGAACGGGAACAAATTGCCCGAGAACATCCCCCAGTCCTGCATGGTAAGCCGAAATAATGGCATCTTTTTGTTTGCTTGTTTTGCTATACCATTTGGTTTCATCATCAATGGCTGCCTTCCTGCTTTCCGATAATTCGGGTATTGGGTTGGTTTTCTCTCCCAACTTATCAAACAATAAGGCGAACCCCCGCTTTCCACCGGAGAAATCTGTCCATTCCAATCCAAATTGTCGGCGAATGGCATCGGCCTGTTCTTTCATCTCGATGGCCTTTTTATGCAAGGCCTGTTTTTTGGTGTTAAGGTATTTTCTAAAAATCTCCAGGTTCCTTTCACTGGAAAGGAATTCCCTGATCAATTGCTGGTACTGCTTGAAATTTTCTGTAAAGATCTCCATTCCCAGGTCGCGGATATTGCTTCTGATATCCCAAGAGCTCCCTTCCTGAATCCTGGTCAATGCGTAATCCACTAACCATTTATGCAAATAGGGATCGTCCAAAACATGCTGGACCACCCGATCCACTACCCGCTCGAGAACAGCATCCTGGTCCAGTGCCACATCAAATTTAGCCTGCAGATCAATCTCCCTGGCAAATGCCCTGACTACTTTTTGGAAAAAACTATCAATCGTCGAGACAGAAAAATTGGCATAATCGTGTAGGATCGATGTGAGCACCTTGCTTGCCTGTGCTTTTAATCCTGCGTCATCCAGCTGCAAATGCTGCATCAATTGCTGGTCAAGATATTCATCTGGCCGCACTTCATCTTTAAGCCTTCCAAGTACCTCCAGTATGCGGCTTTTCATTTCCTGTGTGGCTTTGTTGGTAAAGGTAACCGCCAATATCCCCCTAAAGGCCATTGGATGGGCCAAGGCCAGTTTCAGGTATTCCAAGGTAAGTGTATAGGTCTTTCCTGAACCGGCAGAGGATTTATAGATGATAAAGGGCTTTGCTTCCATGGGCTTTAATTTAGGCAAAACAAGGGGAATTTTAAGGATATACAAAGCCTTTGACACTAACTGTCGTAATTTTCAGTAAATATAGAACCCTTATAAAAAGCGACGAAAAGTCTCATTCGATGATGACTGAAATCATGGGGCCTCTTTTCAAATTGCGATCCCCAATAATTCCCTATTTGCTGAAGTATCCCTATCTTCGCTCCAAAACGTAAATTTTATTCAACACCGGATGTTCTTCTACCTTGCGCAGTTTCTTACCTTCTTGGCCATGCCACTTACCCTTGTGATCATTTGTCTGATCCTTGGGATATTATGGAGAAAAAATAAAAAAGGAACGCTATTTGGTGGTATTGGCTTGGTCCTGTTGCTATTTTTCTGCAATACATTTATATCTAACACTGTCATGTATTTATGGGAACCGACGTTCAAGCCTATCGCCCCCCTTCCCACCTACGAATTTGGCATCGTGCTGACAGGAGTGACAAATCTCGACAAAACCGCCTATGACCGCACCTTCTTTAAAAAAGGAGCGGACAGGGTTACTCAAGCTGTTCAGCTCTATAAAATGAACAAGATAAAGAAGATACTGATCACAGGCGGTCAGGGATTGACCCCTACCAATTCCAATACCGAAGCAGCACTACTGGCCGACTTTATGAAAATAGCAGGCGTACCAAAAAAGGACATTATCGTAGAAGACCAGGCCGTTAACACCCGGCAAAACGCCCTTTTTACCGGGCAAAAGCTGACAGCGCTAGAAATTGACCCAAAGTCAACCCATTTATTGATCACCTCCGCTTTCCATATGAAGCGGGCCAAGGCCTGTTTTGACAAGGTGGGAGTGTCTACTGCCACTTTTCCGGTAGATTATTATGCTTCCGACATCAAAGCTGACGTTAAAAGCCTGATCATCCCATCACCAGAAGGACTGGTTATCTGGCACAAGTTGTTTAAAGAATGGATAGGTCTCACTGTTTATAAGCTGGTAGGATATATTTAAAAAAGAAGAAGTAGTAAATTCCCATTTATCCAATTTTCACCAGGTCGCAGATTTGAGACTTGGCATAGCCCTGATAATATCGCTTAGGCTTATCTGTCCCAATAGTTTTCCATCCTTAAGCACAGGAAAACGTCTTATCTTCAATTCCAAAAATCGGTGGGCTGCATCAAAAACCGTTACTTCAGGATCCATGGTAAACACATCCTTGGTCATGTGCTCATGTACACGGCCAGCCATTCTTGGGGTATTATTGTATTTTCCGCGAATGATTTCCTTAAGGCAATCTACCTCGGAGATAATACCTACAAGGTTTTGGTCATCGTCCAATACAGGTGCTCCTGAAATCCTCTTTTGGGTCAATACCTGAATGACATTGTCAATGGTGTCGTCAGGGTGGAATGTGGTGAGGTTAGTGGTCATGTGATCCGACACCAATATAGGTTGGGAAGCGCGCGTACTGGGTTCGGCCAAGCGAACACCTTGAAAACTTTTTACCATAATTATTTCGGGTTTAAATGAGTTATGAGCTGAATAATATACCTAATTAAAAAGAGAATTACAAAATATATTTTAAATACAACGCTAAAAATCGGTATAAACTCACAAAAAAATCAAATAAACCCAATTAATTTCCTCCGTCGCAATTGATACGTAAAAGCTGAATGCCTTGTCCAAACGCCAACCTCTCCGGTGATTCAAACCGAAAGATATCACCGTCTTGAGTCATAGGGCCATACCCTTCCAAGACCAAGTTATCCTTAAATAGGAAAGCCACCTCACGTTTGGAAATTTTTCCTTCTGAGGCAAAACGGTACTCGGCAAACAATGTATCCCCTAACATTTTACCTTCAAAGGATCCCGAATTGATGTCCTTTTCATATAGTTTATATGTAAGCCTGCCCCTAATTTTTCCATCAGCTTTTTGGTCAATCTGGAGACGTACGGTATCCTTTTCATTTAAATAGGCATAGCAAATGTTATCCTTTTCCGGATAGGATTCGGACAGTCCACGTTCATTGTCCAGTATTCTGTCCGAATCCTTCCCATTTCTTTGTCCACAAGCCATCAGCAACAGGAGCAAAATAAGGGAAATGTTAATGTTCTTGTTTATTATCATCATTGTAGGGCATTAGTTATCCAGCACCTGCAAAAACCCTTCCACCTCTTTTTTACTGACGGTCAAAACTTTCCCCTGGTGTTCCGCCACCGCACTTAGGGCCAAGTTTTCATTCCAAAACTTGCTGGAAGAAGCTCTCCACGCTTTACAGCTGGCATGAATTTCCCTCAAATTGCCCGTGGCCGAAAGGGCTTCTACCAATTCAACTTTCATACCTCCCCCCGGCATGACAATGATCCTGTTTCCGGCTTTATGAAGCAATCGCTTGATCATATCAAGCCCTTCAGTGACAGTATTTTTCCCCCCTGAGGTAAGTATCCTCCTAAACCCACATTCTATAACTGCCTCCAGCGACTTTTCGAAGTTTCTACTTGCGTCAAAAGCCCTGTGAAAAGTACACGGCAAACCTCCTGCAGCTTCCACCAGTTGCTCACAGGCACCGATATTGACCTCTCCTTGGGGCGTAAGCACGCCAAAGACAAAACCATCGGCACCATATCCTTTGAGGATTCGGATATCCTCTTTCATCACCTGCAGTTCGTCATTGGTATAGACAAAATCTCCTCCACGTGGCCGGATCATAACGAATACCGGGATATTGACCTTACTTTTGATATGTTTAAGCGTTCCTGCGGAAGGTGTCTCTCCACCTTCCAAGAAATCGGCACAAAGCTCCAACCTGTTGATACCATATTCGGAAGCCTTGATCGCCGCCTCCACGGTAAACACCGGAGCTTCTAGTAGAATCTTTGTCATTTTTTAAAATTTACTTTTTGAGTCAACCAAGGCTTTACCGTCCTGATGATGCATGGCATAATTAAATCCTGGATGTACAGCATATGCGCCATGTTCTCCATCCTTATTGACCGCGAGAAATCCAGCTTGGATGCCATCGATTCCCTTATTTTTGCTGATCAATCTCCTCACGGCTTCTTCACAAGCTTCCTGAGGGCTCCTTCCCTGTCGCATCAGCTCTACGATTAGAAAACTACCACAGATTTTGATAATGGATTCCCCTAGTCCTGTGGCCGTGGCGGCACCTACTTCATTGTCCACATAAAGCCCCGCCCCTATGATCGGACTATCGCCTACCCTTCCGTGCATCTTATACGCCAAGCCGCTGGTGGTACAGGATCCTGCCAAATTACCGTTTTCATCCAGGCCAATCATACCAATGGTATCATGGTTTTCAATATTGATGATCGGCTTATATTCGGACTTGAGTTTCCACTTTTGGTAGGCCTTTTCCGCAGCAGGGCTTAATTTTTCCTCTTCCATGGGAAAGCCTTCCTGTATGGCAAACTGCCTTGCTCCTTCTCCTGCCAGCATCACATGTGGTGTATCCTCCATGACCTTTCTGGCAAGGGAAATCGGGTGCTTCACCTGACGGACAAAACAAACCGATCCGCAGGAACCATCTCCCTTCATGATAGAAGCATCCAAGGTCACAATCCCCTCTCTGTCCGGAAGTCCTTGAAGCCCTACAGAAAGATTCTTCAGGTCGTTTTCGGTCACCATAACACCCTGTTCCACAGCATCCACAATATCTCCTGACTTACCCAATACTTCCCAGGCTTTGTCATTGGCGGGCATACCATGGTTCCAGGTGGAAAGGATAAGTGGTTTATGTTTTTCACCCTTTTTTCTCCCCGTAAAACCACCCATGGATCCAGACATGGAACCTGGTAATATTAGGGCTGAGGACAAAAGGGTATTTTTGAGAAATTTTCTTCTATCTGACATTATAAGTTCATTTTTGGCATTGATTTCTATTCCGAAAAATAATCAATTTTAAAGACAAATAATATTTCCACTCGTCAAATAATCGATTTTTTCAATAAACTAAATCGATAAACACATAAATTTCAATAAAGTAACACAAAAAAAGGGCCTGTCTTATAGTGTCTTTCTTACAGGAGAAAAAATTTCGCCATTACTTTCGTAAGAGATCCCTCCGTAGCCAGTCCGCCAAAGGCGGAACCGATTGACATACTATAAAACAGCCCCTTTTATCGTTCCTTACTACCTTACATTATTTAATCGCCTCTATATAGGCTTGTTCTTTAAAATAGTCCTTAAACTCCAGGTCGGTAGCTGCCCTAAGTTTTAGGTAAGGGCTGCGCTGTACAGCCTTTTTGAGGTTTTCGTAAAGTCGCTCTTCATCGCTGTTCTGGGCGGCGACCAGTGCCAGGCCATAAAAGGCATAACCAAACTCCATATTGCTCAGAGCACTTTCCTCAAAAGCGATGGCCGCTTGGCCGTACTCTTCGGCAAGAAAATAGGCCAATCCATTGTTAAACTTATTGGTGGCCGTTTCAGGAGCTTTGTCCAATCTTAATGTCGCCAATTTATAATCCCCTCTAATGATGTCCAAGGCTCCTCGTTTACCTTCATTGAAACTTAGGAATTCGGGATTGTCCTTTGCCAGGGCATTGGCTTTTGAAATTTCCAGGTACGCTGCCCCATAATCGCCCCACATCAGGTAAGCCTGCCCCATATTGTGCCTTGCCTGTGGGCTCTCATTGATTTCATTGGACATTCTGAAAAGCCTCATGGCCTCATTGACTTTATTATTCTTGTCAGTGATCTTGATCATGCGATGGGCCTGGTTCAGGTATACCACTCCCAGGTTATTATAGGCCAATGCAGAGCCGTGCTTTTTAAGCATGGCCTCATAGATCAGCTGTTTGTCCTTCAGGCCAGGGTTAAATGAGGCAGCCCTTGCCAGTTCGGCTTCCGTAAGCTCATCTCCAGTGGCAGTGCCATTGATGTACATATTGGCCATAGCAGATATCTCGGGATCACTTCTTCGGTCTTGGGCCATCATCACCATGACTTTAGCCAACTGCATTTCCCCGAACTTTTCCTTCGAGAACCTATTATAAGAAGGGATCTCCTTTAATTGCTCCACTTTACTATCATAGCTGTCATCTGCATAGATCGCATCAAAGTATTTGTCCCGCTCTTTCATATCGATTCCTTCGAATGTCCTCAGCAAATGCCTGAACAGCAACCAATCAGGTTCTTTGCGCTGCAATACAATTTCTATATTTTCCACATCACCCTGGTACCCCATTTTTTTAAGTTGCACCTTGACCTGCTGTTCGGCTACCTGTGCTCTGGTGGAAGCCAAGCTGCTGTAGTCACTTTCATCGGGCGAGGCCATTCCCAACACAATGATCTTATGGATTTCTTCCCCTTTATCCACCAGGCTTTTAAGTCCACCGGCAAAAGCTTCATTGGCTGACGACAGGTTGGTCTGGGCGGCGTTTTTAGAAAAATAATAATTTAGTTCATGAGCGGCCATGTTCATAAAATCATCGTCATAGCTCATGAAAGCCCCTACTTCCGGAATATTTTCTCCAGGAGAAAACTGCCCCACCCTAGCCAAATTGACGGTACTGATAATGCCATTTGCCAAGGTCATGTAGGGAGTAGTATATGTTTTACCCGTCTCCACTTCTTCCAGCAATCCCTTGATTCTTAGCTCGCCCCTGTCCATGCCTTCCATATAAGGAAACGACATATTGCGGATAATTTCCACTGCCTGTCCCGGACCAGCAAGATCACGTTCATCAATTTTGATTTCCTCCAGTGGAAGCGCCCCTTCCCCATACTGGTATTCGGGTAACAGCGTATAATTATTTTCTTCCGATACCAGACCTGCCGGTATGGTGGCACGTAATTTGAATCGAACCGAATCGTTATGCAGTACCAAGGGGTCTTTGTCCACCTTTACTATTGGCAATCCAGCCTTGTCAAAAAGTGATTGTGTACTACAAGACACCCAAAACACTGAAAAGCAAACCATTAAAATCTTAAACGAGTATTTCATAAACTGTTTAGGCTTAGAGCGGTTTATTAGAATATTCATTATATTTATATTACTTTTAGACAATATTTAAAATCCTAGATGATGGAAAAACTGAAAATATTCTTCGAAGACAGAGCATTTGGAGTTTGTTCTAAATTGGGTGAAAAACTCAACTTCCCTATTGACGGTATTCGTCTGTTTTTCATCTATACTTCTTTTATCACGCTTGGCTCCCCTATCATTATTTATGTGACCATGGCCATGCTGATGAAAGTGAGAAAGTTTTTCAGAAAGAGTAATAATCCCGTACTTTTCGATTAAAGGTCCCGATATTTTCGCCTGCCCATTATATAATAGGAAAGCACAATGGAAGTAACTTCCTTACTAGCTTTCTGGATAGGCAATTTTAATGCCAAAGCCCCTTGCTTGTCATACCTGTTCTGCATTTTAAAAAAATCACAATATGCTTTTATCACTTGTCCCGCATGCTTTCCTTTTCCGGAAAGTACAAACTGCAAGGCCGCCACAGCATCCAAAAGTACCCTGAACACCATTATTTTGAGAAAACCACCGCTCGTAAGGTTTTTACTGAGCATCAAGAGATTGTTCCGGAAATTCAAATAGGTCTTGAATGGACTGGTCCGGGAAAGCGTACCGCCACCGACATGATAAACCGGCACCTTACCTAAATACCCCAATTTCCAACCCTTTCTGGCCATGCGCCAGCACAGGTCTATTTCTTCCATGTGTGCAAAAAAATCAGCCTCAAAGCCTCCCAAGTCATGATACACATCGGCCCTGACTCCGTAACAGGCTCCTGACACCCAGTCCACCTCCACTTCATCATCATACTGACCATGATCCTTCTCCAAGGTTCCAAACACCCTTCCCCTGCAAAACGGATACCCTAGACGGTCAATATAACCACCTCCTGCACCGGCATAGTCAAAATGGAATTTATCTTGTTGCGACAGGATTTTAGGCTGGACTGCGGAGAAGGCCTCGTGCGATCGGAGCCAATCGACCAGCTGAATATCCCACTTTTCGCTGACTTCTACATCAGAATTCAGTAAGATATAATAGCGATACTGTCCTTTTAGTTGTTCAAGCACCTCATTATACCCCCGACTGAAGCCATGGTTTTCGGATAGACTTATAAGTTTTACGGCCGAAAAATGCGTTTTCATCAATTCCAGGGAACCATCACTGCTGTTATTGTCAGCGACGATTACATCAAAAAAACTATGGGCCAACACACCGGGAAGGAAGCGGCGTAGCATCCCTTCCCCATTATAATTCAGTATGACGACAGCTGCTTCTTTCATGTGTCTATAATTGATTTTTTATGGTCACATGGAAGCTCGCAGGATGTAGAAATATCCCTCTGTGTGTCGCTTTTGTCATACTCAATCTCATCCAAACATGCTTCCCATGTCCATCCCTGGAATATTGGGCATCATCCCTTCAGTGGCTTTTTGCATCTCTTCTTTGATGATTTTATCCATTTTTTCATAGGCCTTATTGGCCGCTGCCACGATCAGGTCCTTAAGCATGTCCTTATCTTCCGGGGTCATCAGGCTCTCATCGATGGCGATGTCCACCATTTGTCTGTGGCCATTGACGATTACCTTCACCATTCCGGCTCCTGCCTCTGCTTCCGCTGTAAGGTGAACCAGCTCGGCCTGTTTCTCTTTGATTTTGGCCTGGGCTTCCTTCACCTTGTTCATGATATTCATAAAATCAAACATACATCTCGCTTTTTTTTGAATTCCAAATATAATTGATTTAAAGCAACAATCCGCTGACCACCGTCAAACGCTGGAACTTTAAAAACCAATTGGGTTAAACTATTATTCCGAGGTAAAAGCCCTTCCGCTCCAAAGGCATTTATCTCTGAAGATCAAATTGGTCAGTGCATAGTCCTTTTTCAAACGATCGATGGCTATGCACTTTTTGTGTCGTCCATCACCTAGCTTGCTTTGATAATACCAATGGCTTCTTCCAAGGTATGCATTTCCTGCTCTCCTGTCTTTAAATTTTTCAGGGCCACCTTGTGCTCGGCTATTTCATTGTCCCCTATCATCATCACATAAGGAATTTGCTTCTTGTCGGCATAGTTAAATTGCTTCTTGACTTTGGCTGCATCTGGATAAATCTCCGCTGACAAACCTGCTTTCCTCAAACTGTTAAGCACTTTCAGCCCGTAATCCCTGCCCTTCTCGTCAAAATAACCGATCATCACTGAGCTGGAATGCATGTCATCTTCCGGGAAAAGTCCGAGCTCATCAAGCACATCATAAATCCTGTCTACTCCAAAAGAAAATCCAACCCCGGATACCCCTTCAAGCCCAAAAACCCCAGTGAGGTTATCGTACCTACCTCCTCCACTTACAGAGCCGATGGAAACATGGTTTACCTTTACCTCAAAAATTGCTCCTGTATAATAGGACAGGCCCCGTGCGAGGACTACGTCAAAATCCACATGTTCCTGGTTTTCGCCAAATTCCGCCAATATGGTAAAGACTTCTTCCAACTCCGAAACTCCTTTAAGCCCTTCTTCACTTTCTGCCAAAAAGTCCTTTAAGTAAGCCAACTTCTCATTGTTATCTCCCTTCAAATCAATTATGGGCGTCAGTTTTTGGATAGATTTCCCTTCAAAGCCCCGCTGTGCCAGTTCTTCTTGTACTTTTTCCCAGCCTATTTTGTCCAGCTTATCGATGGCCACACAGAGCTCTCCTTCCTTGCCTGGTTCTCCGATCACCTCTGATATTCCAGTGAGTATCTTACGGTTGTTGATCTTGATATCATAGTTGTTCAATCCCAATGCCGCAAACACCCTTCTGATCATCAATAGAATTTCCGTTTCACAGATTAGGCTATCGGTCCCGACCACATCGGCATCACATTGGTAAAACTCGCGGTATCTTCCTTTCTGAGGCCTGTCTGCCCGCCAAACCGGTTGGATCTGGTAACGCTTAAACGGAAAGGTAATATCGTTTCTGTTCATCACGACATATCGCGCAAAAGGCACAGTCAGGTCATACCGCAAGCCCTTTTCTGCCACTTTTGGCAAAACATGGGCCGCTCCCTTTCCCAGATCTTCTCCCTTGACTTTTTTCAGGAAATCTCCACTGTTGAGTATTTTAAACAGTAACTGATCTCCTTCATCACCATATTTACCAGTAAGGACCGATAGGTTTTCCATTGACGGTGTCTCTAGCTGCTGATAGCCAAAAAGACGGAAGGTCGCTTTTATAGTGTCCAGGATGTAGTTTCTTCGGACCATTTGTGCTGGACCAAAATCCCGGGTTCCTTTAGGTAAAGAAGGTTTCTGGATGCTCATGAATGCTAAATTTTGCCCAAAGGTAAAAAATATGATCGATTAAGTGAAGGTTTTATCCAATGCCCTAAAATTTAACTGAAATTAGGTGACATCACCGATGTGCCTAACATTAGACCACAGCATTTACAGAACAGGCACGATTTGCGGGGTATGGTTTCAATGCAACCACGGATGGTACCAAGCTCAAAGATTCTACGGTCAATCAAACGGAACCTCCTCCCATAGCCGATCTCGCCCCGCTCCAGGTGGTCCACCTTTTTGAAGCTATAATGTAAAACGCCCAACTTTTCCGCTTGATCCCCTGGGCAAACGGATTTAAAAGACTCAGTCCCTTTGGGATTGGTAAATCTAGCCGTGTTTTCATCGTCCAAGGATCAATCCTTGGACGATGAATGGTTAAGCCCCACCCAACCCCTGTTAATGAACCCTATTATTAGAAAGACCGCTTTTAGCCATTGAGGCTGAAAGTCTTTCTGACATTAACCCGAGGCAAGACCTTGGGGCATAAGCCAAAACCACTCCTCTAACGCAGGCTGAAAGCCCATCTCAGTTCTTCCATTTAGCCAAACAATATGCACGGGAGTACTTATAACCGTTAAGATGTTTAGCTGGCCTTACAGGCCGCGGGTAGTCCCTCCATCACCTATAAGCCCAATGCGTTTCATTGGGCTGGATTAAGCCCCTTTTCAGGGGAGGGTTTTAAAATTATTTCCCTGATCCCTTTCGGTAAGTTGATATATTCCTAAAACCGCCTAAAGGGTTAATATGCATAATCAATGGTCAGCTGTCCAACCCTTGAGGATCAGACATTCAGGCCTGCCATTCATAGAGCCATTGATTTTGCTATTGCCTGGTAAATGCGTTTGGCCTGGCTTGATCCCCAAAAACCGGATCACGCCATATTTCTGGTGGAGGGCTAAGGTTTCCATTCATTTTGGTATATCGCTACGAAATCGCCAAAACACGAAGTGTTTTGAAGGCTGATTCCAAATTTCATGGAAAACAAACAGCTTTGGGGCTAAGAGCTTTGTGGTTTACCGTATCTTATTCGTTACCAAGCTATCCCACCTAACGGCGGGGCAGACCAATTGGCGTTGATATACCACTTAATAGAAAAGAACCAACGCTCAATGCCGCCCGTACTTTAAGAAGTGTTCAGCTAAAAACTCACTGCTCGCGGTTCCGCAGCACAGCTGCCGGAACAACAGGTGGCCTGCTTTTTTTTGCCACGAAGGCTAGAGTCACACAGTAGATTTGTTGGGAAGTGTCGTGCAGTCCGCACCTTTGTTTCCCAAAAAAACTTAGTGCCTTGGTGACTTTGTGGCAAAAAACAAAAAAGAAAGCATATTAAAATAAAGGGATTCATGCCCCCAGTTTTTCTGCTTGCCCCATAAACCTCCCCAAAACACCAGTCCCGCATAAAACAAAAGGACCATGGCACTTGAGCCATGGTCCTTTCGATTACTTTTAGGAGTTATTGCATGTAAATTTTCATCAAATTCCAATTTGTTTTAATTCCCACAAAAATTATAACAATAATGCACTCCGGATTCCTTCTGCTAGCTTTCTACCTATAGAATGGTCCGTAGGTTCTGATGACTCCGTTTCAATGGAGGTCACCGCTGTTTTTCGCCTGATGATTTCCCATACATTGTCCTTTGCCTCTCTTTCACTCCCTGCTTCTGTATGGATTTGAAACTCTACATCATTAATCTCAATTTTTATCAGATATTTCATAACTACATTTATTTAAGCAGTTTAAAACTAAACAATCTATACTACCATTACACTTTCGTGTCACCCGCCATATCACGGCTCATATTATTATTAAAAATCAGTAAAAAGCATTTCAAATTAAATTATATGCATTTCGTAAATATAATCAAATTACTTTAAATGCAAATACTTTTCATACAAACTGTATCTCCCAACCCTGTAATTATACGTAAACATGCTACGCTTTGGATTTCGCTGGTTACTTGCACAGTTCCCAAAAATGATACCAAACACTTACCTACTATAGATAAAAAACACCTAATCGTGCATTTATGTTCAATAATAAACACCTATAACAGTCTAGCATCCCATCATCCATGGTTCAAACAAACGTTTTTTTGGCACTAAATCCCTATATGAATTTAGCCGCAACACGTAAGGAAACAGTGCTTGTCATAGGTAAAACCCACCTATCTGGTAAATTATTTTAATAGGTGTGTTGCGATTATTCAGGTTTAATCTCCATTAAAAAAACAGGGTTCAGGACTAGAGCAAGGGAACCGCCTTTCTTTTACATTATTGGCCTTTTGAAAGGCCTGGGCCATATTCAAAACACAAACATTGCATCAAGTAATACACGTTATTTGTGGGCATATCACGATGTTAATAGCCCCAATAGTTAGCCCTAAAGATAATTTTAAAAAATAGACAATATAAACTTTATACAGGCTTACACATTATACGAAATTTTATTCGTACTTTTGCAACTTAATTAATCCTTATCATGCAGAATATTCGTAACATCGCGATTATCGCACACGTTGACCACGGCAAGACTACCTTGGTAGACAAAATCATTCACGCTTCCAAAATTTTCCGTGAAAATCAGCAATTTGAAGACCTGATCCTAGACAACAACGACCTGGAACGGGAAAGGGGCATTACGATCCTTTCCAAAAACGTGTCGGTAAGATATAAAGATATTAAAATCAACATCATCGATACGCCTGGTCACGCCGATTTTGGCGGGGAAGTAGAAAGGGTATTGAAAATGGCCGATGGTGTCTTGCTCCTGGTGGATGCCTTCGAAGGCCCTATGCCACAGACACGTTTCGTATTGAGCAAAGCCCTGGCACTTGGACTCACCCCGATCGTGGTGATCAACAAGGTGGACAAACCAAACTGTCGTCCTGATGAAGTGCACGAGGCGGTATTTGACCTGATGTTTAACCTTGACGCGACAGAGGAGCAGCTGGACTTTGTGACCATGTACGGTTCTGCCAAAAACAACTGGATGGGCCCTGACTGGAAAAACGAGACAGACTCTATCCTTCCGCTTTTGGACACTATCATCGAGCACATTCCTGCTCCACAAATCCAAGAGGGCAGCACCCAAATGCAAATCACTTCCTTGGACTTTTCCAATTTCGTGGGAAGGATTGCCATAGGTCGTTTGAAGCGTGGGACCTTGAAAGAGAACACCCAGATCGCCCTTTGCAAAGCAGATGGATCAATCAAGAAAATGCGTATCAAAGAACTTCATGTATTTGAAGGACTTGGTAAAAATAAAGTGGAAGAAGTCCAGGCGGGTGATATCTGTGCGGTGACCGGTATCGAGGGATTTGAAATTGGTGATACCATTGCCGATGCCGAAAACCCTGAACCGCTTCCAAGAATTGCGATCGATGAGCCTACTATGAACATGCTCTTCACGATCAACAACTCCCCTTTCTTCGGCAAGGAAGGTAAATTCGTTACTTCCCGACACCTGAGGGATCGTCTCTTCAAGGAAATGGAAAAGAACCTGGCACTGCGCGTAGAACCTACAGATAGCGAGGAAAAATTCTTGGTTTATGGCCGAGGTATCCTGCACTTGTCTGTATTGATCGAAACCATGAGACGTGAAGGCTACGAACTTCAGGTAGGTCAGCCCCAGGTAATCTATAAGGATATCGATGGCGTCAAAAATGAACCGATCGAATCCCTTGTAGTGGATGTACCCGAAGAAACTGCCGGAAAAGTAATCGAACTGGCTACGCAGCGAAAAGGTGAGCTGCAAGTGATGGAACCACGTGGAGATCTCCAACACCTGGAGTTCCGTATTCCTTCACGAGGTTTGATCGGCCTAAGAAACAACGTACTCACCGCTACGCAAGGTGAAGCGATCATGAACCACCGATATATGGACTATGAGCCGTTCAAGGGTACTATTCCAGGCCGGATCAACGGTTCGCTGATTTCTATGGAGTCCGGGCCAACTACAGGTTATGCCATTGACAAGCTTCAGGACCGAGGAACCTTCTTTGTGGATCCAGGAGAAGAAATTTATGGAGGCCAGGTAATCGGCGAACACTCCAGGGACAATGACATCGTGGTAAACGTCCAAAAGGGCAAGAAGCTCACCAACATGCGTGCTTCTGGCTCTGATGATAACACCAAGATCGCCCCGGCAAAGAAATTCTCGCTGGAAGAAGCCATGGAATACATCCAAAAAGATGAATACCTGGAAATCACTCCTAAGAGCATGAGGATGCGTAAAATCTACCTCGACGAAGGTGAAAGAACCAGAATGGCCAAAAAAGACGCCTAATAACCTTATGGTTTGAAAAATAACGAAAACTCCCTTAAAGAAATTTAAGGGAGTTTTTTTTTCAAAATACAATCACAGCAGGCTTATAGGTATAAATGGGGGGCTATATGATTTACTATCGGTAAACTGAGCGCTAGCGAGCTATGGAGATCGAAGCATCGCGTGGACGGATGAATTTGGGTGCCCATGCTCCTGATGCAGTCGATAATGATATATGTTTTCCTTGCCCATGGTCAGTACCTACGGCACTGTCAGGATGCTGTATTCAATTGGTTTGCGCCACAGTTATCCCTCATATCTATATGGCCCGAGGTATACGCTAATCGAAAAACTGCCAAATCATAAGAATCCACCCGATGATCCCTTACATAAGTTCCTTTTGCTGCAAAGTCCCCTGCTACAGAAGACCAAGCTCTCTCGAAAGTGCCTTCCTTATAAAATACATAGTACTCTTCCCTTTGGAGCTCATACCCTTCCTTTGAAGCACCTGTCATGGGAGAAACGGACTTTGACAGCTCCCATTTCCCATAAATATCCACATCTGGGTCAATAGCAGGTGAAAGGTCACCACAACCGATCAGAAAAGCATCCCATCAAAATTAAAAACCGTCTCATGTTTTTACAGATATTTCATATAAATCATTGCCTTTCATAATACAGCCAAGGCCCATCACAGGGAGCCCAGCTGATATTGGCCAATTGTCCCTCCAGGGAAATGTGCAAAGCTTCCTTCTCCACATCCTGGCTTGAACAATTATAGGCCATTCCATCTCCACCGGTAAAGGTCAGCACCACAACGCCCACATATTTGTCTTGCATTTCCTCCCCTATTTCTTCGATCACGTAGGTGCCGGTGGCTTCTGAATGAATATCCTTGCTATCTACGGTTTTGGTAAAGGTACCTTCATTGGTAAAAGTATAGATTTCTTTCCGGGTCATCTCCTCAGGTTCAGGGGCATCTTCAGGTATAAAACTCCCTTCAGCCTTCACCAACTCCCAATCTCCTGCCACAAATGATTCACTGGCGCAAATAATAATTTCCGGTTCCGGGTCAGTCTCTGTACATGCGCCCAAAACAAATAAAAACATAAATGAGGTAAAGAATGGTTTTTTCATAACAATTAAGTGGTTTTACCCCCTATACGCAAATTACCAATGTTATGTCTCAAAAGAAACCAATTAAAAAGAAATAAAAGAATTGAACATCTCTTGGTTTATTATATATAGTGTCACAACTATAATTTCACAAAACTACTTCCTAGCCGATCACAAATTCATTCAAAAATAACATAAGAAGGACAAAAGAGGCCACCACTTAGGATCACATCACACGATGCTTCACCCTATTTAGTGACAGCCTCTTCAGTCATCTTTTAAAACTGCACCTTACTCTCCCTGCGCCAGCGAAAATCCTCTTTCACCATCAAATGTGTACAGGTTCTCGGTTTTGATAAAGTCAAAGCCTAAATCCTCCACCTGCTTCAGTACTTCCAATATCTGGCTATGGGTAATGACCGACTGGTCGGCATTAAAGAACCTTACCCTCCAGTGGTCAGAGCAGAATGTTTCCTTCATACCATCTGGGTATACTTTCACCCCACGGTTGGTAATCAGTTGCATTTTCAGTCCACCGGCATCCACTGCTCGCAGCTTGTCACCAATGATATTGGCATCACGTCCATTTTCCTTCCAGTCGATAAACACATCCAAGCCGATCAGCTCTTTCTTGCATGGTTTTCTTTCAGCCAGCTTGATTGCGCCCATATTGTCATCAGCACCGTCTCCTTTTTTAAATTCAGCAGGAACCATTTTTTCAGGCTTTTGGCCAAGGCGCTCGATCACGGCTTGGGCAAATTCCTTTGTCCCTACCAATTGGGAAGAGACACCTTCTTGGTAGATATCACCGGTATGGATACCATCTTCCAAGGTCTTCATCCAGGCATTGCTGACTTTTTCTGCCACTTCTGGCTGGCCGATATGTACCAGCATCATGATGGCACCATTCAGCAGCCCCGATGGATTGGCGATGTTTTGTCCTGCAATATCAGGGGCAGAACCGTGGATCGCCTCAAACATCGCCACGTCTTCCCCTACATTGGAAGAACCGCCAAGTCCTACAGAACCCGTGATCTGAGCCGCCACATCGGAGATGATATCGCCATAGAGGTTTAGCGTCACGATCACATCAAACATTTCGGGCTTATCTGCGATCAATGCCGTTCCGATGTCGATGATCTTATGATCTGCTTCAATATCCGGATACTCCTTGGCTACTTCGTTAAATACTTTATGGAACAGACCATCGGCCAACTTCATGATGTTGTCCTTGGTCATACAGGTTACCTTCTTTCTGTTGTATTTTTTGGCATATTCAAAAGCATAGCGGATGATTTTTTCAGAACCAGGTCTGGAAATAAGCTTCAGGCACTGGTATACATCATCGGTCTGCCTGTGTTCGATGCCGGCATACAGGTCTTCCTCATTTTCCCGAACGATCACCATGTCCGTTTTCGGAAAGTGGGTCCTGATATATGGCGAATAGGCTTTACATGGCCTTACATTGGCATACAATCCCAGCGTCTTTCTCGTGGTTACGTTAAGGCTTTTGAAGCCTCCACCCTGAGGTGTGGTAATGGGAGACTTTAAAAATATCTTTGTTTCTCTAAGCGAATCCCAAGCTTTTGGTTCGATTCCCGAGCTGATGCCTTTCAGATAGACCTGCTCGCCTATTTCAATGACTTCAGGTTCTATTTGTGCGCCTGCAGCTTCCAAAATCTCCAGGGTGGCTTTCATGATTTCCGGGCCGATACCATCACCGTAGGCTACGGTTATTTTTCTTTTGGATGACATAAAGTATTTTATTAAAGATGTTAACTTTCAAAATATGGTACAAAAATATAAAATTTTGTGGGAGATGACTGCTATCCAAGCCACTATTTGTTATGTGGACAGTGGGAAGGTCAAAAGTAGCCAGGGCCTAAAATGAATGGCCTGGTTTCCCGCCTGGCTATCTATTGAATATCTGTCGAACACCTTACAGGACCGACTGATCCCGCTCCACCTCCAGCATATTTTCTACCCCCAAAAAACGGACAATTAAATCCAACAGGGTCACTATCAGAGATAAACTACCCGTAGCATTCATTTTTACAAGGTTTACTTTGTGTTTGCTACGGCACCTCGTATATTTGAACTCAAACATAGGTTTTAGAGCATGGCTGAATCTACCAATATCCTTTCTGAAAACAAAGACGGTATTCTCTACCTCACCGTTAACCGGGAATCCAAACTCAACGCAATCAATTTTGACACCCTTGAAGAGCTGAAAAACATCTTCAATGAAGTAAGCGACAACAAGTCGATCAGGGGGGTGATTTTGACAGGATCCGGGGAAAAGGCCTTTGTGGCTGGTGCGGATATCAGTGAAATTGCTGAGCTGAATGAGCTGAATGCCCGTAAGTTTTCCGAGAATGGACAGGAAGTCTTCAGCCTGATCGAATCCTGTCACAAACCGGTAATTGCCGTGATCAACGGATTTGCCCTCGGCGGGGGCTGCGAACTTTCCATGGCCTGCCATATGCGAATTGCCACCAGCAATGCTAAATTTGGACAGCCTGAAGTTAACTTGGGCATTATCCCGGGATATGGAGGCACCCAGCGACTGACCTTTTTGGTAGGGCGAACGAAGGCCAATGAGCTACTGATGACCGGTGACATGATCGATGCACAAGAAGCCAAGTCCCTCGGTTTGGTAAACTATGTGACCGACACCAAGGCCGAGGCAATCCAAAAAGCAGAAGAAATCCTGCAAAAGATCATGACCAAGGCACCACTGTCCATAGGAATGATCATTGATTGCATAAATGCCGTCTACAGCAATGACGAAAACGGTTATCTCATTGAGGCCAACAGTTTTGCCCGGTGCGTAAAATCCGATGATTATTCCGAAGGAACCTCTGCCTTTTTAGAAAAACGAAAACCCAATTTTAAAGGGGAATAGGCCCCTGCTTATCCCGATCCCATGAGTAAACTCAAACAACTTGCCGGTCAAACCGCCATTTACGGGATCAGTAGTATTTTGGGAAGGGTTATTAACTTTCTCCTTCTCCCCCTCTATATTGCTTACCTTTCGAAGGAAGACCTTGGCTCATTTACGGCCATCTACGCCTTCATCGCTTTTTTTAATGTGATCTTTACCTACGGTATGGAAACCACCTTCTTCAGGTTTTCAACCGGAAAAGGCCTGGATCCGCAAAAAGTCTATAACAATGTCCAATCACTGGTCCTGACCACTTCCCTGTCATTGGGTGCACTGTTGTTTCTGAGTGCGGAGCAATTGAGTGTGTGGATGGAATACCCCGGTAAATCACACCTGTTTCAGTGGACGGCCATGATCCTGACCATTGACGCCGTCCTGGCCATTCCCTATGCCAAACTGAGAGCTGAAAACAAATCCCTCAAATTTGCGCTGACCAAGCTGCTGAACATCCTGTTGAATGTCGGTTTCAATATCTTCTTTATCGTGGTATGTCGGCACGTATACCAGGGGGATTACCTTGGTTTCCTTCAGCCGTTCGTTGGGAGTTTTTACCACCCTGAATGGGGCGTGGACTATATCCTGCTTTCCAACCTCTTTGCCAATGCCCTGATCATTCCGGTGCTGTTCTTCATGTCAGGAAAATTCAGCTGGCAGATGGACAAAAGCATCCTTGGTCCCATGTGGCATTATGCCCTTCCGCTGTTGTTTATGGGCCTTGCAGGGGTGACCAATGAAGTCTTTTCAAGGTTCTTGTTTGAATATGTCCTTCCGGAAAATTTCTACCCAGGTCTTACAGCCCGTGAAGCAGGCGGTATCTTCGGCGCCAACTTCAAGTTGGCCATCTTTATGAACCTGATCATCCAGGCCTTCAAGTACGCCGCTGAGCCGTTTTTCTTTTCCCAAAGCGAGGATAAAAACAGCCCACAGCTGTATGCAAGGGTCATGCATTGGTTCATCATTTTCTGCAGTGTACTGATGATACTCGTCGCCGTAAACCTGGACATCATCAGCAAGATCATTCTGGGCAACAAAGGCTACCAGGCCGGTATGGACATCGTACCCATGCTGCTTATGGGCTACTTGATGCTGGGTGTATATTTTAACCTCAGCATCTGGTTCAAGATCACCGACCGGACCATTTACAGCTTTTACATCACCTTTACCGGCGCGGTGGTCACCATACTGGTGATTTTTCTGATGGTACCCCAATACGGCTACACTGGTGCTGCCATGAGTACCTTGGCCACTTATGTGATCATGTCTGTCATGTGTTATTTCTTTGGTCAAAAGTACTACCCCATTCCCTACAAGACCGCCAATGATATTTTCTATTTGGTCATTGCCTTTGGCTTTTCTTACCTGGGTTTTTATATCCAACTGGATTCCGGCGTCCTTACATTCCTTGTCCACAACCTCCTTCCGTTGCTTTTTTTGGGCTTGGTGGTTTTGATGGAGCGGGAAGAAATCAGGCAACTCAAAAACCGGATACGGCGCTAGTGTACATCCGGATGTGGGGTTTGGGATGGTAGATATTGACCTGCTTATGGCCGACATCCATAAGTCGAAAACGTAGTACGAAAAAACTCAACCCGATGGAGAAAAGAAGGTCGCCCATGATGAAGAAAGGAGGAAATAGAAATCGAAAAGACTTCATCGGCACACCGGGAAACATCTACCATGATTATCATTCTGCACAATTTAATCCAGATTATGCATTAGGAATCGTAGTAGCCTGTCCCGAAGGGTTTCGGGACAGGCTGACGAATATCGGCAAAGAGCTGAAAGTGCAGTAAAACCAGCTAGTTTGGAGGTATAACCGTAGCGGTGCTACAGTGTACCCTGTCTGGCCGCCAGGTAAACCCAAAAACTAAAGCGAAGCGGTTGATTTTAAAGCAATTTCAGGTCGCAACAGATCGGCTATTAATAATCATAAAGGCATCAAATACGATGCTTCTTCCGCCCTCCTTTATTTTGATGCCATCAAAAGTTATTTTATACAAGTGCTAGTCTTTGGGTCAGGAAACTCTTATAATTATGACCTACCCTGTATAAATATAATGGTGAGTTAACGGACTTATCTGTGAGCCTCCTGTTGGGAAGCCATAAAAATTTAGTTTGTGAAATGTCATTAAAATTAGTAAAAAAACCATCTCTCTCCCTAATAATACCAAAAGCCAAAAAAAACACTATATGCAATACTTTGCTACTTTTTTTTACTTAAAAATGATTTCTATATTTGGCACTCATACCTAAATACAATTATTTATATAAATTTCAAATGAACAGCATTTTAAAAAAAGGAAAACTCACACTCACCATCCTGGCAATAGGCGTATATGGCACAGCGTGGGCACAAACTAGCGTCCCCACCAAACAAGAAGTCCATAACAGCATGCAAAAAGTGGCTGACTGGCAAATCGAAAACTTCTGGGAGGCTGGGCACGGAAGGCGAGTGTACGAGCCGACCAACTGGACCAATGGGGCCTTATATGTGGGCATGATGAAATGGGCTAACCTTTCGGATGATAAAACTTATACGGATTTTTTAAAAGGAATTGGCCAAAAAACCGATTGGAAACTGGGGTCACATCTTGGGCTTTATCATGCCGATGAACATGCCGTGGGCCAAATGTACCTGGAACTTTACCGGAAATTTGATGATGAAAAAATGCTGGAGCCTACCCGGAAGCAAATGGAGTATATCATCTACCACCCTTCCCAAAGCTCCCTGCACTGGAAAACTCCATACCACCAAGACCGCTGGAACTGGTGCGATGCGCTGTTCATGTCTCCGCCAGTTTGGGCTAAGCTGTCCAAGATCACCGGTGATGAAAAATACTTGGATTTTATGGTATCCGAGTTCAAGGCCACCACTGATTTCCTGTTTGATAAGAAAGAAAGCCTCTATTATCGTGATGAAAACTTCTTTGACAAGACCGACCATGGTACCAAGATCTTTTGGTCCCGCGGAAATGGATGGGTATTTGCAGGATTGGCCAACATACTGGCCGAGCTAGAGCCGGGAACTTCCGAACACAAGTATTTTGTGAAAATTTATAAAAAAATGGCCAAAAAGCTTAAAGAGCTCCAAACCGCTGATGGCTATTGGGCGATGAGCCTCTTGGGTGCAGAACATTATCCAACGCCAGAAACCAGCGGTACCGGTTTTTTCACTTATGGTTTTGCATGGGGCGTCAATAACGGATTATTAGATAAAGAAGATTACCAAGAAGTAGCTTTGAAAGGATGGAACGCCTTGCAGCAATGCGTGACCGAGGAAGGTATGCTGGGCTATGTACAACCGATCGGCGCTGCACCGGGTCAGGCATGGCCGGATAAAACAGAGGTTTATGGTGTAGGTGCTTACCTCAGTGCAGGATCAGAAATCTATAAAATGGCCCGGTAACGCTAACCCAAGCATTCGGAGATTCGCTGAAACCTGCAGTATTTCAAGGGGAATAATTGATAATTGACATAAAAAAGTGGCTCTTTTCGTCTTACCACGAAGAGGATCACTTTTAATAAATTCTAATATTTAGTCCATACCTTAATATCTGTTCCACTTTTTAATTCTTCATTAAAAGGACCGGGATAAATCGGTACTTCCCTTTCATTCCCAAAGTAATCTTGACTGATCTTTAATGGACTTCCATCAGGATGTTCAAACAACAATCCACTGACTGTTGTTTTGCCCAGCATTTCAGTAGTCACCGGTTTGGTGTTTTTTTCTATAAGCGTTTCAAACGTAAAGGGTGATGTGTGTATAGTCACAGAATCACCTTTTATTGAAAAAAGTGGTTTTGATTGCTCCATAAACACGTTTCCGGATTGTTGAATATCAACTGTATCATATACTGACAAATTGGTATTGATGAACACATTATTGAAAAACCGTTGATCTCCTATGTGTTTATCAAATGATGCTAAGGTCATATTTCGTGTGTCATGAGCTTCAAAATAGGGAGTCAATCGCTTGTCTTTAATAACGCCTTTCACTTCACCGGCGATCAAATTGTGCACAAATGCTCCACCTTGGGACCAGTTATGGATGGACACTTCTCCGAGTGATATATTATTATCCACTAAATAGGGGCCGTGGTTGACTTCAAAAAACATGTCCCTTTCATTATCGTGCAGCAGATTTGAACTGACGCGTGTACCTTGGGTCATCCAATCAAGCCAAATGCCGAGAATAGTATGATGGATATAATTGCCACGAATTTGAGTGTCGATTGGTCCATGAAATTTAATCGCCGCCATTTCATACCCACTAAAAAGTCGGTCCACATGTATGTCATAAATATGATTATTTTCAATGGTACTGTATGAGCAGCCCATGCTGCCCACCATGCCAGCCTGTTCACAGTGTGATATGGTGTTGTTTCTAACAATATGGTGCCCAATATTATCTCGGTTCCATCCGTTTTTTAGGGCTCTTTTAATGGTTTCCACATACCCTTCCGCCTTATCTTCAGAAGTATTGTCGTATTCATCACCATATTTACCTAAGGTAATGCCCGTACATTTTGAATAGCGAACGGTATTGTTTTCTATGATCCATCCTTTGCTCCAATTTGTACCAATGGCACCTTTTTGTTCGGCAGTTGGCGGGGCCCAGTTTGTTGCGGCATGACTGATGTGAAAACCGCTCAAGGTGATGTAATTAATGCCGGTCTTTTCGGGATAAAATATGGTCTGTCTGACATTTATTTCCGTTAGATTTGAATTAGGGTTATAGTCAGGGAATTGCGCCCAAATTGAGGTGGTTTTGTCATCTACTTTTCCAAACCATAAATGGCGTTCTTTCACTGGCCCTAACACATCTTCTAATGAAGCTGCTTCAGCCAACCAATGTCCCTCTCTGTATACGGCCCCTGTATGGTGAACTCGTCCGAGTCTATGAAACCAATCTCCTGAAATGGAATCTTTATAAGGATTAAAGTCGCCGAAAAAAGAATTCGGCAATTCTACTTTCCATACATCCCCGCTTACTTTCATCCAATGTTGAATTCGTTCCGATCCTTTTATTTCCACCTGTCCATCTCCTGCGGTTCGATAGGTGATTCGTTTGGAATCAGAAATGCCTCCTCTTGGAGGATTGATTTGTTCCCGGTAAACGCCTGCGTGAACGATCACAACACCTCCAGGCATTGCACGATTAGAAGCTTCCGATATTGTTTTCAGTGGCTGTTTATTGCTCCCCGAAAAGCGATCATTTCCATTTACGGAAACATGGATTTCATTTTGTGAAAAGACATCGTTAGTCAGCAAAAACATAAACAAAACAAAAGAGAGGAGATACTTTATCATATTATACTAATTTTTATTTTTTTTCTGGACAATACATTAATAATAGCATAACCTGAACTACATGCCTCAAAATTCAGGTCTAATTAGGAACACTGTTTCTTGTGATTCAGCCATAACATGAAAAAAACCAAAAAAAGTTTAAAACCCCTTGTTTGTAAACTTGGGTTCACTTACAAGCTTCAGCGTCTCGATGATATAGGCGGTCATCGCCTTATCGGCCACCCATTCTTCACGGGAGGCATAGCTGTCTTCTTTTGCATCCAGGTAAGTATGGCCGTCTTCAAAGCGGCTTTGCATATCCAATACCACCTGTCCCTGCTTCAGCTCCCAGTCCAGTGCCCTCATCCTCATGTCTGAATCGTTCGTAAAGGAAGCTGCTATGCTATTAAACATTGAAAAGTTCATACGGCGGCCTTTTCCCCAATCGGTTCCCAAAGGATAAAAAATATCGCCGGATCCCTCTTTAAAAATAGTGCCTCCAGGATCCTTTACCTGGCCTCCTGTAAGTTTTTCGCCAGGCCCAAAACGCAAGTCGGCAAAAGCACTAAATACCTTGTCAATATTAAACTTCAAGGCCGTTGGAATGCTCTGGTCTGCCAACCAAAAGTATTTGATAGGATTAAATTCGAAAGGAGACGTCATATAATCGGGATGAATAAAATGATGGTTTACCACCGTTCCGTCTTCATTCAGATTTG
Source organism: Echinicola soli (assembly GCF_006575665.1). Classification (NCBI taxonomy): domain Bacteria; kingdom Pseudomonadati; phylum Bacteroidota; class Cytophagia; order Cytophagales; family Cyclobacteriaceae; genus Echinicola; species Echinicola soli. The sequence goes on from NZ_CP041253.1 coordinate 4,907,834, forward strand.
TGCCCACTAACCACTCATGTAAAGGTTTCCCATTATACCATTTTCTACTTTCCAGATCACTTGGCCGCGCCAAAGCATTCAATGTCAACCATATCACTTTATTTATCCGCTCATCATATTCAGGGCTTTCAGGCATCATGGCACAGGCAACGGTAAGAATAAGACTGTCCCAGGCATTTTCCTCCCCACCGGTATCACCCGGACTGATAATTTCCCCATTAAGGTCCCGATACGTTTTTATACCGGGCAGCTCTTTATCGTCCATTATCCAGGCACACTCGGTAGTTATCATTGCCAAAGTCTCCAATCGTGTCTGTTCATCAAGCTTGGGCCACATCATCCAGGCAGCAAACGAAGTATAACCCGCCCATAACGCGGACTGCCATTTTTCACCCCATCCCCCGGGTTTGTTGGCCAGATGCGTGTGGACCAGACTACGGATCATCTGAACGGTCTTGGCTTCCGCTTCTTGTTTCGAAACTCCAGTAAATGTACCGTCATAAAGTCCCATCTGTAAAGAGGCCGCCAATGCCTCCGCCTCTGCGGCAACCGGTCGTATTTTATGTTCGGAAACTCCTCCTAAGTCAAGATAATCATCTATGGAAATGCCGCTGAACCCACGCTTTTCCCACCAGGTAGTCAAGGCATATTTATTGGCATTGAGTAATATTTTACCCATCAAAATTTGCTGGGGAGATGGTGTTACCTCGGCTTCGAAGCGGGACCAGTCAATGGGCTTGACCCATTCCACTTCCTCTTTCAAACTGATGGTAGGGTTGGTCCCCACATGTTGGGCTTGTACACAAAAAGTAGCGGAACAAAATAAGAGCAGTAAGTAGTCCTTTAAATGATGAATTATAGGTTGTAACATTTTTATCATAGTTACTAAATATAACCAATCACCTATAAAAAAACAAATAAACGAAAGAAATCGACATGTTTCGAAAGATTTTGTTCACAAAACCAGCAAGGGAAAAACTTGGGTTAATAGGAATAGAACCCTGTCGGAAAGGTCATGAACAGCAAAGGATCAGGTCACTACGAAAGGTCAGACCAAAACCATCATTGCTTTGGAACACCTATTTTTCACCTCTTCATTCCGACAAATAAAAATAACCGCCTATCTTTGGTCCCAAGTAACCATCAAAATCAAACTACCATGCAGGTCAACGTCATCAACCAATCCAAGCATCCCCTTCCTGAATACCAAACGGCCCTTTCTGCAGGTCTGGACCTAAGGGCCAATTTATCAGAACCTATACTACTGGAGCCGCTGGAAAGAACCTTGGTCGGTACAGGGCTGTTTATGGAATTGCCTGCCGGCCATGAAGCACAGATCCGCCCCAGAAGTGGCCTGGCCTATAAGCATGGGGTCACCGTACTCAATTCCCCCGGAACCATCGATGCGGATTACAGGGGTGAGATAAAGGTCCTTTTGGTGAACCTTTCCAATGAGCCTTTCGAAATCAACGATGGAGAGCGCATCGCCCAGATGGTGGTGGCACAACACGAGCAGATCCAGTGGAAAGAAGCTGCCGAGGTATCGGAAACCCAACGAGGAGCAGGTGGATTTGGCAGTACGGGAAAATCCTGATCACGTTAAATTTCGTGAAATGGCTTTTGGGGAATGAACCAAAAAGACCTAAAGTTTGTACGTTTTGTCAGGTAGAGACCATATATCTTCCTGATAATTTTACCAGTTCGAAACATAGCATGCGATTAACTAACATCAAGCAATTCCTCCTCTTTTTAGCATTGACCGTGCCATTGGTGTTCCTTGGTCCTACAGCAAAAGCACAGTTCAATCTCTTTAAAAGTGCCAAAAAGGAAAAGAAAGAAGAAGATATGGCGGCACGCCTGTTCATTGAGGGCGAAAAGCATATGATGCTGGAAGACTATGAAAAAGCTTATTTTTACTTTGACAAGGCCTATGACCTGACCCCGGAATCAGGGGCGGTCAACTTTAAGATGGCCGAAATCCTCGCGCGTGCCAACCAAAACGAAAAGGCATTGGAACATGGCCAAAAAGCCATCGAGGCAGATCCTGAAAACAAATACTACCACCTGCTCATCGCAGAAGTCTACACCAAGCAAAACCAACCGGAAAAAGCTGCTGAAATCCTGAGCACCCTTATCGAAAGCTCTGATGACAACCAACAGTACATCCTGGAGCTGGCATCACTGTACCTGTCCACCCAGCAATTTGACAAAGCCCTTATAGCCTTGGACAAAGCCGAGGAATATTATGGGGTGGTCGAACAGCTTTCTGTGCAAAAGCAGCGCATTTACCTGAAGCAAAACAACCTGGATGCGGCCATCAAAGAGGGAGAAAAGCTTATCGATGCCAATCCCGGAAACTCACGCTATGTGCTGGCATTGGTGGAAATGCTGTTTAATAACAACCGCACCGACCAAGCCCTTGACGTGGTAAACGCCTCATTAGGGGACTACCCCAACCAAGCAGACCTCCACCTGGCCGCCTACACCCTCTATAAAAAGAAAAGTGCACTCACTATTGCACGGGAACATCTTTTCACCGCTTTCCACAGTCCCGATCTGGAAGGAGAGATAAAGGCGCAGACCTTTGGGGACATCCTGCAAAAGGACCTGAGGACCAAAGAACGTGAAGCCATGCTGGACAGCTTGGAAAACCTCATGGTCAAAACCAGTCCCAAAAGTGCCCCGGTCTTCACCATTTTGGGCGACCGGGCCATGCAAAACCAGCAGCCTGCCAAAGCCTTGGAATATTACCAACAGTCCATTGCCATCCATCCCCAAGATGCCAAAGTCCTGCAGGGCGTCATCAGCCTGATGTTTGAACAGGGCAAGGATTTTAAGGAAATTGAAGAATATACCGTCATTGGCACGGAAGAATTCCCCAAAAAACCAGAATTCTGGTTTTTTGATGGTACCGCAAAACTGGCCCTCAAACAACATTCGGCTGCCGAAGCCTCGCTAAAGCAAAGCCTCGAGCTCAATGATGGCGTGAACAAACAACTAGACCTGATGGTCCTGGGCCAGCTTGGCGACACCTATCATGCCCTTGACAAAGAAGACCAAGCCTTTGAAGCATATGGTAAGGTTTTGGAGATTTCACCAGAAGATGAACACGTCCTGAACAATTACGCTTATTTTTTATCGTTGGAAAAAAAGGACTTGGACAAGGCGCTGGAAATGTCATCCAAACTGGTTAAAAGATTCCCGGACAATGCCACCTACCTGGACACCCATGCTTGGGTACTCTTCCAGAAAAAGGCCTACCAAGATGCTGAAAAATACATGAAAAAGGCCCTCGAACTAGAGGACAGTCCCAGTGGGATAATGCTGGAGCATTATGGCGATATACTTTATCACTTGGGGGATAAAACCGGCGCCATGGACTATTGGGAAAAGGCTGCCGGCCAAAGTGATGTCTCCGATGAGCTGGACCAAAAAATAAAGAATAAAAAATACTATGAATAAGCACTTTTTACTGGGCTTTATGGCGGTCATTTTACTTTTGGCAGGTTGTGCCAAAAAGACAAGCATCTATTCTTCAGATGAAGCCATGAAAGAGTTTACCCCCTCCTACTTTGACTATCATTACCTCAGTGCCAAAGCCCGCGTGGTCATGGAAGAACAAAGTGGCAAAACCACTCGCGGCACACTCAACCTCAGGGCAAAAAGGGACAGTATCATTTGGTTTAGCATCAGCCCGGGGCTGGGCATCGAAGCCGCCAGGGGTGTCATCACACGGGAGGACATCAGGGTATTTGACCGGATAAACAACAAGGCCATCAACCTCACCTTTAACCAATTCCAAAACACCTATGGCCTTAAGCTTTCCCTGGACTTGTTTGAGAATGTACTGTTTGCCAATATCCCCTATGGCGTCAGTTACAGGGATAGATTGATCCGAGTGGGAAAGACCTTCGAGCTTACCCAACGACGGGACGGCATCACTTACGAATCGGTCATTGGAGTGCAGCACGGAAAGGTCACCGAGCTGGCCACTGCTTCCCGGTTTCACAAGGGCAAGCTATCGGCCAGTTATCCGGAATTTGAGGACCTTGATGGACAGCCTTATGCTTATAAAATTCTCTTGGAGTTATTGATGGAAAATGCTTCTTCTGATGTGCAGTCAACATTGGTCAATCTGGAATTCAACAAAGTGGAACTCCAGGATTCCCCACTGTCATTTCCTTATAATTTCTGATCTATGAAACACATTCTGGCGCTCGCTTTTTTGTTTACCTTTACTTGGATGGCCATTCCCGAACAGGGAAACCTGATGGCCCAGACTTCCAAGTCAAGGGTCCAGCTGGAAAAGGAAAAGGCCGAAGTGCTGCAGCGCTTGAAGGAATTCGATGAGATTCTAAAAAAGACTTCTGCCAGAAAAAAAAACACGATCAGCGAGCTGAACCTGGTCAGCAAGCAACTGGAAACCAGGGTCAGTTTCATCCAGACCCTAAATAACGAAGTAGCCCTGCTCAACAGGGAAATCAAGGAAACCAATAACCTCATTGGATCCCTGGAAGACGACCTGGAGACCTTAAAGGAAGAATATGCCCAAATGGTCTACGTGTCCGCTAAGCTCAACAGCGGGGTGACCATCCTGACATTTATCTTCAGTTCGTCCACCTTCAAGCAGCTATACATGCGGATCAGGTACCTGAAACAGTACAGTGATGCCCGTGAAAAACAGGTCGAGCAAATCGAAAAGGTAAGTGCAGACCTCAAGCAGCAACAGACAAAACTGGAAAAGCAGAAAACTGATAAGCAGGCTGCCCTGCAAGAAGAAAGGAGCCAGAAAAAAGAACTGGACCAGCTCAAGGAAGAGCAGCAGTCCATCGTCAACACCCTTTCGAACAAGGAAGATGAAATCCGCAAGGACATTACCGAGACCAAAAAACAGCAGGAAGAGCTGAACAGGTTGATCCGTAAGGTAATCGAAGAAGAAATCAAGCGAGCAGAGGCAGAGGCCAAGAAGGCCAATACCAAAACCACCAAATCTTCTGCGAACAGCATGCCGATGACACCAGAAGCTGCCGCCCTCTCCAGTTCCTTTGCCAGCAACCGCGGAAAATTGCCGTGGCCTGTAGCCAGTGGTTTTGTTTCGGAAGCTTACGGGGACCATCCCCACCCGACCCTAAAGGGCATTATGATCACCAATGACGGCATCGACATCCAGACCAATCCTGACGAAATCGTCCGGGCAGTCTTCGACGGTGTGGTCACCAAAGTTTCTACCATTCCCGGCATGGGCGGCACGATCATCATTCGTCATGGAGAATACTATACCATGTACAGCAGGTTACAGACCATAACGGTAAAATCCGGCCAAAACGTAAAGGCTAATGACAAAATCGGGGAAGTGGCCACAGGTGGTAGCGGGGTATCTGAAGTCCACTTCCAGACCTGGAAAGGATTACAAAAGATGAACCCTTCTTCTTGGCTGGCCGGGAAGTAAGACCGGTAGCGGGTATCAGGCACCCCGTATTCAGGATGGGTAAGATAGGCCCGAACCTACTCAGGGCTTAAGCTGGATATTTGTCAGTCAATTAAGGAGGGGAAGAACGTTTCACCATTAAAAACCTTCCACCACCCTTCCCCTGTAATTCATCATATGCTATGAGCATTTCTGCGATAATATGAGTATCTTTACAAAAAAGATATTGAAAAAAACAAGAACTGTGTTCGATTCCTTTGTGTTAGTAAGACACAGTTATATCTTTGTACAGATTTAAAACTTAAATATGCTTATCATGACTACATTGGGTTTCATTCAGAATATAGGAGGTGGTTCCTTGGTTGTTATCATCTTGGTTGTCATCCTTCTATTCGGAGCAAAACGAATCCCTGAACTGGCTCGCGGGCTGGGCAGAGGCATCAAAGAGTTCAAAGATGCCACTAAAGAGATTCAGGATGACATTGAAGATGGCATCAAGGGAGACAGTAAAAAGAAAAGTTAAAAAAATAACTACCATTGGAAAAATTCCATTCTTTCGACGAAATTAAACGTTCGCTTGAAAATAAAGAAACTGATTGTAAAGCGATCGTCAATTATTATCTCAAGAACATTCAAACGAAGGCGCATCTCAACGCCTTCGTTGAAGTTTATGAGCAATCCGCTTTGGAACAAGCAGAAAAAGTGGATCAAAAAATCAAGGACGGCACTGCCGGGAAACTGGCGGGGATGGTCATTGGGATCAAAGATGTCCTTTGCTATGCAGACCATCAGGTCAACGCCTCCAGTAAAATTTTAGAGGGATTCCATTCCCAATTTACCGCTACTGCCGTACAAAAGCTCATTGACGAAGATGCGATCATCATCGGTCGTCTGAACTGTGATGAGTTTGGTATGGGATCATCCAATGAGAACACTGTTCATGGCAAGGTACTCAATGCCCTGGACGAAGAACGCGTACCTGGCGGTTCGTCCGGTGGATCTGCGGTAGCTGTCCAGGCCAATCTCTGCACCACCTCTCTGGGTACCGACACGGGAGGTTCGGTCCGCCAACCGGCAGCCTTCACTGGCTTGGTCGGCATAAAACCTACCTACTCCAGGGTTTCCCGATTTGGGCTGATCGCCTATGCATCGTCCTTTGACACCATCGGCGTATTTTCCACCAATGTAAAGGACAATGCCCTGGTCCTGGAGGTCATTGCAGGCCAAGACGATAACGACAGTACCGTTTCCCGCAAGGAAGTCCCTCCATATACCGAGCAGCTTGCCTTGAACGGTCCGGTAAAAGTAGCCTATCTGAAAGAAACCATCGAATCGGAGGCATTACAGCCAGCGATCAAGGAGCACACCCTAGATATGCTTAACAAGCTTAAGGAAGAAGGCCATCAAGTAGAAGAGGTTGATTTCCCGTTACTTGAATATGTCCTTCCTACTTATTATATTCTTACCACTGCAGAGGCCAGTTCAAACCTTTCGCGCTTCGATGGCGTAAAATATGGGTATCGGACACCCAATGCCCATAACCTGGAAAGCATGTACAAGCTTACCCGCTCTGAAGGTTTCGGAGAGGAAGTAAAAAGAAGGATTATGCTGGGGACTTTTGTGTTAAGCGCCAGCTATTATGATGCTTATTTCACCAAAGCCCAGAAAGTAAGAAGGTTAATCAAGGAGTTCACAGAAGATTTGTTGAACAAATTTGATTATATTGTCTTACCGACTACGCCTTCTACTGCGTTTAAGTTTGGAGAGCACAGCGATGATCCTGTAGCCATGTATTTGGAAGACCTGTACACCGTACAAGCGTCAGTATCGGGAGTTCCGGCCATCTCCATACCCAATGGAAAAGATGAAAAAGGCCTTCCGATTGGTTTGCAGATCATCACCAACTCCTTTAAGGAGGCAAGGCTTTATGCTTTTGCGGACTATTTAATGAACATCAAGAAATAAAACTATACACCTGTTATGAGCAACTGGAAATTACTTACACTCCTATCACCGATGATATTCTGTGTGGCAATTGCCAGTGCCCAAAACCAGGAAGAGAATGGTTTCATAGCAGCCGAAGAGGATTTTGTCCAACCTACCTATCATTACGAATACATTCCTGACTTCACCTATCATGAAGTCAATGAACGGGTGGACAAGATGGATACCGATATGCCTTTCGAGCTAAATGAAACCATTTTTGCGTTTATAAATTACTTTACGGTCAGAAACCGGGAATATGCAAAGATGACCTTGGCCAGAAAGGAAATCTATTTTCCTCTTTTCGAAAAAGAGCTCAAGGAACATGGAATGCCGGAGGAAATCAAATACCTGGCCATCATCGAGTCCGGCCTCAACCCAAAAGCCAAATCCCGTGTGGGGGCTATGGGGCTTTGGCAGTTTATGCCTGCCACCGGAAGGGTCTATGACCTGCACGTGACCAGGGATATCGACGATCGGATGGATCCAGAACTGGCCACTGAAGCTGCCTGCCGTTACCTCAAGACACTGCACCGCATGTTCGATGACTGGGAGCTTGCCCTGGCGGCCTATAACTGCGGTCCGGGGAATGTCCGAAAAGCCATCAGGCGATCCGGTGGAAAACGTACCTTTTGGGGGATTTATAACTGGCTCCCGAGGGAAACCAGGGGATATATCCCACAGTTCCAAGCCATTATGTATGTATTTAATCATGCTGATGAGCATAATCTCATTCTAGAGGACGGCACCTTCCCTATAGCCCATGAGAAAGTGAAATTTGACCAGGAGCTGGACCTAAAAAGACTGGCAGACATCAGTGGAACCTGCTTGGAGGAATTGGAGTTTTTGAATCCTGCCATCCAAAACAGTAAAATCCCCGCCAGTACGGGTTATTATGCCCTTCGGGTTCCAAAGGCAAAAGCAGACTATATCGCTTCCAATGTACACTGGATGATGGACAGCATAAACCTTCAGGAAGAACGGCTTCTTGCCAAACAAGAGGCGAAGAAACCTCAAGAAAAAGAACCTGAAAAACTGATTTATAAGGTAAGACGGGGCGATGCACTGGGCAAGATCGCCAGCATGTATGGCACAACGGTCTCGGAAATCAAAACATGGAACGGACTGTCCTCCAACAATATTAAAATCGGCCAGCACCTGACCATCTACCAAGACGGCGATGCCTTCACCAGAAACCTTGCTGCAGACAATCCTAGTCAACAGGATGCTACTTTTGTCAAAGGTACTCCAAAAACCTATACTGTACAGCCAGGCGACTCTCTCTGGCTTATCGCCAAAAAACTTGAAGGTGTGACCATAGAAGAGATAAAACGCCTCAATAAACTCAGCAACAATAAAATCAAACCAGGCCAGAAACTTATTATTGGTTAAGTAAAATTAACAACTAAATATTTAGTAGTTTCTTTCCTACTGCCGTTCATTTTTTATAAATTGTACACGGTAACGTTATAAATCCATTTACAATGAATAAGAAAAACAGTTTGTTTCTGGCCCTATTTATCTTAGCAGCAAGCATTTTGGTAAGCTGTCAGGATGGTAAAAACGGAAGTAACTCCAATAAGCCCAAAGCAAGGGGAGCCAGCGGAGAGATACTTTTGGTCATTGATTCGGTAAAATACAAGGGGCCAGTAGGTGATGCCCTAAAGGGAATCTTTGAAGAAGACATCAAAGGACTTGTCCGACAGGAAACCCTTTTCGACATGCGAAAAGTAGACCCGAGATCCATGACAAGGATCCTGAAAATGGCCTATAACATCGTGTATGTCACCACTTTTGACGACAAGAAGGCCGGCAGCCGCATGATCAGCAACCAATTCAGCCCGGCGTCCAAGGAAAAAGCTGCTGCAGATCCATCACTGTTCATGCTGAGAAACGAAGATGAATTTGCCCAAGGACAGGAAGTAGTTTACCTATTTGGCAATACCGAAGAGGAACTGATCAACAACCTGCGCAAGAACAAGGATAAACTTCAGAACCTTTTTGAAGTAAGGGAAAGAAACCGTCTGGGAGACGCCATCCTCGAACGTACCAGTGGAAAAGTACAATCCAAAGGTAAGGAAATCTTGGGACTGAATCTAAAAATCCCTGCCTCCTATCAATATGTCAAGGAAGAGGAAAACTTCCTCTGGGCAAGGCAGCCGACGCCCACCACCCAGCGGGCAGACATCAGCCTGATCTTTTATCAAACCGATTACACCTCCGAGGAACAGGTCTTTCCGGAAAACATCATCAAATTACGCGATGAAATCCTTAAAACCCGTGTCTTTGGTGATCCGGAAAAGCCAACTTCCTATTTGGAAACAGAAAAACAAATAGTACCTTCCTTCAGAAACATGCAAATCGACGGGCACTACGCCATCGAGATGCGGGGACAATGGAAAACCCACACCATCAGTATGGGCGGGTCATTCGTTTCCTACACGATAGTCGATGAAGCCAAAGGAAAACTTTATTATTTGGAAGGATTTTTATATTATCCGAATGAAACCCATAAAAAGGCCCTTCGGGAAATCGAAGCTATCTTGATGGCCACCACTTTCCCCGAGGACAACAGTAACTAAATCCAATTTATAGCTTAACAATGGCGATTAAAATCAGAAAAGAAGATGCTTTGGGCTACCATTCCCAAGGCAGTCCAGGAAAAATCGAGGTCGTTCCGACGAAACCACTCTCCAGCCAGCTAGACCTGGCCTTGGCCTATTCACCAGGAGTGGCAGAGCCTTGTTTGGAAATCGCCAAGAAGAAAGAAAACGTCTATAAGTATACTGCAAAGGGAAACCTTGTGGCCGTGATTTCTAATGGAACTGCCGTACTGGGCCTTGGGGACATTGGGCCTGAGGCGGGCAAACCTGTCATGGAAGGAAAAGGCGTTCTTTTCAAAAAATTCGCAGGTATCGACGTTTTCGATATTGAAATCGACGAAAAAGATCCCCAGAAACTCATCCAAATCATTAAATCCCTTGAGCCTACCTTTGGTGGGATCAACTTGGAAGACATCAAGGCCCCTGAATGCTTCGAAATCGAGCAGGCGCTCAAAGAGCAAATGCAAATCCCTGTCATGCACGATGACCAGCATGGAACGGCTATCATCTCGGGAGCAGCCCTGCTAAATGCACTAGAAATCGTTGACAAAAAAATAGAGGACATTCGCTTGGTGGTTTGTGGTGCAGGTGCCGCAGCTGTTTCCTGTACCCGTTTTTATATGTCATTAGGGGTAAAAAGGGAAAATTTGGTAATGGTCGATATTGAAGGAGTTATCCGGACAGACCGGCCAAACCTTGATGAGATCAGGAAGGAATTTGCCACTTCACGGGCAGCTCTCCACACCCTTACCGATGCGATGAAAGGAGCGGATGTATTTCTGGGCCTTTCGGCAGGAAACATCGTTTCTCCTGAGCAAATCAAATCCATGGCGGACAATCCCATCGTTTTTGCGTTGGCAAATCCGACCCCGGAAATAGATTATGACCTGGCCACCTCCTCCCGTGATGACCTCATCATGGCCACAGGAAGATCTGACTTTCCCAATCAAGTAAACAATGTCCTGGGCTTTCCCTACATCTTCAGGGGAGCACTGGACGTAAGGGCGACGGCCATCAATGAAGAAATGAAGCTGGCCACTGCCCAGGCCATTGCCAAGCTGGCCAAAGAACCTGTTCCCGAAATTGTCAATAAGGCGTATGGTGATGACCAACTGGGTTTTGGAAGGAATTACCTGATTCCAAAACCATTGGATCCAAGACTGATCACCACCATCGCACCCGCCGTGGCCAAAACAGCCATGGAAACGGGCGTGGCCCAGAGGGCTATTACCGATTGGGAGACCTATGAATTGGAGCTTCAAGAAAGGATCGGCATCGATCAGCGCTTGATGTCCAGGGTGATCGCCAGGGCCAAAAAACAGCCTAAGCGCGTGGTATTTGCGGAAGCAGACAATACCAAAATCCTGAAAGCTGCCCAGCTCATCAATGATGAACGGATCTGTGATCCTATCCTGTTGGGCAATAAAAAGACCATTCTCAAGCTTATAGAGGAACATTCCCTGGACCTGAGCAATGTACCGATCATTGATCCATATGAAGAACCAGAGCGACTCGAAAAATTCGGGAACCTGCTCTATAATAAACGTCAGCGCAAAGGCCTGACACCTTTCGAGGCCCAGAAGATGATGCGTGACCGCACCTACTTTGGAGCCATGATGGTGGAGACAGGTGAAGCCGATGCCCTGATTTCCGGTCTTACCAAGGATTATCCAAAAACCATCCTTCCTGCACTGCATGTCATCGGAGTGAAGCAGGACGTGGACAGGGTAGCGGGGATGTATATCATGAATTCTGACAAAGGCCCATATTTCTTTGCTGACACCACCGTAAACGTGGATCCTACTGCTGACCAAATTGTGGAAATAATCGGGTTGACTGCCGATGCGGTAAAATTCTTCGACCTGGAGCCAAAAGTAGCGGTACTCTCCTACTCAAACTTCGGTTCGGCAAAAGGAAATACACCGACCAAAACAGCCCTGGCTACCGCCAAGGCCAAGGAAAAATTCCCCGACCTGATCATCGAAGGAGAAATGCAGGCAAATGTGGCCATCAACGAAGCCATCCAAAAGGAAAATTATCCTTTCAGTGCCCTTGCCAACAAAAAAGCAAACACGCTGATCTTCCCCAACCTCAGCTCGGGGAACATTGCCTACAAACTGTTGGCAGAAATCGGCAATGCAGAGGCCATCGGTCCGGTTTTGTTGGGGATGAACAAACCCGTTCACATCCTTCAACTGGGGAGTTCAATACGGGAAATTATCAATATGGTAGCCATTGCTGTAGTGGATGCCCAAAGTCATGACAATATATGATCGATTATCTAAAAGGAAAACTGGTTGTTAAGGATCCTACCTTTGTAATAATTGACATCAACGGTATCGGTTATCACGTCAAAGTATCGTTAAACACTTATTCGCAGATCAAGGATGAGGAGCAAGTCAAGCTCCTCACCCATCTGCACATCAAAGAAGATGCACATACGCTTTACGGATTTAAGGAAGAAATGGAAAAACGGTTGTTCCTACTGCTGATTTCCATTTCGGGAGTAGGTCCAAACACCGGGCTGATGATCCTTTCTTCGCTGTCAGGAGGAGAGTTGGAAGCGGCAATTGCCCAGGAAGACCATAAGACCATCCAGCGTGTCAAAGGAGTAGGTGCAAAGACCGCCCAGCGTATTGTTTTGGAGCTAAAAGACAAGATAAACAAGGATAACCTGACCGAATCCCATCTGGTTTCCAGTGGCTTTATCCAACAAAACCAGCACCTCAAAGAAGAAGCTTTGCAAGCATTGATTACCCTGGGATTTACCAAGGCAGTGGCAGAAAAAAATATTGCCGCTGTTTTGAAAAAAAGCGGCTCAGAAATTTCGTTGGAAGAATTAATTAAAGCATCTTTAAGGTCAACCTAATTTCTAGGAAGTTTGACTATTACTGGATCATATTTTTTTAAAGGCTTTAGCAACCCAAAAAACTTTTCAGCAACACTTTCACTGTTGTTGGCGGTGTTTCTTTTGTCCGGGTGGCAAGCCGCACAGGCGCAAGGCGTCTCTTCAGATAGTATTCCAAGTAAAATGGATTCACTAGAAGAGCGAAGGGCGTTGCCATCTTTTCTATTATGGGACAATTACCGTACCAATCCACTCTACCCGAAGCAGAGTCCTTTGGATTACCGTCATTCACCATTTTATAATCAAGCTCCTCAAGAACAGCAAGTGGAAATCGAGCTGGATTCCACCCTGCAATACCGTGTGTATGACCAAATGGATTCCACCGATGTCAATCCTGGCTATAGGTTCGACTTTGAGGAATTTTCCAAAATCCAAGAGCTGCGGATGCGCCAGCAATATTGGCGTGACCGCTCCAAGGGCATGTACGGCGAAAGTGCCGTCAGCGGACGGGGGCTGATCCCACCTATCACCATGAGCCCTACTTTTGATCGGCTTTTTGGTGGAAGTGAAATCAATATTGTCCCCACAGGCTATATCAATTTGGACTTTGGCGGGATCTTTAGACGCATTGATAACCCTTCCATTCCCATCCGACAGCAGCGTAATGGTGGATTTAATTTTGATCAACAGATCCAGATGAGTGTCAACGGAAATTTGGGTGAAAAGATGCAGATCAATGCAAACTTTGACAGCAATAATTCCTTTGACTTCCAAAACCAACTGAAGGTCGAGTACCGGGGCTTTGAAGAGGATATAATCAAGAGCGTAGAAATCGGGAATGTCAGCATGCCTGTCCAAAACAGCCTGATTCAAGGCTCCCAGAACCTTTTCGGAGTAAAAACCCAACTTCAGTTTGGCAAGCTCTTTATGACGGCCGTCGCCTCCACTCAGCGGGGGCAGCGTGACGAAATCGTCATCGAAGGCAATGGACAGGGACGACCCTTTGAGCTCCGGGCATCCGAATACGATGACAACAGGCACTTTTTCCTGGCGCACTTTTTCCGTGAAAACTACGAACGATGGCTCCGGGGACTTCCCCAGATCCTCTCCGGGGTAAATATCACCCGGGTGGAAGTATACATCATGAACAGGGCAAACAATACCGAAACCCTAAGAAACTTCACGGCTTTCATGGACCTTGGTGAAGGGAACCGAATTTACCGGCCTGGCAATCCCAACATCGGCTCGGGCACACCCGGAAGTCCAGCTTCCAATGATGCCAACGACCTGTTCGATAACCTGACAGCCAATCCCAATTTCCGGCCATATGATCAGGCTTCCAACCAGATCGAAAGTGGCCTGGGACTGGTCAAGGGAACCGACTTCGTCCAGGTGAATGGAGCCAGAAAGCTGGCAGACAATGAATATACCTTTCATAAAGAACTCGGCTACCTGAGCCTGAACAGGAAAATCCTCAACGATGAAGTGGTGGCCGTATCCTTTGAATACACCTATAATGGACAGGCCTATAAGGTCGGGGAAATGTCCGAAGACTACCAAAACCGTCCTGAATCCGATGTGCTGTTCCTCAAGCTCCTGCGCCCTGCCCGGATCAACACGAATGTCCCCACTTGGGACTTGATGATGAAAAATGTTTACAGCTTCAATGCCAACCAAATCCAAAAGGAGGGCTTCCAGCTCCAGGTAATCTACCGGGATGACCGCACGGGTCTGGACAATCCCAGTCTATTGGAAGGGCAGCAGGTCAAGGATGTTCCTTTGGTCCGGCTGATGGGGCTCGATAACCTCAATCCACAAAATGACCCTGCACCGGACGGGAATTTCGATTTTGTTCCTGGATTGACCATTTTGCCAGAAAAGGGAATGCTGATCTTCCCCAAGCTGGAACCCTTTGGCCAGACATTGGCCGATAATTTCCTGCCCAATGAAGAAAGCTTGAAGGATAAATTCGTCTATGACACGCTATACCGTACCACCAAGGCCGATGCCGAGCTGGTCACACGACTTAACAAATATTATATCAAAGGTAGTCTGACAGCCGGATCTTCCTCAGAAATCATGCTTCCTGGCCTGAATATCTCCGAGGGATCCGTTATCGTCAATGCAGGTAATATTCCCCTGACCGAAGGGGTGGACTATACGGTGGATTATAATATTGGAAGGGTCATGATCATCAATGAGGGCATATTGGCCTCCGGCAAAAGGATTACCATCAGTTTTGAAAAAGCAGATTTGGTATCCTTCCAGACCAGAAGCCTTCTGGGGACGCGCTTTGATTATGTCTTTAATAACAACTTGACCCTTGGGGGTACCTTCCTATACCTGAATGAACGTCCCAACATCACCAGGATCAGTACGGGAAGTGAAACCATCAAAAACAGCCTTTGGGGACTTGACTTAAACTACAGTGAAAAATCAAGATGGTTGACAAAACTGGCCGATGCACTGCCCTTTACCGATACCAAAGACGAGTCTTTGGTGACCTTTAGTGGTGAATTTGCCCACCTAATTCCCGGGACTTCCAACCAAGTCGATGGGGAAGGCGCGTCCTATATCGACGACTTCGAAACGGCCATTACCCCGTTCAGCCTTGGCGGCAGCCCACAGAACTGGAAACTCTCATCCACACCAAAGACCAATGACAACAGGTTTGACATGAGCATGCAGACCGAGGACCAATTGGGCAATGCCTACCGAAGGGCGCGACTTGCATGGTACAATATTGATAACGTCTTTTACCGACGAAGTGGCCAAGGAGTGCCTGAAAACATCACTGACGAGGATCGCCAAAACTACTATGTCAAGTCCTTTTCTCCTCAGGAAATCTTCGAAGGACGTGATCAGGACGCCATTGTGCTGCCCGAGCCTTTGTTTGACCTGGCATATTATCCTTCCGAAAGAGGGATGTACAACTATAATCCCGCCCTGGACAGTGAAGGCCTCCTTCCCAATCCGGAAGACAATTATGGCGGGATCTCCAGGGTCATCACCTCTGATGTGGATTTTGACCGGACCAATATCGAATACATCGAATTCTGGATGCTGGATCCTTTCATCTCCGGGCCGAATGGGCGGGTTCTGGATGGGGTCTTCAACGAAAACAACACCACAGGGGGAAAGCTGGTCTTCAACCTTGGTGAAATTTCCGAGGACGTGATGAAAGACGGCCGCCAGGCATTTGAAAACGGCCTTCCAAAAGATGGTGATCCTTCCGAAACCACTGAAAACGAATGGGGCCGGGTCACCAACCAACAGTACCTGACACCAGGTTTTGACAATTCTCCGGAATCACGGGCATTTCAGGACGTGGGACTGGACGGGCTAAACAGCGAGCAAGAAGCGGATTACTTTCAGGACAGGTTTTTGAGCCGATTAAATGTAAATGGCGAAGCTTATGAAAAGATCGCAGCGGATCCATCAGCAGATACATTCCAGTACTACCTTGGAGAGGAACTCGACCAGCAGAACGTAAAGATCCAAGAGCGGTACAAGTACTTCAATGGTATGGAAAACAACACCCCCATTTCGGCCAATTCCAACCAAGCCTATACGGCTTCCGGCTCCAATAAACCCGACAACGAAGACCTCAATGGTGACAATACCATCAATGAGGTGGAAAACTATTATGAGTATGAAATTGACCTTGAACCGGGAGGTTTGGAAGTAGGAAGAAACCATGTAGTGGGGAAATCCACCCGTAACGTCAACGGCCAGGACATCACCTGGTACCAATTCCGTATTCCCGTCAGACAGCCTGACAATGTCCAGGGGGACATTTCAGGTTTTAAGTCCTTGCGGTTTCTCCGAACATACCTGACCGACTTCGAGCAGCCAGTAGTATTGAGAATGGCCCAGTTCAGGATGGTCGGCAGCCAATGGCGGACTTTCCGTGAATCACTCTATGAGCGGGGACTCTTTGAAGTACCTGAACCAGATGTGTCCAATATGACCGTGGGCGTGGTCAATATCGAAGAAAATGGCCAGGGAAATTCCAGGCAAAGCCCTTATGTCCTTCCTCCGGGCATCAACCGCGATCGGGACAACACCTCCACCGTGGAGCGGCAGCTCAATGAACAGTCGCTCAGCCTGTGCATAGACAACCTTCAAAGCCGCGATGCCCGGGCGGTATTTAAGAACAGCAACCTGGATTTGGTACAGTATGGAAGGCTTAAGATGTTTTTCCATGCTGACAGTGAAGACGCTTTGGATGGGGAACTTACTGCTTTTTTACGGCTGGGAACAGATTACACGGACAACTACTATGAGATCGAAGTACCGCTGAACATCACACCAAAAGGCACCCGTGATCCCAGCCAAATCTGGCCAAGTGCCAATGAAATAGACATCGCTATCGAGGAAATCGTAGGGGTAAAATCTGCAAGGGACAATAACCAGCATCCCCAAAACCTCCCCTATACCGAACAGGTCAGGCAGTATAATGTAACGGTAGTGGGCCGGCCGGAACTAAACTATGTCCAGGGATTGATGATCGGTGTACGAAACCCGGCATCTACTGGAAGCGCCAGCAAATCCATCTGTGTCTGGGCAAATGAGCTGAGGGTGGTTGATTTCAACAAATCCAATGGCTGGGCGGCCAATGCACGCCTGAATGCCAAAATTGCTGATGTGGCTACCATTTCCAGCAGCATCCGCCACAATACCTTTGGGTTCGGTGGTCTGGAAACGCGGCTTTCTGAAAGGTCCCGGGAGTCCACCACACAGTATGACGTTTCTGCAAACGTCCAAGTGGACAGATTACTCCCAGCAGGATTAAACCTGAGCATTCCTATGTACGTCAGCATGGAAAACAGCACCACAAAACCGCAGTTCGATCCGTTAAATCCTGATGTTCCATTTGAGCTTGCCTTGAGCAAATTCCGGACTAACTCCGAACGGGAAGCCTATCGTGACCTGGTACTCGATCAAGTCAAGCGCCGTAATATCAGCTTCTCCAATGTACGAAAGCTGCCCGGTGAAAAGAAAGAGAAAAACCACATTTATGACCTGTCGAATTTTTCCTTTTCCTACGCCTACGGGATCGTAAAGCAAAGTAATATCAACACCGAGGATTATACTTATGAATCATACCGCGGCAATATTTCTTATAATTATGCTCCCAATCCGGTGGTCGTGGAGCCGTTTAAAAATTGGGGAATATTCAAAAGCCCCCATCTTCAGCTGATACGGGACTTTAACCTTAACCTGGCCCCCAGTCAGGTCACCGCGAGCCTGGATGTAGACAGAAAATTCATGCGCACCCAGTATCGAAATGACCAGCTGACCACCGATGGGGTAGATCCTCTTTTCCAGAAGAGCTTTTATATCAACCGCTTTTTTGGCCTCAACTGGGACTTAACACAGAACCTGAGCTTTGACTATCGTGCAAATGTCAATGCCATCGTGGACGAGCCACAGGGCGATCTGGACACGGAAACCAAGCAGGATTCGGTTAAAAACAACTTCAAAAAATTGGGAAGGCCTACCAATTACAACCACTCCTTCATTGCCAATTATACCATACCGCTGGACAAGGTACCGGCGCTGGATTGGATAAGTGCCGATTTCAGGTACGAAGCCACTTACAGTTGGCTTACCGGTTCCATTGGCCAAAGGGATACCCTGGGAAATGTGATCCAAAATACCAGAAACAGGACATTGAACGGAAAAATGGACTTTGTAGGGCTCTATAACAAGTCTGCCAAATTGCGCGCACTGAACGCTCCAAAACGGCCAAGCATTCCAGGTCAAAAAGAAAACCAGCAAGACAGCATCACCACCGATGGCTTTGGCAACGGACTCCTGAAATTTGCCATGATGCTGAAAGAAATCTCCGGTCAATACAGTATTACCGAAGGGACCTTTTTGCCCGGCTATATGGAAAACACCGGATTGTTCGGGCTGGACAGGAGTTTTATGAATCCGGGACTTGGCTTCCTGTTTGGTAGCCAAAATGCGGACATCCGCTATGACCTTGCCAACAGGGGTGTCATGGCCCCCAGTTCGGAACTCACACAGGCATTCCGGCAAAACCAGGTGAAAAACCTGCAGGTTCAAGCCATCCTGGAACCCACGCGGGATTTTAGGATCACCTTGGACATGAGAAAAAGGGAAACGGGCCAATACAGTGAAATTTTCCGTAGCGAAAGTGAGACCAGCAGTGACTATCTCTCGGTAAACCCTAATCGGTTGGGAGCCTATAACATCACTTACAATATGATCAAGACCACATTTGCCAAGGATGATGCTGATAACAATTCTCCACTATTTGATGATTTTGAGTCCTATCGGTCCGTGATCAAAGGCAGACTGGATGCTTTCAATCCAGGGGGAGAATACAATATCAATGGGCAAGATGTACTGGTCCCCGCTTTTCTGGCGGCCTACAGTGGCAAGTCTCCCCAAGAAATCCCATTGAACCCATTTCCTAAGTTCCCACTGCCCAATTGGCGTGTGGAATACAGAGGGCTTTCCCGCTTGTCCCTGTTTGAAGAAAGTTTCAGCTCCATCAACCTGACACACAACTATACCTCCACGTACGATGTGAGCAATTTCTCTTCTTCCCTACTCTACCAAAATGGCCTGGAACTGTACAATAAGCTTGAAAATTATCCGGCTGCCAGCATGACCGATGAGTATGGCAGTTATATTCCGGTATTTATCCTTAACCAAGTGGTCCTATCCGAACGGTTTGGCCCATTCATTGGCGTGGACATCCTGACCAAAAACCGGATGAACATCTCATTTGAGTTCAACAAAGAAAGGGCCATCGGGCTCAACTTTTCCAACGCCCAGGTTACCGAACAAAAAAGTAAGGATTTTAGGTTTGAGCTGGGCTATACCAAGTCCGGTGTCAAGATCCCTTTCAAGATCCAAGGGCAACAGGAAATACTGGACAATGACCTGGAAATAAGGATCAGCACCAGCATTGTGGATACCCAAACGCTCCAGAGGAAGCTGGAGGAAGGCAGCACCATTACCAATGGCAATGTCAATTTGCAGTTCAGGCCAAGCCTGGGCTATATCATTAACCAAAACCTAAAAGTGACCTTCTACTTTGACAGGACGGTGAACGATCCGCGGATAACCACAGCCTACCGCAGAAGTTCCACGGCCTTTGGAGGACAATTACGATTTAATTTAGGGCAATAGGTTTTATGATTTGTCGAAAGCTTGTATTTTTGGCTTTACTTAATCCTAAATATAACATATGGACTTCCCTAAAGACTTAAAGTACACAAAAGACCACGAGTGGGTAAAAATCGAAGGAGACACCGCGACAATCGGCATTACTGAATTTGCCCAAAGAGAATTGGGTGACATCGTATATGTGGAAGTGGAAACCGTCGGTGAAACTATTGAGACCGGAGAAGTGTTTGGTACAGTAGAGGCCGTGAAAACCGTTTCGGATCTATTCATGCCACTAAATGGCGAAATCACTGAATTTAACGAAGAACTGGAAGGTTCTCCGGAACTGGTCAATGATTCACCTTATAAAGACGGCTGGATGATCAAAGTGAAATTTGAAGGAGCACTTCCTGACGATCTGCTTTCTGCCGAAGCTTACGCCGAACTGGTTGGTGAATAAGAAGGAGTATTTTAGCGAGCGACTATTACCTGCTATCATTTGGTCTCTCATCCTGGCTTGGTTGATCCTTTCACCCGGCAACAAACTGCCGGATGTCTCAAAAGTGCCGGGCATGGACAAGATTGGCCATTTCGGTTTATTTGCAGGGCTGCTCTTCTTTTGGAACAGAGTCTGGAACCATTCCCATAAGCCTTTTAGCAAAAAGAAATTTATTACTAATTATTTAGTTTTAGGAATTATTTTTGCTATATTGGTAGAATGGTTGCAGCAACTGGCTCCTAACAGGGCATTTGACCTGTTGGATATTGCCGCAAACTTGTTGGGAAGTGCAGTCGGTACCGTTTGTTTTTATATTTTATATAAGAAGAAAAGTAAGCTTGTA
The DNA here is from genome assembly GCF_006575665.1 of Echinicola soli. Taxonomy (NCBI): domain Bacteria; kingdom Pseudomonadati; phylum Bacteroidota; class Cytophagia; order Cytophagales; family Cyclobacteriaceae; genus Echinicola; species Echinicola soli. The sequence goes on from NZ_CP041253.1 coordinate 4,928,684, forward strand.
TAAGTAAAAATAAATGGTTAGAATTGTTATCGCTAAGAAGCAAAGAATTATTAACCTTTATATGAAGTATTAAACTATGGAAGCTAAAAAGACACCAAAAGCTGATCTGAGCAAAAAGTCAGGAATGTTCCTGAACTTGGGGCTTCTTGTCAGCGTTGGTCTTACGCTGTTTGCTTTCGAGTACAAAACGTACGAATCAGGAGAGCTGATGGATCTAGGAACAGTGGAAGACGATTTCGAGGAATTATTGGATATTCCTATCACCGAACAACCGCCGCCACCACCACCACCAGTAGAACAGCCTATCATCGAGGAAATTCCTGATGAAGTAGAAATCGAAGAGAAAATAGAAGTAAACTTCGATGTGGAAGTGCAGGAGGAAACAGTGATCAAAGAAGTAGTGATTGCCGATGCACCTGTACAAGAGAAAGCTGACGAGATCTTTGACGTGGTAGAAACCATGCCAACTCCTCCAGGAGGAATGGAAGGCTGGAACAAATACCTAAGCAAAAACCTGAAATACCCCACCCAAGCACGAAGAATGGGAATCGAAGGAACGGTATATGTAGTATTCGTAGTAAATACGGATGGTTCTATCCAAGACGTCGGTATCCTTAGGGGCATTGGAGGTGGCTGTGATGAAGAAGCCATGCGTGTAGTAAGAAACGCACCTAAGTGGGAACCCGGTAAGCAAAGGGGACGACCGGTTAGGGTAAAAATGAGATTACCGATTCGATTCAAGCTTAGCTGATCGATCGAACAATTTATAGTAAAAGGGCTGTCATTAATTTGACAGCCCTTTTTTTTATTATGTGCTATCACCATTATTTAAAAATTATGCACCAAGGAATATTTCACATTAAAACATGTCCACTTGGCACAGGAAAAAGCTGTTTTCTTTCTCACTGAAAAACGCTAAAGAGGGTGTTTTTACATAACTTGTTCTTCTCCAGTAATTTCAGGGCTTGTTTTACCTGATCATCGAAATAATTGATCTATGCCAGTTAATCCCTGAATTTGGATATTGACGGGTCGGTACTTGGATTAAGTGGCAGTGGAATTATAGAGCCTTGCCCCGCGGATTATGCGGCCCCTTGAAATAACTGTAAACGCAAAAATTATCCCCTTTGGTTTTGGCTTCCTGCAGGAATTCATCAATCCTTTCATACTGGGGAATTTCCCTTCGCTCAATACTGTACAACTACCCATAATCAAACCGTCTGGGGAAGAATGCGTCGCTTCTCAGCTCAAGCCATTCTATAGCCTAATGGCTGAAGATTATCCATGGCGGATGTTATGTTTTCTCTTATATGTACTTTCAGTTCCGAACGAGCAAACGTTCATTATGCAGGCTATTTAATTCCTGCAAAGTTGTCTTCGCTACATTTATGGATATTTCAATAATCCTGCTAGAAATCATAAATGTTCCATTCCTTGGGGGCTTGGAATCCTTCTTTGCCGATGTGGTAAGGGGGGACTTCCATGGGTGGATTGATCGACTCGAAAGCCTTAATCCATGAATTCAAATTTTGAAATGCTTCCCCCATTTCATTGCTTCTGTTCTTGGCTTCAGTAGGATCATTCCATAGGTCAAACAATACATCTTCCTTTACATTCATAGTTGGATTTCCACCGCTTTCCAAAACCAATTTCCATCTATGGTTCACTGCCGCTCCACACCCCAGGTAAAAATTCCTTTCAATCGTGTCCTTCTGTCCATTCCAAATGGTTCGCATACTCCTACCATCAAGTGCATTTGGAAAACCTACTTCAAGGCCAACAATATCGGCCAATGTAGGTAAAATATCTATGTAGCCCATCACTTGCTCACTTCTTTTCCCAGCTTTTATATGATTTTCCCAATAGACCAAAGCAGGCACCCGTACACCCCCTTCCCACTCTTGGAATTTGTGACCTCTCAGGCCACCTGAACTTCCAGCATATGCTGGTGCAGGGCCATTATCACTGTGAAATATCACTATGGTATTGTCGGCAATTCCCTCTTCGTCCAGGGCTTTCATGACCTTTCCTATCCCTCGGTCCAAAGCCATCACCATCGCATGGTACGTTTGCTCCTTTGTGTTTCCCCTGCCTTCTCTTCCATAATCTTTCTGATGGGAAAACCGTGGCTTCCCTGGGTCAAAACCGCAAGCAATCAAATCTTCCTTTTTAGCCTGGAGCGGGCTGTGGGGTGCATTGAAAGCTAGGTAAATGAAAAACGGCGCATCACCCTTATATTTCTGGATGCATGATACCGCCTCATCGGCCAATAAATCGGTAGCGTAACCTTGGTCATGGCTACTCTCATAATCATTATGCCAATCCAGTTCTCCCTCTCTTTTGTGGGTAAAGTAATCGATGGCACCATTAAAATGGCCATAGAAATGCGTAAAACCACGACTCATTGGGTGATATTCTTTTCTGGAATGCCCCAAATGCCATTTTCCTATCATGGCACGATGCTGATACCCAGCATTTCCAAGGATTTCCGGCATAAATACCTCTGAAGTATCTACTCCAAAATCCCTCCAAGGAGGAATAACGGTTTCCCTTAATCCAAAGCGATCAGGATACCGTCCTGTCATCAGTCCTGCCCGAGTGGGTGAGCAAACGGGCGCTACATAGAACCGGTTCAAAACCATCCCACCACTGGCTAAATCATCAATATGGGGCGTGGGAAATGTACTCTCATTAAATCCCACATCCCCAAATCCCAAATCATCGGCTACGATCAGTATGATATTGGGCCGTTCTTGGCCTTTGGCAGCTAAGGGTAACCATAATAGGCAGACTAAAAGGGGAAGTGCTGCAAAAGTTCCACTCAATGTTTTTGAAGGCATAACGGTCGGTTATTAATGTTCAAACTAAATTAACATGTCTTTATTGGTCCCACCGGAATTGCTCCGATAAGGCTTTTGGCCTGCTTTAACTATGTATCTGGTGATGATCGATTATCGATGAAGGCTTGCAAGTCTCCCTTCTTATTATCCTTTGACTCACATTCTCCTTTGTATTCAGACGGAGGAACGCCATATTTCTCTTTAAACGCCCTGCTGAAGTAGTTGGGATCATTGAAGCCCACTTTGTAGGCTACTTCCGAGACATTGCTTCCTGCTTTTAATAAGTTGGTAGATTTTTTCAATCGGATGGCCTTCACAAATTCAGTGGCACTGAGATTGACCAGTTTTTTTAGTTTCATGTGAAGGAGGGTCCTGCTGACACCAGCTTCTTTACTGAATCCCGCGATATTGAAAGCAGGATCATCCAGGTTCTGATGAACGATCTCGATCAGTTTGTTGAGGAATTTATGGTCCTTATTGTTTACAGGACGCTCATAATTGTCCACACTTCCAAATTTCAGGAAATGGTGTTTTAGACTATTCCGGGACTCCAGGGTGTTCTTCACCATAAGTCTTAGCTCCTGTAAATTAAATGGCTTGGGTAAATATGCATCCGCTCCGATCTCCAACCCTTCGATTTTACTCTCCATAGTAGATTTGGCGGTGAGCAATATAAATGGAATATGACTGGTGTCGATATTATTTTTAATGGTGATACAGAGTTCGTCCCCGCCCATTTTGGGCATGACCACATCGGAAATAATCACGTCTGGAACACGTTTGCCTATAATTTCTAACGCTGCAATACCATCATTTGCCGTGGTCACTTTATAGCATCTTGAAAAATAGGAGGCCAAAAATTTTCGCATCTCTTCATTATCTTCCACTATCAACAATTCATAGGTCACTTCCCCTTCAAGATTATTTTTTTGTGAATCATCTGCTTTGACTTCCAGATGGTAATAGTCTTCATCGATAAGGAGGCCTTTATTGCCTTCGACTTTAATGTACTCTTGTTTCTTATCTGAAGTAGTTTGAAGCGGAAGGTTTACGGTAATCCTGGTCCCCTGATCCACGGTACTTTCTGCAATTATGGAGCCACCGAGGTATTTGGTAAGGCTATTTACCAGAGCAAGTCCAATCCCTGATCCTGCTTCAGCTGGCGATGGATTATCTCCTTGATAGAAAGGCATGAATATTTTATCCAGTTCCTCTTTTGGCAAGCCTCTACCATTATCTTCCACGTGGATACTGAGCCAGGCATGCCCAGGAATAGCTGATGCTTTCATTTCGGCTTGCATCGTAATTTCACCAAATGTCGGAGTGCTCTTGATTGCATTTGACACTAGGTTAGTGACGATCTTTTCAAGTTTATCATCATCAAATAGCGCCTCGAATGCCCGACAATCAGTTGTAAAATGATAGGTAATATCCTTTTTATGGTAAAGCGGTACAAAAGCCGAAAAAGTATCTCGTAAAAATAAGATCACATCTCCCCACTTCGGTTTTAGGTCGGTATGATCGGATTCAGTTTTTCGAAACTCCATCAACTGGTCAATTAAGAAATGTAAACGCGAAGCATTGCGCTTTATCAATTTAAAATCCTCCTTTTGATGGCTGGAATGGTCCTGGTGATCCAGAAATTTATCAATTACCGCTATGATCAATGTCAGGGGAGTCTTGAATTCATGGGAGATATAAGTGAAAAAATTGAGCTTGTGTTGGTTGAGCTCCTGCATTTTTTCCTTTTCTACCTTTTCCAGCTGATAGGTCATTTTTTCCTGATGCCTGAGATAAAGATACCTTCTATATCCAAAAACGGCAGCTACGACCAATAACCCATAAATGACCTTAGCCCAAGATGTCCACCAAAAAGGCGGTGCCACGGTAAGTAAAATCGTTCTTTCTCTGGACCATACACCATCAGGATTCGCTGCCTTTACATGGAAGGTATACCTCCCGGGGGACAGGTTGGTGTATGTGGCTGAATGCTTTTCATCTGGCTTGTTCCAATCTTTTTCAAACCCTTCCAAATAATAGGCATAAACATTTTTTCCTGGCGAAAAATAATTGGTGGCCACAAAATCAAAGGTAATTACATTTTGGCTGTACTTTAAGGTGATCGACTCTACCTCGTCAATCTGCGAAAAAAGTATCCCGTCGGCCCCTCCCACTTCCAATGGTTTGTTAAATAGCTTCAGTTCCGTAAAATGGATGCTAGGAGGAGTCTTGATAGCATTAATGCTGTCTGGGTGAAAATGATACATTCCATTTACTGTACCAAAGTACATCCTCCCACCTTTATCCTTATAACTTGACTTAAAGTTAAACTGGGCATCCTGCAGCCCATTGGATTTATCATAGATCTTCGTTTGACCGGTTGTTGGGTCCAACACGGTCAGCCCATTATTGGTACTGAGCCAAAGGTTACCTTGCTGGTCTTCCAGAATTCCATACACATTATTATTGGACAATCCATCGCTTTTGGTAAAGGCGCTAAAACGTTTAGCAGTCCTGTCCCATTGCAGTACACCTCCATTAAGGGTCCCAAACCAAAGCCTGTTTTTGGAATCTTGAAATACATGAATGACCTTGTTTACAGTAAGTCCATGGTTATCATGATGATCCTTGTTAAACCATTCCAATTGGTCTGTAACAGGATCATATCTGAAAATTCCATCATTTCTGGTACAGATCCAAATCTTGCCTAGGTCATCCTCCAACAAATCATACACAAAACGCTCTCCCACCCCTTGCGGTTTGAACTTTCTGAAATGATCCTTCTTTCTATCATAAATATTGATACCTTCCCATGTTCCCACCCATAAATTGTCCCTGGAATCACACAAGAGGGAAAACACATTGTTATGTGAGATCGTGGAACTGTCGGTGGGGTCGTGCCTATAGTTTGTGAATTTACCAGTGGCGGGATCGTACCTGTCTAGCCCTTCCAGGAAAGTCCCCAGCCAGATATTTCCTTCCCCATCTTGCTGGAGGGCATGGACATTATTTCCACTGATGCTGCTCGGACTGTTTTTACTGGTAAAATAGGTGAAATGTTGGCGTTCCTTGTCCCATACGCTCACTCCAGCATCTTCGGAGCCTATCCATAACCTTCCCTGCCTGTCCTCTGTGAGCTGGCTTACCGCTTTTCCGCTTAAACTATTTTCTCCACCATCAGGAACCACCTTGACAAAACCCGATTCCCGCAACTTCACAAAATTCACCCCACCAAAGTAGGTTCCCATCCACATGATATTTTCCCGGCTTTTAAGAATACAATATACTGACTGATCACTTAGGGCATAGGGAGACTGATCAAAGGACTGTGCATAATGCTCCGTGTTTCCGCTCACCTTGTCATAAACGTACATACCCTTCTCTGTCCCGATCCAAATCCTGTTCTGATCGTCTTCATTGATTGCACGAACCAATGAAACCGCTGATTTCTCTTCGGCCGTTTCCACCTTTTCGAACTTGTCTTTTTGGGGCAGATACCAAAATGCCCCTTCTTGGGTACCCACCCACATCGTTCCTTGGTTGTCCTTAAACAGACAGTAAAAATTATTCCTTGTCTTTAGATTAGGCTTGAGATCGGCATATTCCTTGATAACATCCCCCATCTTGTTCACCAGATAGACGCCCTTACTGGTCATCAACCAAAACACATCCGTTTTATATTCGGCAATTGCCAGGGTATTGCTTTCCTCACTTAATCGAGTGGCCTTATTTTGTTTATCAATCAGATAAAGTCCGCTTTCTGCACAGACATAAAGCAAAGCATCACTCGATTCGAAAAGACATTTGATATAGCCAAGGGGTTTCCCTTGATAATGGATATTTTCAACCCTATCAGTCTGATAATCATACCGGTCCAACCCTTCTGATGTTCCGATAAAAAGTCGCTGTTCACTCGCAGGTTTCAGACAAAGAATCCTATCAGCGCTCAACCCTCCTGTATTCTCTTGCCCATTATAATACGTCTTCAATCCATAACTATTGTACCTGTTGAGCCCTTCACGCGTACCTATCCATATATATCCCTTATGATCCTGGGCAATAGTATATACCGTACTGTGTGAAAGGCCGTCATGGGTAGTTATCTTATGGAACACTGGTTTTTCTCCAGCAGTTGTTTCCACTGATATTGCTAAAGCAAGAAACAATATGCAGAGCACAATCCGTTGCATGGTAATTTGGGTTATGGGCGTTCGGGAATTCCGTATTTCATTATGGTAGGTTACGCTTCCAAAAGAGCACTTTAGCAGACATTTCTTTGACCATTTCAGGATGACTATCTGCTATATTTCTGGTCTCTGCAATATCTTTGGAAATATCATACAGCTCCACATGGGTGCTATCGTCATTTATGAGCAGCTTATACTCCCCCTCCATGATGGCCAGCCGGGGACTTCTGTACCTTGGATTTCCGGGTGATATATCAAACCGACTTCCATATTCCCAATAAATGGGAGCTGATCGACCGGATTCCTTTCCCTGAAGCACTTGACTCCTGTTTTCTCCATCCAATGCCACCGTGGGTGTCTCCAAGTTCAGGAGATTGGACAAGGTAGGCAACAAATCTGTAGCATGCACGGTGGACTCCATAACTTTTCCTGGGGTGATATGCCCTGGCCATCTGGCCATAAAAGGCACCCTGATACCTCCTTCGTAAAGGCTCCACTTCCTTCCACGAAATGGACCGGCATCTCCTGGGGGATTATAATTTTCTTTGTAATAATAGCTCCAGTCGGTGGGACCATTATCACTGGTAAGGATAATGAGGGTATTGTCCAACTCCTCCATATCCTCTAAGCCTTTCAACAACCTACCAATCTCTTGATCGAGTTGGTAAATTACGGCCAGGTACTCCTGAAGGTAATGATTGTTGGCGTAATTTGGAAACAGGCCGAGGTGCTTTTCCTTTGGGCGGAACGGATCATGTACATCATTTGGCCAAAGATTAATGTAAAATGGTTCACCCTTGTTTTTTTGTATAAACTCCAAGGTTCTGTCTACATAAATAGGTGTCTTCTGGTGCTTCTCTACCCATGTGATCTTTCCCCTGCCCAGTTCAGCACTTTGTTTGGAAAGCCCGTCATTTTTATCAAGCAAGCGATCTCCGAGCCCTTCAAATGAAACCAAGGACTCATCAAACCCGTAAGACGCTGGTAAAGGCGCTTCTCCAACATCCCTGCCTCCTCCCATGTGCCATTTACCAAAGTGGGCCGTTGCATAGCCTTCTGCTTTAAACATATCGGCTATCGTAGGCACGCTTTCATCCAAATAATTGGCCATGCCCCTTTTTTCATTGCGCTCCCTACTGGCCAAAAATGAAGTGATTCCAAATTTCGAAGGATACTGCCCTGTCATTAACGTTATCCTGGAAGGAGAACAAATGGGTGACCCAACATAAAACCTGTTGAGGGTCACCCCTTCTTTTCCTATCCTGTCCATATTGGGAGTGGTAATATCGCAATTTCCATAAGCACTCAGATCACCATAGCCCATATCATCGATAAAGATCATGATGACATTCGGTTTATCTTCTATGCTACTACTGGTTTGACCATAGCTGTAATAGGGCACCATCCACAAAACCAACATCCATAGGATGGCCGGTGGGAATGATTTCACATTGGACAAGGTATAAAATAGTTTAAACGGTATCATATTCTTTAATGGTAATTGGTTTTGTTTATCAGCCTCCTTGGACAAAAGATATAGATTACATGGAGCTTTTCATTGCCCAATCATATCTGAACTATACAATCCCATGTCAAAGGCTCCTTCTCCAGGATCGGCGCTGACTCTCACTGCTATTACATTTTTGCCTGTTTTCAAGAATTTCTCTGCCCCTTCCAAGGAGATGTGGGTATAATGTCTTTTCCGCCCCCCTCCATCTTCAAGGGTACGCACCAATTCCCCATTAATATAAAGTACTGCTTTTGACTTGGGGGCGTAGTATTTGAGATAAAGCTTATTTGGTACCGCTTGCACATGAAAATCCCTTCTTAGGTACAATTCACCTCCCTTCCAAGCGGAAGAAGGGGGTAAAAATGGATTGGCACTTCCACTAAAAGGAGCTGCGCATACCTCCCAATTTGCATCATTGTAATCCATTAATATCCAGTCTTCCCGTGGTGGTTGCATGGTGATTTTCCAGTCAGAAGGCTTGTGTTCGGAATCAGGCAAAAGCGCATGCTTTTTCCACCATGGTTGGTAAAGCGGTGCTATCCATTCACGTACCTTTGAGGGATCCAGCTTGACCACTTCCCTATCATAGGTCATTAGTCCATTTACCTCTCCTTCCACATCGGTGGTTTGCGTGTAAATTGCTGCTGACAATCCCCAGCTGATCAGTCCTTCGAGATTTTTGATGATGGCCTGAAACTCCTTTTCATAAACCGCCTTATCTTCATACGTCAAGTAACCCCAGTTACGCTTGTTCCACCAGAGGTGGTTGGGTACTGGCAGTCCCACTCCTCCAAATTCCCCCAAAACAGAGGCCCTGTTCTCTTCTGGCAGCTCCATTCCTGGCCCAGGATAGAGATGCACATCGATCATATCCCCCACTTTTCGGTCTGCCCAGCCACTGGGAGCATCTACTAACCTGCTGGGATCGTATTGTTTTGTCCAGGTGGCCAGTTTTTCGGTTTCATATTGACCCCAGCCTTCGTTAAGCGGGACCCATACCAAGATAGAGGGAAAATTAAATAAATTGTCGATCATCGCCTTTAATTCCGCCTCAAATTGGACAGCAGACTCCAACGGCCGTTTCCAATCCTGTTGGGCATCGTGTTTGACATGTTGGGTGTCTTTTTCCTTGCTTATAAAGCCTGACGGCATGTCCTGCCAGACCAGCATCCCCATTTGGTCACAATGATAATAGAATCTGGCTGGTTCCACTTTCACGTGCTTCCTAAGCATATTGAAGCCCATTTCCTTGGTCATTTTGATATCATACACCATCGCTTCTTCAGTAGGGGCTGTATACAGCCCGTCCGGCCACCATCCTTGATCCAAAAGCCCAAATTGGAAAAGTGGCTCATTGTTCAGCATGATGCGGGAGTAACCGTTTCCATCTTTGCCAAGGGAAACTTTACGCATTCCAAAATAGCTTTCCACCTCATCGGTTATGGCTCCATTTGTATCCTTTAGGGATATTTGCAAGTCGTAAAGATGTGGATGGTCTGGAGACCATAATACCATTTCTTTCAGAGGTAATGAGGTGGAAAAATACGCCGATTTTGCTCCCAAAGCTATCGCTCTTTTGGCTACTTCAATACCTTCTGTGAAGGCGGTAATTTCTACCACATGATCACTGGAAAGTGCTGAAAGTTCAGCTTCTATTTTTACTGTTTTATGATCAATATCCGGTGTAATAAAAAGTGCTTTGATATAATCCTGAGGCACCTGCTCCATCCAGACGGTCTGCCAAATTCCTGTCACTGGAGTATACCAAATGCCTTTCGGGTCGGATACTTGCTTTCCTCTGGCCTGCATCCCTTCGTCAGTAGGATCCGATACACGTACTAACAGCTCGTTGTCTCCTTCATGAATATAGGCTGAAATATCAAAGGAAAAAGGGTCATATCCACCCCTGTGTTCTCCAACTTTCTCTCCATTGATATAGACAACTGTTTCCCAGTCCACTGCACCAAAATGTAGCAAGGTATGCTGCCCTGTCCCCGAAGGATCACCGGTGAGGTTTCTGCGGTACCAAAGGTAGTGATCGCTTCCAATCGTTTTTTTAACACCACTTAAGGTAGATTCTATTGGAAAGGGCACCATTACTTCACCTTCAAAATGATCCGGTTGGCCCGATTTGCGTGGACTAATGACATAATCCCAAGTCCCGTTAAGGTTAGTCCATTGCTCACGTTGGAGTTGTGGCCTGGGATAGCCTGACCAGACATTATCCCCATCCACTTGGTCTGTCCATCGGGTTTTCATTTCATAAGAAAGGAGCTCTTCATTTTGCTCTTGGCCGTATAATGGCTGCAGTCCAAGGAAAATGATACAGGCCTGTAAAAAACCTGTGAGGCGATAAGCATTCTTCATTGATCAGTCTTTATGAGTTGAATAGGTATTATTTATAATATTACGCTGTTGGGGCCACTACCTGTAAAAGGCCAGTCGATGCCTCTCCCAAACAGGGATAAAGGCATCAACTGACTGACCTTAACCCTCAATATCCTTCATTCTGAACCAAGTTTTCATTGGCATTGATTTCACTCTGGGGGAAAGGGTATAAAACATGGTAGGGCTTGGCATCTTTATCCCTGTCCAGTGCCTGTTCGATAAACTTCCCATGACGAAGCAGGTCACTTCTTCGCTTGGCCTCTGAATAAAATTCCCATGCCCGCTCATCGAGAATTTGGTCCCTTAATCCAACTTGGTCAAAGGCACCGGGTTGCAACAGTTCCATGTTCTGGCCAGCTCTTTGCCTAATTTGATTGATCAGGTCAATGCTTTCCTGATTGGGCCCCTGCAATTCATTGAGTGCTTCGGCCTTGGAAAGTAAGATATCCGCATACCTCACCACAGGAAAATCATTTTCCTGATCTGCCCCTATACGCCCTGGATCCCGAAATTTAAAACTCCTGGAATTGTCATTGCCCAATAATTCCACCTGCTGTCCATCATTGCTGACATAACTGGTGAGGATGAGGTTTTTCCGGCTATCATCAGGATCAAAAGAATTGACAAAAGCATCATAGTAGCGGAATTGGGCGGCAAAGTTGGGGCCATCTTCAGGATAGGCAGGAGGCAGTGAAAGTGACAGCCACTCGGTGCCCATACCGGATGCATCCCTTGTCTGTGGCATGACAAAAATAAACTCCGAATTGCCTTCATTTTCAGGTGCGAACATTCCCTCATAATTGGGATAAAGTCCATACACTCCAAGACCAATGACTTCATCGGCTGTATCCATGCATTTTTGCCATTGTTTGGAGTTCAAGAAGAATTTGGTCAGCACAGCCAATGCTGCACCTTTCGTGATCCTGTTTTCTTCTGCCTGTATCACAGGAAGCATATCTGCAACCGCCCTGAGCTCATCTTCGATAAATTGGTTCATTTCACTTGCAGGTGTCTTTGTTGGATACAATTCAGGAGTACTGCTCAAGATCAGTGGTACTTCCCCAAACCATTTGTTCAAAAGGTAATAATTGAACACACGGATAAAACGGGCTTCGGCTATGCGCATGTCTTTTTCGGTTTGGGTAAATGTCACGCCCTCTACATTGTCCAAAAACAGGTTTACGTCCCTAATCGCATTCCAAAGGCCATCATAAGCTCCTCCAATCCAGGGGTGTTCTGCATCGAAGGTAAAATCCTGGATAAAAGCAGCATTCCTTCCCTGCCCTCCGCCTGTTTCAAAGAACAAGTCGGAAGGTCCCTCTTCAAGGTAGTGCCACTGTATCAGCCCAAACCGGTGGACTTGCATATTCCCATAAGCTGAATTAAGCAAGGATTCCAGCCCAACTTCATTATTGAGGATATTGTCAGGAATGAGCTGGTCAAAGGGTTCCTCTGCCAATTGCTCTTCACAGGAATTCAACGTTGACATTAGCAAGAGTCCAGCGATATATAGATTAATTTTTTTCATTTTCTTCAATTTTTAATTCACAGAGAAACTTAAAATGTAAGCCTAAAACCCAAGCTGTAGGTACGTGCATTTGGGTAGGAATTATAGTCCGCCCTGGCCGAATTGGACCCATTGTTCAGGGAGTTAACTTCCGGGTCAAAACCCATATAGTCAGTGATAAGCAAGAGATTGCTTCCCTGAAGGTAAATATTGGCACCTCTGATAAACTTATGGTTGATGACATTGAAGTCGTAGCTCAGCCTCAAATTCCTCAACCGCACAAAAGTAGCGTCCTCCACTGACAGGCTGTTTACCGTACTTCCTCCATACGATGTAGGATTTACGCCAGATGGCCATTGGGTGGATGGATTCTCAGGTGTCCATCGGTTCAAGAGTGGCTCCGCCATACGATTTCGCCTTACCTCTATAGGGTAAAGGGAGCTCAGTAGGTTTTGATTGAGCAATTGCTGGCCAAAATCACCCGCAAAAAACACATCCAAACTCAAATTGTCATACCTAAAGGTATTCCGAAAGCCCAGCGAAAAATCAGGAAAGGGACTTCCAATAACCGTTTTATCGGCATCAGTGATGGCACCATCGGGCAGCCCTTCAGGGCCACTGATGTCCCTGAATTTCGGATAGCCTGGCTCGGCATTAGGCTGGGCTGAATTGGCAATATCTTCCCCTTCCTGCCATATCCCATCCACCACATGGCCATAGTAGCTATTGAGCGGTTGACCTTCGGTCACAATGGTAATATCCGAGGTAAAGGGAAGTCCGCCCTGCAGGATTTGCTCGCTACTGGCCAAATCGGTTACTTCGTTTTTCACGCTTGTAAAATTGAAGCTGGTCGTCCATGTGAATTTTTCCCTGTCAATATTGAATGTTTCTATTCCAAGCTCGATTCCCTTGTTTTCTACAGCCCCCACGTTATCCAGAATTGAGTTAAAGCCAGAGGATTTTGGTAGCGGCAAATTGAGCAATAGGTCATCGGTATTACGGATAAAATAATCAGCTACCAGGTTCACTCGCCCATGCCACAGTTCCAGGTCTATGCCCACGTCGGTCTGGGTAGTTGTCTCCCATTTCAAATTGGGATTGGGAATCCTGGTAGCGGTAATGCCCTGCTGCTGTAGGCCATTGATCAGCGCCAGTCCTCCTGCTCCCAATGTGGAGAGCGACTGAAAGTTTCCGATACTCTGATTTCCGGTCTGCCCCCAGCTCGTTCTCAGCTTCAAGCTGGAAATCACTTCTGAGTTCCTCAGAAAAGGCTCTTCGGATAATTTCCACGATAAGGCCATACTTGGGAAGTAACCGTATTTGTTGTTTTCACCAAATTTTGAGGAGCCGTCCGCCCTCATCGAAAAGGTGAAATAGTACTTACCATTGTAGATATAATTGATTCTGGAGAGATAGGAAATCAATTTGCTGCTGTTTTTATAACTGTTCAGGTCGTCTCTTTCTGTATCACCGAGGCCAAAGTTATTGGTCAGCAAAGCGTCAGAAGGAAAACCATCAATACTTCCACTGAATCCCTTGTTCATAAAATCCTGAAAGGTATATCCAGCCAAAAAGTTAAACTGATGTGAAGACCAAGTTTTCTTATAATTGACCGTGGCCTCTACCATTTTATTGGATTTCTCGCCAGTAATGATGGTACCTATACCGCTTCCATTGGCTATTCCGGTCTTTGTGGTGGACTGTACATAAGTATCCTTGCGGGCATCCAGTTTATCAAAACCTACCGTCAGTTTCACATTGAGGTCTGGGATAATGGAATATTCACCAAAGACACTCCCCAAAAGCCGCGTATTTTCATCCTCGGTAAATACATCGGAAATGATCAGGGGATTGTCCATATCGATACTAAAATCCTGCAGAGGCGACCCATCAGGATTAAATTTATCGATAGTCGGATCTATTTCCATTGCAGAATTGACCACCCCTGCACTGGCATTAAAGCCTGTACCAAATGGCACATTGTCATTTTTCACATAGGAATTGGTTAGATTGATGCCATACTTGAACTTGTCGCTTGGCTTAAATTCAGCATTTACACGAGCTGACAGGCGCTCCATGCCTGAGCTCACTACGATTCCATCTTGGTTATAGTAACTGACCGAGGAGTAAAAGGAATTCTTCTCGTTTCCACCACTAACCGAAAGATTATGGTTTTGGATATAGCCAGTTCTGGTGATTTCATCCAGCCAATCGGTTTGTTCAGTTACTTCATCCATATTGTAAATGGGTGGTTGGCCGCTGCTCTCCTCGATGTCGTTTACCACTTGGGCAAATTGCCTCGAACTTAACAGATCCACCTTATTGGCCATGTGCTGGATACTGCCAGAAAAATCATACGTAACCCGTGTACCGCTTTGGGAACCTCTTTTGGTAGTGATCATAATGACACCATTGGCACCTCTGGAACCATAGATGGCCGTCGCTGATGCATCTTTGAGTACTTCAATAGAAGCGATATCATTGGGGTTGATCAGGTTTAGGGGGTTTTTGGGATTTCTGTTGTCACTAATACCTGAACCTGATCCAGAAATGGAGGGGCTATTGTCAATGGGCATCCCATCAATTACATAAAGTGGTTCATTGCCGGCATTGATAGAGCCTACTCCGCGAATTCTGACATTGACAGATCCTCCGGGTTCTGCACTGTTTTGGTTGATCTGTACCCCTGGCATCCTGCCGGTCATCATTTGATCGATATTCTGCAGGGATCCTAAGTTGAGCTCATCAGGTTTGACAGAAGCCACTGCGCCTGTTAAATCACTCTTTTTAACGGTTCCGTAACCTACCACTACTATTTCATCTAGATCAGAAAGATCTTCTTCCAGGGTGACATTTATAAATTCCTGATTGCCTACAGGAATTTCTTTGGAGGTAAACCCCAAATAAGAAAACACCAATACCTGCTCACTTGATGCACCAATGCTAAATTTCCCCTCCAAGTCGGTCACTGTCCCGCTGGAAGTACCTTTGATGACAATATTGACCCCGGGAAGGCTTTCTCCTTCCCTGTCAATTACCAATCCGCTGATTTGTGACTCCTGGGCAAAACTAAAAGATGCCATCAAACACAATATGCTCAATAGCCACCGCCCCTTCTTCATGGGCCATTGCTGTTGTAAAATTTTTCCTTTCATATGTTGGATTTATTGTAATGGAAAATAGGTCTAGTCATCCGTTATTACCCATTTGGGTAAAAGCAGGAAAACTTATTAGGTTATTTATCAAGACACATTTTCAAATAGACATTCGGAAACGTCTTAATTTGTCCAATGCTAATTGCTGGTTAAATGTACCATTAAGTAAAAATCACCGTTAGCACACATGTGCAAAAAATCTGTGACTATGTTTAAATGGGGTATAAATGATAAAAATTAGTTTTTCGAAAGTTCTTTCTCTCACCGAATAGTTTCTTTTGATAGTTTCCTTTCAGACAAAAAAGCTTGGGCAGTTCTTGGTGTCCCCTTTACTTCCCATCAAGTTCCCAAGCCACCAAAGATCGAGCAACCAAAAATCAACGAAGTCCCCAATGATGAGGAAATCCAAGAGAAATTCGAGCCTATTCTGGACATAGAATTTCCAGAGCAGCCCGTTATCAATACCCCAGCCCTCCCAACAGGTCCTCCTATAGAGGATAAGGCAGATGAAATCATAGACTTTGCCGAGAAGATGCCTGCTCCTCCAGGTGGCATGGAAGGCTGGAACAACTACCTCAGCAAAAATTTGAAATACCCCAGACAGGCCGTCCAATTGGGAATTGAAGGTACTGTGTTTTTGGCTTTTGTCGTGAACAAAGATGGTTCGATCCAAGATGTGGAAATTTTGAGAGGTGTGGGCGGTGGCTGTAGTGAAGAGGCTATCCGGGTGCTCGAAAATGCCCCTGACTGGAAACCAGGCCTCCAAGGAGGTCGACCAGTTAGGGTAAAAATGCGATTGCCCATTAAGTTCAAACTAAACTAGTTTCCACCAACCTATATCCCTGAGGCCGCTTACATAAGTGGCCTCTTTTGTTATTGGTAAGGCAATAAATAAATCATCCTTACTCTATTTGACAGGTTTTCGTATCACGTATCATGCTGAGCTCGGTTGTCAATAAGGTATCGACAGTGAGCCGCCTAAATAATGAATGACAATTTTCTTTATCGGGAACTAAATTTATGGTATTTTTGTCATCCTTTACCGAATGGGGCTGACCGGTTTTGACAGTAGGTGTGAAGACTGGGCTCGCATGTCGGGTGGAGCATGTACGCCCGTGAATAATTCATGCGATCTATAATTGGCGAATCTAATTACGCCATGGCTGCCTAATCAGACCCTAACAGGGACTGATACTGCTTAAAGGGTTGAGTCCGCTAGGCGGATTCCCCAGCCACATCCCGCAGCGCTCTGTCTTGGCAGCGCTGATCTTGGGGTGTCGACTTGCCAGGACTAGTGTTACCGATGCTATTAAAGTAATGCGAAACTCAAATAGCTAAGCGTGCCGGTAGCTGTGTCATCCAGCGGCCCAACGACGAAAACCCAATAGATGACTAAACATGTAGACGGTACAGTGTTTCCCTATCTGGACCAGGGTTCGACTCCCTGCAGCTCCACATTACAAAAACGAGGTGAAGACTCATCTCGTTTTTTATTTTTATTGCAAAAATCAATCAACAAACATTATTTTTACATATATATTAAGTTATTAATTCAAAAATTTGATCACCAAAAACCAGTTCTGTCAAAAATCATACGATTAAATAAATGATTCGATCAATCTCATTGGCTTAGCTAACAGGATCCGAACCAAATTTTAAACAGATTTATCACCAAATACCGTTAATTATTTCGAATTCATCAGCTAAACTCATTTTTAAAGTTAAAATTCAAAACAAACCTAAACCAACCGTTCTTCCAATTGTCCTTTCCAAAGGATATACCCCTTTCTTGGATCCGAATAATCATGGTTTAACCTACTGAACCTTTCCGGGTAGTTTTCAATAAAAGCTTGCCTTCCCTTATTCTTTATAAACTGGAGATCCGATTCTACCTCATCCAGTCTTTTTCCAAGCAGGGATTGGGAAATTCCTCTTCCATTAACCATGATTTCCGTGTGCCATATATAGGTAGCCTCTTCCGTATCCAAGGTTTCTAAAACGATATGGTAAAATTTATTCCCCTTTAGGATAAAGACGAACGAGAAAGGTTTTAGTAGAAACCTGATTTTTAACAAAGAACCTTCATGTTTTGATGCCAAGTACCTCAGTTGTTTGAAATGCCTGTATTTTTCATCTCCAATTAGGTTATTGATCAGTTGCTCTTCGGTAAAATGAGAGCCGGGAAATTGATTGGATTTTCTTAAATCTTCAAGATCAGAAGTAGACCTATTGTCATTTTGATGATTTGGATCATTTTTAATTTCATCGATGGCAAACTGAAACCTGAGACTCTCTATGGTGTCTTGATTAATCTTTTCCAAGTCTTCGGATTCAGCTTTTTGAGCCACTAACATTCCATTTTCAAATTCAGCAAAAATCTCCACATAGGCATACTTCATTTTTAGTGACTTGGAGAAGTATGGTTTTAATACTTCCAACTCGGGACGGACATATTCATTTTCCAGCTCAAATTCAATTTCTGTATTGAGTTCTTTGACGGGATAATTAAAGGCAATGCTGCCATACCTGAAATCCAATTTGTCCAGTGCAATTTTAACCGTCTTGTCAATGGTGACAGAACTCATTTCTCCAGGCTCGATTAGATCCATAAACAAGTCGGCTTCTTTCTTAAGTTTTCTATAATAGGTGTTCCTCTTCAAAAACAAACGGTCAAGATAATCAACCAAATAATCCCGATAATCATATATCACAGGGGCCAGTTCGGAGCGCTGTACCCTCCCTATATATTGGATAAGTTTGCCCTTGAAAGAAAAAGGATAGACCAAAAACAGCCTTGATATGTTTTGCAAATCCACACCTTCCCCCATCAACTGTCCGGTAGTAATCAAGACCTGGAAATCTCCTCTGGATATCTGGCCCCATTTATCCTTGCGGCTACGTTCATTATCTTCTCCACTCAACGTGATTACTTCAAAAACCCCTTTCAAATAGTGGTTTAACGTAGCGATATGCTCTCTTCTTTCTGTAATAACCACTACACTTCCCCCTTCATTCACCTCTTTTATAATATCTTTTATGATGAGCTGATTTCTGGCTGAATCGTTCACCAATATCTTTGAAAGTGTCTCAAAACTATCAGTTTTTGGATTGAACGGTACTTGCAAGGCGGTTTTCTTTACTTTCACCGTCGCCGGCCGATAATTCTTGATTTCCTTGGTATCAATACTGGCAATTACATCACCCAGATAAATAAAAATGAGCCTCCCATCATTTCCCTTTCTAAATGGTGTCGCCGTCAATCCATACAGGTAAAAAGTAGAGAGCCTGGACAAGTTAGTCCGAAAATTCTCTGCTGATATGCGGTGGCATTCATCAATTATGACCGTACCGAATGTGTCATAATATTCACTTGATTCAGGTTTGTCCAAAAACTTGCCCAGGCTTTGGAACATTGCAACGGTTACTTTTTCACCGATTTTAGCACGCCCTTGTCCAATTCTTCCTATTTCAACCTTCCTTAATCCCATAAAAGACTGGATTCTTTCCAACCATTGTTCCATAAGTTGTTTCCGATGGACGATAATAAGTGTTGGTTGTTTCTTATTGGCTATTATCTGTAAACCTATTATTGTCTTTCCTGTACCAGGGGGAGCCACAATAACCCCAAACTGCTTCTTTTCCGCTGCAGAGACTGCTTTCTCCTGATGTTCCCTTAGTTTAAAAGTGGTGTTAAAGGAGATTTTCAGTTGTAGTTTTCTTTCATCTTTAAATTCAAACAGAATGTTTTGGGCTGTACAAAACCTCACCAACTTACCCATAATACCCCTGGGGATGACAACATTATTTTCGGTTTCATCAATCAAACGGAAATGAGATGGTGTACCATGGGTGCTTCGTCCAACCTTCTTCTTTACGAAATAGGCTGAATTGGAAAAATTCAGTTC
The DNA here is from genome assembly GCF_006575665.1 of Echinicola soli. Lineage (NCBI taxonomy): Bacteria > Pseudomonadati > Bacteroidota > Cytophagia > Cytophagales > Cyclobacteriaceae > Echinicola > Echinicola soli. The sequence continues at coordinate 4,948,176 of NZ_CP041253.1, forward strand.
TTCCTTTAAAAAATCAGTTAACTCTGTTGTAATTGCAGACTTATTGAGTCGAATATTGTTACTCAGTTTGATCAATAACTTCTTTGAAGTATTGAACTCTGAGGGGCTTGATCCATGGTCGACCAATGTTAATTCGTTATATAATGCATCTAATCGGTCCACTGAAATCTTTTTGACGGATTTCAGGAAAGTCCACTGGTCCTGATATGGTTCCATATCATCATTCAGGAAACCACCATTTCCTTTTTCCAAAACGACTTGATTTAAGGGAAGCGCAATTAAATTACCAAGCCCTTTCCCTGATAGATAATCCTGATTTGGAAACAGTCGGTCAAAACTGGAAAACTTATCAAATTCAGAAATCGATTGGGATTCCTTTAGAAGATGGATAAGTATCTTTCTGCTTTTTCTCGCAGGATAGGAATTCTCGAAAAATATCCAAACATGCCCCCCATTTCCGGATCTTGATCTTTCAAGATATGCAGGAATGCTTTTGGATTTACATTGCTCTATTACTTTTTTGCATTCCTCTTCCCGATTTTTTCCATCAAAATCGGCAGCAATAAACCATGAAGTATTGTCCTGTAAAAGAGGGTAAATACCGATATGGTGTTCTCCATTAAGATGCTTCAGAACTTCAATGCCTTTTAACGGGATATAGCTTTTGTCCTTGTAGGTTTTGAATGTACCACCATTACGTTTATGGCGTCGACACATATAGGGATCATAATGGTATACGGGCATATATCCGGCTTTGGCTCCCTTCTCCCAGCGAACAGCAAAAACATCTGACCTCCCCTTAAAGAGCCCATTGAATATTTCCAGTTTATCCGATTCTGAATAAGTTATTACAAAATTCCCCATAAATTTCTTTGATATCCTTTTCTGTTTGCCAATGACTTCAAAAATGTTACATAATATAGATTTTAAGCGATAGGGGAAGTTAAGAAATCAAGATTACTTTATTATTCTTTAAGCTTTTAGTTAATTTGCCTATCTATATCCATCCAAAAAGTTCCGTATAACTGTCACAATAGAAAAATGTCCTTAATCGATCAAATTCAAAAAGGAGAGAGTAAAACGCTCGAATTAAAAGAAAGCCTTCCAAAAAATGAAAGTATCGCTAAAACAATAGTAGCTTTCTCAAACACAAGTGGCGGCAAACTGATCATTGGAGTGAATGATCAATTAAGCATTGTTGGCATTGATGATTCAACGTTATTTGAAATACAGGATAAGATTGCATCAATTATTTCTGACAGTTGTTTCCCTGGGATTATTCCTGATATCTACAGTGTAAATATAGAAAACAAACTTGTCTTGGTTGTTGAAGTAGTTCGTGGCAATCAAAAACCTTATTTTTTGAAAAGCAGAGGAAGGGAAGATGGTTGCTATGTTAGAATAGGTGCCACCAACCGTCTCGCAGATTCCACTACAATTGCCGAGCTTGAACGTCAAAAACATCATATAAGCTATGATGAGGAAGTTTATCACGACCTGGAGCTTAACAGACTTGACATGTCCCCCCTTCTTGACAAATTCAAACAAACGGGAAAGACTGTTACCAAGGAGAAGCTAGAAAACTTAAAACTAATGAACTACCCCGACGCAGAGCGATCGAGGTATCAAAATAATGTTAGTTGATTTGTATATAACTTTTTGTATTCTTTTTCTGTTCCTTGATCCTTTACGTAAGCCCTTATCACTTCTTCATTAGCGTATTGACCAACTGTATTGGCGTAAAATCCACTTGTCCAAAATTTTCCACCCCATAACTTCACCTTGATTTCTGGAAACCTCTTGAACAATTCTTTTGCCGTGATACTTTTCAACATCGTTATCATTTTTGAAACCGAATAGCTCGGAACACTTTGAACTAAAAAATGAACATGGCCTGGTTCGTGTCCTATCTCTACAAAATGTACTTCATATCGCTCCGAAATATCCAAGCAGATTTGCTTTAAACCTGCCCCTATTTCATCTGTTATAACTGATTTCCTGTACTTCAATGGAAAAACCAGATGATACAACAATAGTGTCTTATTATGCCTTTTGAAAATATGATCTCCCATTTCTCAAAAGTACACTTTTTCAAAGTGTCATGAAAAACTCTCTGTTTTTCAAACTTTTCAGCTGAACCCCGACGCAGAGCGTCGAGGAATTCTTCAGATTAAAACAATTAACGACAAAAACTATCCTTCAAATGCCTTGATGATTATTTTAGGAAAATTCCCTCACTGTCCTATTAAATGCGCCCGGTTTAAGGGAACTACCATGGAGACTTTTATCGATAAGAAGGAATATAGTGGCGATATTTTTACGGCTCTTGAAAACACCCAAAATTTTGTATTGAACCATATCAATCTTCAAGCCGAAATAAAAGGGCTATATAGGGATGAAAAATATGAAATCCCCGTGGTCGCTTTAAGGGAAGCTTTGGTTAATGCAATTATTCATCGGGACTATGTTAACCAAGGCAGGGATATCAAAGTGGGTATCTATGATGATATTGTGAATATTGTATCGCCTGGTAGCTTACCCTATAATATAACCATGGATGATATTTTTAATGGTCGTAGTGAAGTTCGCAATAGAGTATTGGCAAATGTATTTAAGGAGCTAGGTTTGATCGAGCAATGGGGAAGTGGAATTAACAGGATCATCAATACTTGTAAAAGCTATGGTCTTCAGTCCCCAATAATCCAAGAGAAGAATGACTATTTTGACATTGAATTTATTCGACCACAGGTAAGTGCATCCTCAAAGGAAAGCTTTTAGCAAGACCAACCAATAAGACAAGATCACGAACGATTACGAACGATTATGAACGATTAGAGAAAGAAAAACAAACCATCCTTTTATACTTACTTGAAAAAGGAAAAATCTCAAGGAAAGAGGCTACAATCCTATTGGACTTAAAAAACACAAAAACTTACGAAATTCTCACTGAAATGGTAGACAAAGATCTTATCAAAAAACAGGGCAAAGGGAGAGCCACTTACTACAAACTATAGTAGCTCCTCTCCAAACTTCCCTAAAACTATAAGCTTCTCTATCATTTCCATTTCATCCAAAATAGAGTTCGATCCACGTAACGCCAGCTCCACATTACTCATTGTAAACCCTTAAATTACAGCTAATTGCAAGGGGGTTTATTTTTCTAGTCACAAAGTTTATTTTTCTATAAAAAAATTTTTCTCGCCTCTATAATTTTACGGCTCTAAATGATTTAGTATGGCTAAACCTGCTAAACACTGTGACTCCTTTGTTTATGTTCGTAGGATGAATAGTTCACAGATTTTCGAGAAGCCTTGGTACGTAATGGAGATTAAAATGGACAAAGCCGAAGGTGCCTTTCGTCAGAAAAAACCAGCGAGAAGGCAATCACAATATAATTTAGCTTATGTCATGCTTCTTCAGGAATTCATTGAGCTCGAGTATGGTGGGATTTTTGAGAAAGTCGTCGCCAAACATGACTGTAGGAAATTTTAATTTCCCCTCATACAATGCACGTACCCTGGTGCCTGCTTCGGCATTGGTTTCCACATTAAAATCATTAAATTCTATCCATTTTCTTTGCATGTAATTGCGCAAGGCAGATGACTTGGGGCACCAATCTGTTCCGTATAGGTGCAATTTTAATTTAGGCATATTTAGTTGTCATTTTAGTAATTAAGGGATGGATTTTCTCCGCGTTGCTGACTATAAATGGCGTTACCGACATCAAAATAATGGACACCGCCAGAAAGATCTGATAATTGTTGGCGCTTATCAGTTCATACTCTAATCCGCTTTGGGCAAGTACAAAAGAAAACTCCCCGATTTGGGCGATGGAGAATCCTACGGCAAGTGCTGTTTTCCATTCCAGTCCCATCACTTTTACAGCAAGTATCCCGGCGGCAGCTTTTACGGCAAATGCAAATAATGTCCAGAACACAATCCATTCAAAATCAGTCACGAAAATTTCATAGTTCAGCAACATTCCCATAGAAATGAAAAAGAAACTCATAAACACATATCTGAAAGGCAAAAAGCAGGATATTGCCATATGGTTATAATCGGTTTCAGCAATGATCAAACCGGCGATAAAAGCACCCAAAGCCAAGGACAGGCCCAATTGCTCGGTAAGCAAAGCAATACCGGTAACGATAAAGATCAGGGCAATTAAAAACACCTCCTGACTCTGCACTTTCATAACCGTTTTTAAAAGGTACGGAATTACATAACGAGCCAGTAAATATGCTATGCCGCCCATCAATACCAACTTACCCAATAACCATCCAAGTGCAGGTAGCAAATCACCCCCTACGCCCGCAACAATAGGCGTAAATAGCATCAAAGGCACAATCATGATATCTTGAAAAAGCAGTACCGCCAGTATAAACTTGCCATGGAGAGTTGCTATCTTATTGGCATCCTGCAATGTCTTGATCACAATAGCGGTACTGCTCAGCGCATACAAAAATCCCCAAAATATACTTTCTTCCCAACCAGGCCGCATCACCAGCCAGATAAGTACTGCAGTAATGACAATGGTAAAGAACACCTGAGCGCTACCACCACCCAATACGTATCGCTGAATTTTCCTCAGGTTGGCAAATGAAAACTCCAGACCGATGGTAAACAAAAGCAGGATGATTCCTATTTCGGCATACACATCTACCTCTTCCATATCGGCAAAATAGGTGGAAGTATTCGGGCTGAGTAACACCCCCGTAATCAGATACCCGATGATGTACCTGATTTTAAGGAACCGGCAAATGATGATAACCGCTGTAGCCACTCCAAAAAGTGCACAGATGTTTATGAGAATGTGGTGCTGCATACGCTGTGGTTTTGGATTTTTGGCAATTAAAGGTGAGAATCAGTTTTGCTTTTTAAAGTACATGCTAAAGCATTACTATTCCGGCTTAACTCCTTTGTGGTTTATCAATGCTGCTCCAACGAATTATTTTAACGTCAGATTTTAAGATTTCTTTATTAGTGGGATCACCTTAGTGCCGATTAATTCAATGGACTGTAACAATTGCTGGTGTGATAATCCGGCGTTATCCATTTGGAAGGTAAATCGTTCTACACCGCCAAGTGCTTCGCTGTGCCTAGCTAATTTTTCAGCTACCTGTTCAGGTCCACCCACCACCAATACTCCCTCTGGAGCAATCAACGAATTGAATTGCGATCGGGTCACCGGTGGCCATCCTCGTTCTTTACCCAATTTTGTCCATAATTCAGCATAGCCCGGATAATAATCCGCAATGGCCCGCTCATAGGTTTCGGCCACATAACCGGGTGAATGCAGCCCGACCTTTAATTGATCTGGTGAAAATCCTGCCCGTCGGCCTGCTTCACGGTACAAATCTATCAGGGGACGAAAGCGAGCTGTTTCTCCGCCAATGACGGCCACCATAAGCGGTAACCCCAACGATCCGGCACGTACAAAAGATGCTGGTGTGCCGCCCACCCCCAGCCATATGGGTAGTTTTTTCTGCAAGGCTCTTGGGTAAACCGGTTGGTTATTCATGGCCGGTCTGAACTTTCCTGACCAGGTAATATATTCCTGGTCGCGTACCTGTAGCAGCATATCCAGTTTTTCAGCAAAAAGTGTATCATAGTCATCAAGATCAAATCCAAAAAGCGGGAAGGCCTCTATGGCAGACCCACGCCCAACGACCAGTTCTGCTCGTCCCTTTGAAATAAGATCCAGGGTGGCAAAACGCTGGTATACCCGCACGGGGTCATCGGTACTTAATACTTTAACCGCACTGTTCAGACGGATCCGTTTGGTGCGGGCAGCAGCGGCTGAGAGGATCACCGCTGGTGCAGAATCAAGAAATTCCTTTTTATGGTGCTCGCCAATCCCAAACACATGAAGTCCTGCTTCATCGGCCCTTACAATCCTGTCCAACAACTGTTCCATGGCATCTGCACTGCTCAGGGTGGTACTTCCGTACATGGCCGATGCAAAACTATCAATTCCTATTTCCATTATATTCTATATTGTAGATCGTTAAAACGGTACGTACTTACCCTGTTTTGGCCTTGCTGTTCATCCCAAAGGGACCATTCTGGTCTTTTTCATTTTTAAAGTTTTCAATCAAGAAAATATTACTTGAATAAATACTTTCCCTATCTCGAGCGATTGGTCATGCTCGAACATCGTCAATTTCCTTGTACGTGTCAAACACCTTCTTTGCGAAAGGGCACAATGGCAGGATTTTCAGATTGTTGTCTCGGGCATATTCCACTGCTGCCATCACCATTTGCTTGCCCATCCCTCTTCCACTGTAATTTTCCTCAACGCCAGTATGGTCAATAATAAACTTTGATTTACCAGCCCACACGTAGGTCATTTCCCCTGCAAATTTGTCGTTTTCATAAATAACAAAGCGTCCTTTTCTTCGGTCTTCTTCCCTTTCTATTTTTATCATTGTTTTATGTTTCTGTTTTAGGCTCAGTGCTCCCGAAGGACAGGCAGCAACCTGCACGATAAGTTCTTCCGAACTGGCGTTTTCCGGTTTCACCCATGGTCTTTCTTTGGGGTTGTACACCTGGGGCAAGGTCTTAACGCACAATCCAGCATGGATGCACTTTTCGGGTTTCCAAACAATGGTTACCTCACCGTTTGAATATTCTTTGGTTGACATAGCTGCTAAACTTTAAATATTATCCAGTTCGGGTACTTTCATTTTCTCAATATCCCAGTCGGCTTTCTTGGCTCCGGCGATATAGGCCGATTCCAAAAATCCAAGAAGGGCTGCACGTGGGTCGGTTGCTTTTAACAGATTGTTGTAGGTCAACAGCGCCATGGGACTGCCGTTACTGTCAACCCATTGGGCCGTAGAAGGTATCAAAGGTTCCTGATCCACTCCTGAGGGTGACGGGTAGGTATATGAGTAGAAAGCAGGTTCGGGCATTTTTTCATCACCTCCCCAAAAACCAAAACTGATGCACTCGTGCGAGTAGGCATCCTTGTCCGATATCCTGGCTTCTGCTGGCATAGCGGGTGCCTGCTTGCCCGAAAAGCGGGTCACAGCCAGATCCATGGAATGCCAGTAAAGATGTACCGGACAGGTTTTACCATAAAAGCGGCCGCTGAACTCTTTGAAAACACCATCTACCCACAGCAGAATTCGCCAGAAATTTTGCGTGTAGGTCTCTTCGTAGTGGTGGTATTGCGTGATTTGCTCAAATGGTTTACCAATAGTTACATCGTAGGGTTTATCCAGAATGGAAACGGAAATATTGAACCTCCTGAGGATTTCAGAAAGCTGCTGGTAGAAATCTGCCACGCTTGTTCCATGGAGCAAGGAGAAACCCGCAGCTTCCCCTTTACTGGTGCTCACTTCCAGTTGGTGCCGGTGCACATTGATCGTAATGTCAAAGGTATCCATTCCCTCATTGTAGGGGATGGGGCCGGTCGTGATGCCTTTGGTGGTCACATACTCGGTAACGTACCACCAATGGTTTTTGCGGGGGGTTGATTTCAAACGGATCTTTCCCATGATCTGTAAAAACAGGTGCAGGGTCATTTTCTTTTGTTCGTTTCCCTTGTAATCCAGAAGGGGCAATTGGGCTGAATGGTGCATAAAGAGATCGTATCTATAATTGCGAATGTAGGCTTCCCATACGGCGGATTGGACGCAAAAAGCGCTCATTGGCCTGTGCGGGGAATTCCATGGCCGTTGTTGTCTTACTTTCAATGTCTCACTAACAAATCTACCATGGGTAACAAGATTTTGCATTGATGTATGATAAGAACTGCTTCATGATTTATTTTTGACCAACTCCCGACGCACCCGGCTTAAACTTTCCGGTGTTATCCCCAGGTACGAAGCTACCATGGTCTGCGGTACCCTTAAAAGAATGTCGGGGTAAGTGTCCACAAACTGCAGATAGCGGTCTTCAGCAGAGGCACTCAGCAGCAGGTTGATCCTTTTCTGTAAATGGCGGATGTGGTTGTGAAGCAGCCGGGTATTGAAATCTGTGAATTCGGGAATTTTTTTACACAGCAGCTGAATAAAACTTTCATCTATCATAGTTACCTGGCTGTCTTCCAGTGCCTGAATAAAATAGACAGACGGCTTATTGAAATAGGCACTTTCCCGGTCACTCACAATCCAGTTTTCAGGAGCAAAAGAAATAATATGTTCCTTTCCTTTCTTATCAACTGAGAATTGCCGCAACAATCCTTTTTCCACAAAAAAGCCATGCTTGCAGATTTCTTTTTCACGCAGAAGGTATTGGCCTTTTTTGATTTTTTTTACGGGGCATTTTTCTATGATTGACGAGATTTCCCTTTCGTCAATCATAAGATTTAAGCTCAAATATGTCTTAAAATTGGTACTAATCATGTTACTACGAATGGTCCGATTTGAATATTCTCTACTTGTGCATAAAAAACAGCATCCTTGGTAGCGACAATCAACAGGGCTTCATCAGTAATTCAACCGACTTTACCACAAGGTAAAAATGAACTTTTTAAAGCTAAACCGAAACCAGCATACGATATTTTTTTTAAAGCAGCAGTTATAATCTTAATCAAAAGTTTGTAGTTAACCGAATAACACAGAATGGAAATAACCCCAAATGACTCATAATCTGCAATTTAGACACAATGAGATGTTATATACCAAAAAAGAATTTTCCTTATCTCAGAACGAATCATTTTAGGTATACCCTTCATTACAGCCAACCCCTGTTGATGAAGTACATCTGGACTTTCAGCACGTTTATAAACCCTAGCGACAGCCCAATATCCTTTCCTATGCAGCCTTCACAAACATATTCTCCCTGAAGGCCTCCCCTGCCGCCCATGGGTAAGGGACAATATGGAAACTAGTGTTATATTATCCTTCAAAAACAACCTTACAGCTGATTATATCGAACATAAATGTATAAATCCACTTATGACCTCCATAATTTTATTCGCTTCTTGAACATTAAAAAACCAGAAAGGACCTCCATTCTGGTTTTTGAACTAATAAACCCCTAATATGAACATGGCTATGCAAATCACCATACTACATATTAACTAATACCAACTTACCTTGGTGTTTTTAATGTATCTCACCTTTCTTTGGAGCTGGCATTTTTACTCTTAAAGAAAGTTTTCGATGTGCTCTATTAGAAAATGTGAATCAAATAGATGCCGCTCGTCTTTAAGATGAAAAGAAGTCGTATTATTTTAAATAACACCTTACTGTCATTTATTGCTCCATACCAAAGTGCATCGATATAGCTGATAGCTTTGGAAAAAATCAGGAAGGACCCCTTCCCGATTTTCAAATCTAGTATAACCCTAAATGATCATGAAACACGAAATTTAACTTTCTTACTACCATATCCCTATCGCTCTCTTATTTGGACATATTGCCCATTGGGTCTATGGTTTTTATACTCCCATCATTCAGATGTTCCAGCGACGCCATTTTTATATTCCTTAGATGGGTCTTCCCGGACAATTGGGTGTCGTGGTAGAACAGGTACCACTGATCGTCCACTTTTACTATGGAATGGTGATTTGTCCATCCCTGTACGGGCTCCAATATCACTCCCTGGTAGGTAAACGGACCATAGGGACTGCTACCCGTTGCGTAAGCGATATTATGCGTATCTCCCGTGGAATAGGAGAAATAATAGGTCCCTGCATGTTTGTGTACCCATGCTGCCTCAAAAAATCGCCTATCATGATCTCCCGCTTTAATAGGCTCACCTCCTTTGTCCAAAATAATCACCTCCCGTGGTTCTTCCGAAAACTCGATCATGTTATCAGCCAATTTGGCTACTTTAGGAGCAATCGCCGGTTCATGATCTGCGGGTTCATCCGCATAGGGACTGTCACTGGTCGAAAGATATTTTCCTGTCCTCCATTTTTGGAGCTGCCCTCCCCAAATTCCTCCCCAATACATATAATACTCTCCTTGGTCATCCTTAAATACGGCCGGGTCAATGCTAAAACTACCCGATATAGGCCTATCCATGGGTTCAAAAGGACCACTAGGACTGGTAGACACCGCGACGCCAATTCTAAAAATATCTGCCGTATCCTTAGCAGGAAAATACAGGAAATATTTCCCGTCCCTTTCGGCAGCATCCGGAGCCCACATTTGCCTTTTGGCCCATTTTACTTCATTAACATCGAGCACCTTACCATGGTCCACTACCTCTGCGGTGGGGCTATCCATCGAATACACATGGTAATCCTTCATGTTAAAATGCCCGCCTGTATCATCCTCTTCCACTTCGGATTCCACGTCGTGGGAAGGATAAATGAATATTTTACCTTCAAATACGTGAGCGGATGGATCCGCCGTATAAGGTGATTGGATCAGTGGTTCATGAAGATAGGATACCTCCGTGGAATCCGCATTATCCTGAGTATCCTGTTCAACAGGTTTACTTTTGCAAGCCATCATCGTTGCAGCGGCCATCCAAAAGTACCGATGATGCTTAAATCGAAATGTAAACACCAAGGGTTTACCGATAATAAAATGAAAATTCGTTTTTCTCATGATATAAATTAATAAATTTCAACTACAATCCTTAAACCACATATTTTTAAAAGCAATCAAATTGCGTCAAGGGAAATCGTTTCTGTTAATCCAACACTGACCAATTGCCCAGCCTATTTTCCATAGCCAATAAAGCAGATTTTGCATTTCTTTTACTTGAAAGAAAGTTGACCTTGGAAAGCCTGTTGTATTTTGGTACCATTCTTATAGGTTTTCTTCAAATGCAACAATTTATCGAAAAGGTATTTTTTTAATCTGTAGTCTTGATCAAAAAACAGCGGATAAGCTGTCCTTCCTGGAATTGGCCAATTGTTCAGCCAACTGTCCTGGTCCCTTACGCCCCAAAAAGTCACCCTGTCTATATGGTCCTTATATTTCAGGAACAACTTGAAAATATCCCGGTACCTGTTGGCCAACATTTCTTTCAACTCATTGGGTAAGCCATTTTGATAAGGATCATATTGGGCTTCATAAGGGAAGTTGGCGTCTATATCAGCACCTTGGCGGCCACTGGGATTGGGCAATACGTCGATATCAAGTTCTGTTATGGAAATGTTGAACCCGCGGTCCACAATTTTCTGGATGGCCTCCTCCAACTGCCCTATGGTTGGGTACTCCAGGCCCAAATGACATTGCATGCCAATACCATGGATTTCTACGCCCTCCTCGCGCATTCTTGAAACAAAGGACAGGATGCCATCAGTCTTCTTTGGTTTCCAAACATTATAATCATTATAGTACAATTCTGCTTGTGGATCGATTTTATGGGCAGCTTCGAACGCCAATTTTATAAAATCTTCTCCCAATACATTGAACCAGGTTGACCGTCTAAATTGGCCATCATCTGTAAATGCTTCGTTGACCACATCCCATATGTCAATCCTTCCTTTGTAGCGACGCATTACCATTTGGATATGGCTTTTCATCAGGAAGGATAGTTCCTCACGTGACCTGCCCGTCCCATCTTTATGCTGAAAAACCCAATCAGGTGTTTGTTTATGCCATACCAGGGTATGGCCAACCAAGTGACTATCCATACCTTCTCCCATTTCAACGTACCTATCTGCCCGATCAAAATTGAATCTGTCAGGCTCTGGGTGGATACTTTGCCATTTCAATAAATTCTCAGGGCTAAGGCTATTGAAATTACTCCTGAGTGGCACCATCAGCTCTTGGGACTGATTTTGGACATCACGACCGGATAATGCCGTTCCGATATAAAAATCTCCGGCAAACAGGTCTTTAATCCCTGATGTATTTTCAAAATTCCTTAAGGGTAAATAGATGCCATACCATATGACAGACAGTGAGATAGGGATGAGGTAAATTTTCATTTTTTAGTTAGGTTGTTTCGGGCAATTGCTTTTTTAATTAGGGTTCCCCCACTTAAGCATAACCAAATATACCTTCATCCAAGATTAGATAAAAACCCTACAAATCATTGCAATACATTCATTATCAGTATTATACATAATTATAATCGCTTACATGAAGAGAAAAAATCTATCTATACCGCTACCGTCGGCAGTTCTAGGCTATCCTAAAAAAGGAAAAACAGGAATAAACCGTGCAGATAGAACATGTAGAACGAGCCATTGTTATTGCGGATAAATCAAACCGCTAATAACCAGCGATTTATAAGTTTTATTACTTAAATAAAACTCACCTGAACACGCTGAGCAGCAATTCTCCCTCGGAGTCAAATTACCTTTTCAAGGTTAGTTATTAGGAATTTTTTACCTAAAGGCAAAATAGCATAGGTAGAAATCGTAGATATCACTATATTCAATACCACTTTATGTCATCAACCCAGCAAAATAACCGTGATTAGACTACTCTCTCATTTTCTATGGATATTTCTATCGATGTTTTTATTGGTATCGGCAAATGCAGCTGGCCAAGAACGATCTGTAATTGATTTGCAAAAGGATTCCAAATGGATTCCTGAAATCATTCAACGTCTTGATTATTTCGTTGATACCACCAATACACTGGATATCAAAAAGGTGACCTCTCCTGGTTTTCAGGAAATGTTCAGGCACATATCTGACCCGCATATTGTGTATGAAAACATTGCTGATTTTATATGGATCAGGATGACAGTGGCCAACCATCAACAGAACGACCATTACAGCTGGTATTTCGAATCCTGGGGATATGACCTTGATGAGATCACCTTCTATTCACCGCAAGGGGACAAAGGCTATTTTCCTATGAAAGCTGGCTACGATTATCCCTTTGGAGACCGGGATATCCTGCATAAAAATTTCAATTACTTTCTCAATATCCGTCCTGGAGAGACCAAAACCTATTATATTAAAATCAGGAGAAGCTATCCTTTGACCTTTTCGTTCCACCTACGAACCAATGATGAATTTATCTCCCATTCCCTAAATGAATACTTTTTTTTGGGGCTTTATTATGGCATTTTGCTACTCATTCTCACCCTTCACTTATACCTTGTGGTAAAATTAAAGGAGAATCTCTACCTGTTTTCCTCTATTTTGATCTTATCCAGCATTTGGTTTTCCCTTGGTAGGGACGGCCTTGGATTCCAGTATTTATGGCCATCAGTCCCCGGCATTAACTCGATCACCAATTTCAGTAGCTTGACGGAGCTATTTGTCATTATCTCCACCTTGCTTTTCTCTTATTTCTTTGTCCAAAAATATAAGAAGAACCCTAAACTCAGGTCCCTGACGTTGGCTGCCATAGCCATCATGGTGGGCATGTTCTTAAATCAAAATTATGGACTGGTCATGGATGCCATACCCTATATGGTCATATCCTTTCTGATCTTACTGGTTCCGTTCACCATTGGCCTAAGGTCACTTCTTTCCATGGGCAGGTTTTCATTATCCTATACGTTGGCCTATGTATGTCTTTTTCTTATCATTATCCACAGCTATACCCGTGCCTTTGCACTGTTCAATGATCCTGTATTAAACTGGTATTTTGTCCACCCGGTCATCATTGTGGAAATGGTCCTGTTTTCCCTTTCCATCCTTAACCAGATCAAATATTTACAGGAAGAGTATAAAAAGGCCAACCTGGAAAAAACAACTGCCCTGGAAGAAAAAAACCGGGTAACCTATGAAATGAACAACAAGCTCCATCAAAAGGTAAAAGAGCGAACGGAGGAAATCGAGAACATGGCATCTGACCTTGCCCAGAAGAATGTTGCCCTCCAGACCACCAACCTCAAGCTTGAAGAGTTGAATACCCAGATTTCAAATATCAATCGATACCTGAAAGAAAACAACGACAAGCTTCGGAGCAATGTGGAAGAAATCACCAAGGACATGGCCTTGATGAAAGGATTTGAATTTGAGGATTTCAAAAAAGTCTTTCCGGACAAAGAAACTTGTCTAAAGTTCCTGTCAGAATTAAAATGGCAACAAAAATTCATCTGTAAAAAGTGTGGGTACAACAAATCCACTGAAAGCAGGAACCATGGACGCAGGTGCAAAAACTGTAATTATTATGAATCTCCTACCGCGGACACCTTGTTCCATAAATTGAAATTCCCCATCGAAAAGGCCTTTTACATCCTGTATCTCTCCAACAGAAAGGATGTAGAGCTTACCCTAAATGAACTATCCGAAATTTTGGACCTAAGAAGGGAAACCTGTTGGGCATTCAAGAACAAAATTGCCCAGGCCATGGAGAAAGTCGGGCATAATAAAGATCTCAGCGGTTGGGAAACCTTGGCTTTGGTCCATTTGGAGTAAAAGCCCCGGTCCTCTTCCTTGCTTTCTAGGGATTCCTATCAAAACGCAGGGGGCCATACATCATTGTCCCTTCCAAATTTGCTTGGGACAATGATGTATTCTAAAACCAGCACGGTTTTTATAGCCTTGGAACCACCAACTTCAGTTCGATTTTAAAAGCGTCACTGCAAGCTTGTCTGGAGCCAAACAGGGCTTAGAGGGAGATTTAAAGGGAGCAAGCCGCGGCAGTTTCAGTATTTCGGGATTGCCAAACCCTCCTAAAAAGGGCCATCTTGGGCAGACAGGTTCGAAATGACGTTTTTAATATTATAAAACTCAGGTTACCACAAAAAGTGACACACCGACTAAAGTTCTGCAAGTTCCTGACTCCCTACGACCAGTACTTCCCCACTCACTACCTCTGTGGATTCCGCGTCCAGATCACCGCTAAATCCAGGCTGCTCGCCCCCTACATGAACCTTGAACGTCCCCTCCTCGATGATCCTTTTGGACTGTTCATTGATCATGGAAAGCTGTCTGGGAGATAGGGTAAATTTCACCACTTTGCTTTCTCCCGGTTTTAGGTGTATTCGTTCAAATGCCTCCAGCTGCCGAATAGGCCTCTCGGTGGAAGCCTCTTGGTCTGTCAGGTACAACTGAATCACCTCATCTCCTGCCCTATCTCCGGAATTGGTGACCTTTACATGGACTGACATTTCTTCTCCCGCCTTTACCTGGGAGGGGACTGTCAGGTCCGAATACTCAAAACGAGTGTAACTGAGCCCATAGCCAAATGGATAGAGTGGTACTCCTTCAAAATATCGATAGGTTCTACCGCTCATATCATAATCTTCAAATGGTGGCAAATCCTCAACGGACCGATAATAGGTAATGGGCAATCTACCAGCAGGGTTATAATCCCCGAACATTACGTCTGCAAGTGCATTTCCCCCTTCCTCTCCAGGATAACCGACACTGATGATAGCATCCACATTTTCCTTTGCCCAGTTGATGGCCATGGCACTGCCCGCATTTAATACCAAAATCACGGGCTTACCTGTTGCTTTCACCGCCTTGAGCAAAGCTTCCTGTTGGGCCGGCAGGGTGATGGTGGTACGGTCTCCTCCATCAAACCCCGGGGTGACTACATCCATGCTTTCCCCTTCCAGCCTTTGGGACAATCCCAGCACTACCACGGCCAAGTCGGCACTTTTTGCCAGTGCCACCGCTTCATCCATTTTGTCCACATCCGGTCTTGCCCATAGCGCCTGGGCAAGGGCATTGGTCTCATCACTGAAGTAGCTCACCTCAACTCTGTACCTTTTCCCCTCTTCCAGAGAAACTATATCGGTGGCATATCTGCCCCGGTGGATGGTGCCTTCCCCATTCGATATTTCCTTTCCATTGATCCGTATTTTCATGCCCCTTTTTGAAAACACTCCGAATTCATATCGGCCGCTTGCCGGAGGCACCAGGTATCCTTTCCACTTCACCGAGAAATTATCGACCAATTCTTTGGAGATGGGCTGGTGTTCCCATGAAAAATCAATTTGATCATCTATACGCTCCAAAACCGGTTCTCCCTCCCAATTTACATTATCGTAATAGGAAGCTTCCAGTCCCTGACGTCCATCATCGGTTTCAAAATAGGCGGAAGGAATGGGCTTTAGGTTATAAAAACCTTCTGCAGGATGTGTACCTGCTGAGTACAGCACCTCCGCCTTTGGTCCCACTTTGTGCTTTATTCCCTCCAGAAAGGTGACCGGCTTTTTGGGGATGCCATGGTAATTTCCAAGAAGTGACTCTACGTGGTCCGCATTGGGACCTATTACCGCTATCCTTTTGACCTGATCCACCGATAAGGGCAGTAAATTATCCTGGTTTTTAAGCAGCACCATGCTTTTCTGGGCCGCTTGTCTAGCCAGGGTATTGTGCGCTTCCGAACAGACTATGCCAAAGGGAATCTGCGCAAAGGAAACCACATCTTCAGGATCAAACATCCCAAGTTTGAACCGGGCCAAGAACAATCTTTTCACTGCTGTATCGATTTCCTCTTCACTTACCAAGCTCTGGGCTACCGCTTCGGTCAGGTGGACATAATAACTTCCACAATTCAGGTCACAGCCACCTGAAACCCCGATAGCGGCAGCTTCCGCTTCAGTATTGGCGAGGTGATGTCCTGTCTGAATGTCCTGAATAGCCCCGCAGTCCGACACCACGTAGCCTTCGAATCCCCACTGCTTTCTTAGCACCTCGTTCAACAGAAAATCATGGCCGCTGCATGATTCTCCCCTAAACCGGTTGTAGGCACCCATGATGGAATACACTCCTGCCTCCTTTACTGTTTTGCGGAATGCCGGAAGATAGGTTTCATATAGGTCCCGATCACTCACATCCACATCAAAAGAATGGCGAAGCGGTTCTGGCCCGGAATGGACTGCGAAATGCTTGGAGGTAGCAATGGTCTTTAGGTACTTTCCATCATATTCCTGCAATCCCTCAATAAACCGGGAAGCCAACTCGCCGGTAAGGTAAGGATCCTCTCCGTAGGTTTCATGTCCCCTTCCCCATCGCGGGTCCCGAAAGATATTGATGTTGGGCGACCAAAAATCCAGCCCGGTGTAAATCCCCCGTTTGCCATTTCGGATAAACTCATGGTGCTTGGCCCTGGCCTCATCCGAAATAACCGAACCTATTTCACTCAAAAGGTTTTTGTCAAATGAGGCAGCTACAGAAATGGACTGGGGAAAGACCGTGGCATACCCTGCCCTGGCCACTCCATGAAGGCATTCGTTCCACCAATTGTATTGGGGTACTTTCAGGCGTGGAATGGCCGGGGAATCATTCATCATTTGGCTGACTTTCTCCTCAAGTGTCATCTGATTTACTAAAATATCCACCCGCTCTTCGAAGTTTTTATCGATGTCCAAAAAGGAAAAATCAGGCTCGCTTTCTTGGGCATGGCTACCCATATTTCCGGTCATTAAGTATAACAGCAACCCTAGTTTAAAGAACCTAAATCTAATGGTACTAAAACAAAACCCTATTTTGGGTATTGGTGGTTTTTCTAAAGTTTTCATTTTCATAATGAGGTCATTTTGATGAAATCATTTTTCTGTTTTTTTCTAATCTCCTATCATTTTGTACCATGGAGAATCTTCCCTGTAAAAGATCACCTCGTCGGGATCCCAATCGTAAAGGGCTTCTTTTACCATGTCCTAGGCATTTACCTCTCCCTTGTACCCGGAACACAATGGTCGTAATATGTTCTTCCAATTGGCCCAAAGCAATTTCCTTGGATAAAAACGCTTCCCGTTCATCATAAGACATCCAACCCAACGTCTGAGCGTGCTAGATGTCCGATGTTAGGGTTTTAGGTATAGGGTTACTTTCATCTCCGCTCTTCAGGACTCACCTGTCCTCCCCCTTCAGAAAGCCATTCACATCCAACCAGTGCATAAAGGCCTCAAACCAACGGTTACTGGTACGATCGGGGTTTCCCAGGCCGAAACCATGACCACCATTTTGGTAAAGGTGAAACTCTACCGGTACACCCGCTTGGAACCAGGAGCGGATCACACCAAATTGTCCGTTGAACAGAAAATCATCACTGGCAATTACATTGAACATCGGAGGCGCATTCGCTGGCACATCTACTTCTCCCATACCCCCATAGACCGGACCGATAAAGGCCAAATCCATGGTCTCCGAGTTGAGTGTACAGTGCATGGTAAGTCCGGCACCTGCCGAAAAACCGATCATGCCTATCCTGTCGGTATCTACTCCCCACTCTTCGGCACGCTCAACAATCATGGCATAGGCAGCTTCTGCATCTTCAAGTTGATCGGACAGGTTCCTGCGAGGTCGTGGAGGAGCTTCTCCGTCTTTGGTCGATTTGGATGCTTCATCAAAGGTTCTATTCATAGAATCGCTGAAGTCTTCCAAGGATTCGGGGGTCGGATGAAGCCTGTATTTGAGCACAAATGCCGTGATCCCCTGCTCGGCTAGCGCTTCAGCCACTTCCCAGCCTTCATTATCCAAGGAAAGCCATCTAAACCCTCCTCCGGGCGCTACGATCACTGTAGTACCGTTAGCCTTGCCGGATTCCGGGAAGAAAGGGGTTAGGGTGGCGGTACTGATATTTCTGGCCATCGGGTCGCCCCATTGACGAAACCAGGTCTCCGGAGAAGGTTGGTCTTCCACACCTCCTGTACCAAGTGGGATTGCATTGGGTTCCTCCGGGTTGTCAAGTGGGTAAATGGTTCCATCCTGCGCCATTGTAGCTTTGGCACAAAAGAGCAATACTCCTGTAAGGACAGTTTTAGCGAGGGTTTTCATCATATATAACATCATCAAGTTATTTAAATAGGTTAAAATTAATCGTGTATATCATAGGATTTGGTCTCATAAAAGCTGGTTTCTCCAAGTCCCTTCCATCGAGCCAGCAGGCAATTTCATAATCATCCCCTAGCCTGCACTTGTGCTTCCCCCGTATCACTTATCCATCACCACCGTGGTAATGCTCTTAGCAGGAAGTGCCACCGTTACGGTTTCCTCTCCCAAAGTCAACTTGGTCTCTTCCTGCATCTTTGTCACAGATGTGGTATAGGAAACCGCTTCGCTGATATTGACGGGCAGATCCAACCATACTTCAGGCAAAGGGTTTTCCTCCCAGTTGATCAGTACGACTACTACTTGATCATTCCCCTCATAGGCGGTGATTCCAAGATTGGCACTGGTACCCGTATAGTTGGCCCAGATCCTTTCATACCCCGGTCGCACATATTTGGCAAATTGGGCCATGGCATGGCCTCTGCGTAAGGTCTGCTCCCGCGAAGTTCCCTGCTCTCCATCGCCCAGAAAGGAATAAAACCTGCGGATATACCACCAGATATAGGCATTCCAATTGGAGGTCATGGCACCATGGATGGTTTCCAGCATACCCATGGATTCCTCCCAAATGACCGCTTCCTCGGTATTCCAGTTATTGATGTCCACTCCACTGTTTTGGTTCATCAGGTATTCGGTCATCCATACTTCCACCCCTTTTTCCTCGGCCAGAGGATAAGGTGCTAAACCGGACCCGTAAATATGACCAGACACAATGTCCAGGTTTTCTAAAGCATCGGAATCGTTTAGGATTTGGTCGGTATAGGATTGTTTAAAGTTAAAAGATTCGGCAGCAGTCAATTGGGCTCCTTGGATAGCGTCTCCGTGGTTTTTAATGAAATCATACACCTGGTCAACCGTCCAGTCACAGGATTCGTAGCTTACCTGAATATCTGGTTCGTTCTGAATGGAAACCACATCCACCGGCGATCCTTCTCCAGCCATAAACTGGACAAAATCATTGAGGTAATCTGCATAGTCGGCATAATGCGCTTCCAAAAGATGGCCTCCAATAAGGTCATGATTACTTTTAAATGCCGCAGGTGGAGACCAGGGGGAAGCGATGATTCTTGCACCATATTTCCGGGCTTCTTTTACCGTCTCTACCAAGGCCGGCCAGTCTTCCCTAACCGGCGAAAGCCTAACCCGGTAAATGGAAAGTCCTAGCTCCCCCGCTCCAGTGCCAAAGGCCAATTTGATCTCTTCGGCATTCAAATAATCAAAACCCCACATCATATTGCCCCCGCCAAAACCGGATATGGTCTGAAAACGGGTATTGGGATCGAGGTGAACCATCACCGGATCAATTTCTTTAGCGGCCTGGGTCAACACCACCGAATGGCTGATATCCTCATCCAAAGACCGCAGCTCCAACCGCACCACATTTTGACTCGGCTGGGGATTCTCTTTCAATCGGATCGTTACTGCAGTGCTAGTAGCCTCAATGGAAACATTGCCGGCAGTTCTGGGCGTGATCTGATCGATAAAATCCTCTCCTTCCAGCACTTCTTCTACCCGGATATTCCATTGGGTATAAGCCCAATCCACGTTCACAGAAACACTGCCACCACCTGCGGGCAGTCCTTCTTCGGACAAAGTCTCCGCTTCCCATTCGAGCAGGGCTGCTTTATCCACTTTGTCAGTATCCTCCACACAGGACAGCATCATTAAAGGAGTGAGGACATAAAGTCCCCACTTCCTAAGGTTGATAGGTTTGAATAGGTATTTCATATGTTTATAAAAGTTTTTCAACGGTCATATGGAATCTCGTATGGTTGATAATCGTCCCTCTGTGTGATATTCTTTCTCATGCTCGATTTCATGGCTTAGGGTCAATTGTTTTTTTATTGGTAAGTAAACCTTGCAGGTTTGGAATTGCAGACTCCTGAAATAGTGAAACTTGAAACACATAAAACCTGGAAGGTTTTTAGAAATTCCTATTCTAAAACAGGTATTGCATCATTGGCTCTGGTGGCATACAGGCCGATCATATTACCCGTAAATCCACCTGCCACATTGGTAGAAAGAATATCCCCGGACACGGTTCCACCCAGGTTTTGGAAATCCGTTCTGTTGGTGGAATAGCTGAATTCGAAATCATCTCCTTTGGCGCTCACTCTTAATGAAATAGGGTTTTTGAGATCAATTTCAGTACTCGCCAAGATTTCAGACTCTACCTCACGGTTTCTTCCTCTGCCCTGTGCTTCAGTCCGCTCCAGCAGCAATACATTTTTCTTTCCTACTTTGGTAATCCCAAACACATAGTTGAAGGCCTCACTCTGCACACAGGTCAACCCTGCCAGGTCTTTTTCCGACTGGGGCTGGTATTCCATGGTAGTAGTAAAGGAAAAATTCTTATGCTGCTGTCTGTGAAAGAGCGTGGAAGTAGGCTTGACCTCTTTGATATTGGCATTAAAAGGTTTGATCTGCAGACCGTCGTTGGTTTTGGCAATAAAGGCTTCCCTTGGGCCTCTCAACCCGATCCAACGATAGTCCAGTTTTTCGGAAGTAAAATCTTCTGTGAAAGTAAAGTTGCCATTAGGGAAAAAACCTTCCTGCCCGGTTTTGTTCTCCACGTCTTTGGGCATTTTCAGTTTGGGCTCCATAGGCACCAATCCATTTTCAAAAACCGGAAAGTCACCTGACCAATCCACTGGGAGAATAAACGTTTCCCGCCCGGTATTTACCCTGTTTTTTTCGTTGGGTCGAATGCCCAAGAAAACACCATAGTATTTACCATCAGGTCCTATGGTCAAATCCGCATGACCCGCCCAATCCACTTTGTTTTGTCGGTTCTGTGACAAATGGCGCTGGCTCAAAATCGGGTTGCTTGGTGCAGGTTTGTACGGCCCTTTTGGGTCATCACTGACAAAAACCACTTCACTGTGCCAGCCACCGGTGCCTCCCTCGGCACACATCAAATAATATTTATTGTCCTTCTTGTAAATATGTGGCGCTTCGATCCATATCGGCTTTTTGGCCAAGTCCACACCGCCATTTACAATCACTTTGTCCGTTCCGGCAATAACCTGGTCCTTTTCCAGGTCATACTCCCAAAGCTTGATTACTCGGTGACCGTTATACAATTCTTCTCCCTGCGCCGGGGCGTCATTGTGCACCACATAGGCCTTGCCGTCCTCATCAAAGAATATGGCGGGGTCAATACCCTCAAAATTCAATTTATACGGGTCACTCCAGCCTTTTTTCGGATCCTTGGTCTTGACCACGAAATTTCCCAAACCTCCGGCAAATGCGGTAGTAATCATATAGAACGTGTCATTGTAAGGATTATATCGGATGTCTGGAGCATACACTCCCCCGCTTATTCCCGTATCATGCACATCCAACTGCGAAGTCCTGTCCAATACATGGCCGATCTGGGTCCAGTTCACCAGGTCATTGGAATGGAAAATAGGCACCCCAGGGAACATGGCAAAGGAGGAAGCGACCAGGTAATAGTCATCCCCCTTTCTGGCGATGGCCGGGTCAGGGTAACAGCCTTGGAGGATAGGGTTGTAAAATTCATCCGGTCCAAGTGGATTTTCCTCGTAAACCCGATCATTTCCCTGATAGATCACTTGGGTAAACAACGGGCTGCTTTCAGTATTTTGTCTGGCCAAAACTTGATTAGAGGCAAAAATTGCCCACAAAAAAGCCAATAGGATAATAGGTTGATTTTTCATTTTTATTGTCTTAAGATTGATTCAATATATTTTTGGTTAAAGGGTCTGCCCGACCATTCAGGCCACTGCTCCGTGCCTTGATCGTGGTCTCTTTACGGGTTGGCAGGACAAGTTTGGCAGGTTGCCTATTGCTTTATTCAGAAAACATCCAATAATCAAAATATAAAATGTCTTTAGGGGCATTTCCTTTATACACAAAGTAAAGGTCATGTACGCCCGAAACTTCCTTTATTGCTTCATTGACCAGTGCCCATCGGTCACTGCCACCGGTAAGCGGCACAGCCACTTCAGCGATAAGTTCACCTTCCAGACTATCGAGCCTTACCTCAATGCTTACGTTCCCATTATGGGTGGTTCCGGCCCTGACATTGATCATCTCAGCACCACTGTCTCTAAAATCCACACCTTTCACCACCGAATAGGCTCCGCTATAATCCACTTTGATAAAATTGCCCACCACCTTATTTTTTGCTGCACTGATCCCTTCTGACCAAGCCATGGTCTCCGCCTCGTTCTTCCTGTATGGATTCAGTAACGAAAGGCCTTTGGAGATACCATTGGTCATTTTGAGGGGACCAATGGTATCGTCCTCATTGAACTTCACCTCTTCTATGCAAACCGACCGGGTGAATCCTCCTCCACCCGGCAAGGCACCATTATGGTAGAAGAAATAGGTCTTCCCCTTAAAGTCCACCATTGCAGGGTGGTTGGTAAAACTCCCCCCCTCTGTAGGCATCAGTACCCCTCTATATTCCCAGGGGCCCGTAGGATGCTCACTGGTCGAATAACCAATATGCTCGGGCAAAGGCCCTGCGGCGAACAATAAATAATACAGTCCATTTCTTTTGTACATCCATGGTCCCTCTTCGTAGGTTGTAGGCCTTTTCGGGTCTCCTTCTCTTTTTCCAAAGGCCTCGGTGGTAGTTGGAAATTGTTGGATTTCCCCTTGGTAGGAGATCATGTCCTCATTCAGTTTCACATAATAACAAACAGGATTTCCCCAGATCAAGTAAGCCTGCCCGTCATCATCCACAAAAACAGTCGGGTCAATATCGGCCATGCTGTTATAGATCAGCGGCTTTCCCAAAGGATCGAAAAAAGGGCCGTAAGGACTATCGGCCACCGCTACACCGATGCCGTTTTTGTTTTCATGACTGGTAATGGGCACATACATGTAGAATTTACCTTCCCGCTCAATGCACTGAGGCGCCCAGGCATTCATCTTACCCCAGCTGAAATCCTTGTAGGACAGTACTGCTCCATGATCTGTCCAGTTGATCATATCCTCGGTCGTGTACAGCTTCCAGTCGTTCATGGTAAACCAAGTGGATCCATTTTCATCATGGCTGGTATAAAGGTAGAGTTTATCCTGGTACACCATGGGTGCGGGATCTGCTGTGTAACTGGTCTGGACAATTGGGTTTTGTGCTTTTGTTTGCATAATGCCCGTACCTGAAATAAGCACGAATATTGTGATTATTCTGAAAAGAAATTTCATCATTTATCAGGGTTTTCTATTTAGTAAATTTCCACCAATCAAAATTGAACAAGTCCTTTTCTCCTCTAAACACAAAGAACAGGTCATGGACATCCTTAATATCGTTTACCGGTGCAGTCACGGTCTTCCAGATGTCACCTTGACCTTTGGCATCTATATTAACCGTTCCGATTAACGGCCCACCAATATTGCCGACACGGACTTCAATTTCCCCTCCATACAATGAAGCAACACTTACCTCAATCGCCTTTGGACCATCGGAAAAATCTACACCTTGCACCTTGATATAATCTCCATTATGAATGGAGGTAACAAACAATCGGTCTGCAATCTTTTTTCCTTTGTCCCAGGCGATATTCCTTTCCCACTCAGTGGCAAATTCTGTTTTAACACCCTCACTCCAGGCCATCGTTTCTGCTTCGATGCGGTCATACGGGTCAAAAGCACCCACTTGCATAACATTCTTGGACCAAAAAAGGTGTTTCTGAAGGGTCCCATCAGCATTGTAGGTCAACTCTTCCAGACAAATGGAGCGCCTTTCGTAATGCTTTGACATCGTTTGTTTCAGAATATTATAATTAAACCCAAACACATAGGGCTTACCTCTGTAGTCGATAATTCCCGGATGGTTTCCGTTTGAGCGTTTGTCCCCCTCCATTATCATCCCTTTGTACTCCCACGGCCCCGTTGGAGAATTGCTCATGGCATAACCGATACCTTCCGGACAACAAGTCGAGGCGTAAGCCATATAATATTTCCCTTTTCGTTTCCAAACCCAGGGTCCTTCTTGGTAATTATCTGGCGTAGAAGAATCTTGAACAATCTTTCCCGAGTAAGAAATCATATCATCATTCAATTTCACGTAGTAAACCTTAGGGTTTCCCCAATATAGGTATGCCTGTCCATCATCGTCAATAAACACGGCAGGATCAATGTCATGGTCACTGTTTTTGATTAAAGGTTTTCCAATAGGATCTTTGAACGGCCCATAAGGGCTATCCGAAACCAAAACCCCTATACCTACTCCACCAGGCATAGGACAATAGAGATAGAATTTTCCATTACGCTCTATACAGTGAGATGCCCAGGCTCCATTGTCATTCGGAACCCATTCAAAATCTTTCAGGGATGCCACAACTCCTTGATCGGTCCAATTGACCATATCGGTCGATGTGTAGAGCAACCAGTTCCGCATTTTAAAGCCAAATGCATCATCTTCGTCGTGACCGGTATATAGAAAAACAGTATCGTTGTGAACCAACGGAGCCGGATCAGCAGTGAATTTTGTCTGTATTATCGGATTTTGGGATTTGGCTTTCAGACAAATCACCCCCATCATGAACACTGATAATGCCAGTTTCTTATAGATTCTTTTCATTTTGCTGTTAGTTAGCGCGTTAATACAAAACCTCCCCTTGGCTGGATCGTAATGGTCAATTCACCACTTTCCCCGACTTCAACGGTATGGAGTGTCGGTTGCCTTTTCTTGTCGTCATTATACAGGGAAACCTGCTGTCCTTTTAGCATAGGAAGATCGATTCTCAAAGTCTTGGCACTGCTCTCAGCATTGACGCCGGCGATGCACCAATGCTTTCCACTTCTCCTCGCCAGCACGGTGTATTTTCCCGGATACCCATCAATAAAGACCGTTTCATCCCAGGTAGTGGGCAGCCTTTTTAAAAAGTCCAACTCAAATGCCGGTACGTCGGTCAGGTTGTTTGGTGTCAGCCCAAACATTTGCACGGGATTTTGAAAAAGCACCCCTGTGGCCAATTGGAAGCTATCGGTGGTCAAGCGCTGTTGGCCTTTATTGTTTCCCCTGTTGAGAAATCTATTGAGCAAAACCCCACCAAACTCCATGCTGCCCACCGTATTTCGGATAAATGGGTGCAACGAGGCATAAAACGCTTCCTTTTCCCTGACATCCTGGGAAAAAACAAGCATCTCAGAAGCGAGAACTGCCTCACTCCCTACAAAATTGGGGTACATCCTCTCCCAACCCCTTGGAAGGGTCGTTCCATGGAACATCACCATCAGTCCATGATCATTGGCATCCACGAGAATGTCTTCATACATACGCATGGTCTCCTGCTTGTCCCCACCAAAAAAGTCCACTTTCAATCCTTTTACCCCAGCCTCTTCCAGCCACTTCATTTCCTGCTTTCTGGCGATGGACGTGTTCATCTTGTTCAGCGGTGTCTGAAAGGCATCATTGGCTGTCCCGTTGGAATTGTACCATAGGAAGACACCCACATTTTTGGAATGGGCATATTGGATGAGCTCCTCCATTCTTTGATAGCCTATCCTTTCATCCCACCAGGCATCGATCAGGATATATTCAAAACCCATGGCCGCGGCCAGGTCAATATACTTCACCTGATCGGCGTAGTTCATACTGTTGTCCTGCCAGACAATCCAGCTCCAGGTGCCTTTCCCATATTGGTAAGGTTGGGAGGCTTCATATAGTGGCTCCACCACATCAAACGGAACGGTAGTCTCCACAATCGGCTTGAGGGATTCCCCTACCGTAATCGTCCGCCACGGGGTATAGCCGGGGAGGCCTATTTGGGCGCCCGTGCTGCCAAAACCATTGTTTTGCTCCATTTGGGGAAATTCCACGGTGTACATTCCATCTTTGAAGCTACTTAAGTGTGCCCCATTATAATTGCTGCCTACTCCGGTTTCGGATAGCAATACCCACCCATTTTTCGCGATTTTAAATAGCCCTGGAAAAACATAGCCAAATTCCGCAGTAGTACTTTCCAGATCAGCATCCGTTACATAACCACTTTCATAACTGGGAGCCGTACGGGCAAAGCCGGTCATCGGCTTCATCATGGGAGAAAGAAAGGCGGAGCTTTCTGCAGGAAACCGAAACCCGGTCAATTCCCGCTCTATCACGGTTGCCCTGGTATCTTCCCATTTGTGCAATTCATACCGGAATGCGATATCATGGTCACTCACTTGAAAATGAAAAGCGATTTGTTTTCCTTCTTGATTCTTGACCGTGTAGGTCAAGGTATTGGCCCGGTACGCCACATTAGACACCTTGATCTTATCTTGGGTGTAGTGCTTATTGACTTCATCCATTTTGGCATCTACAAAACTCACATTGGAGGTAAATCCCCCCTCATTGGTGATCAGTCCCAAAGGGGAATTCTCCAGCATTGCTTTATCCTGATAATGAACCGCATATTGGGCCATGCCGCTGCTGACAGACACGACGACTTCAAGGTTGCCATCAGGACTGGAAACGGTCTTGGGATGTTGTGCACCCGCTTCCACAGTTAGCACCATGATAAAGGCAAATAGAAGTGGGAAAGAGATAATTTTCATTTTCGGAATGTTGAATATTTTGGATATGGCATTTTCTTTTCTTTTCTTTTCTTTATAATTTAAAAGGGATCCAAAACCAGCCAGGTTTTATAACTAATTTTTTGAATTCATAACTATGGGAGCCTATTGAAAAAGCAAAGGAGCAAAGGCGTAAAGATCATGTCTCCACACCGGCCAGGTATGGCCTCCGGGATATTCACTGTAGCGATACTCTATCCCCATCTTATCAAACTCCCCAAGCATTTTCTCACAGTTGTCATGGGCGATATCTTCCTCTCCGCCCATGGAGATCCAAAGAAGGCTTAAGTCATTGTTGATCTTTTCTGTATTTTCCTTCATAAAGCCATACTGGCCTTCGGCGATGGTACTTTGCCGTTGGGAGATCCATCCTGAGCTGAACACACCCAGACAGGAAAAAAGATCAGTATTGTTTATCCCCACATAAAGTGTCTGTATTCCTCCCATGGAAAGCCCGGCCAATGCCCTGTTTTCGGCTCCTTCCAGGACTCGATAGTGTTTCTCCATATGTGGGATGATGGCATTCTTCAGCTCGTTTTCGAACAGCTGCAACCCTCTCTCCTCAAATGCAGCGACGGGCATATTTCCATCTGGCATGACCACCAGCATCGGACTGGACTTTCCTTCGGCAATAAGGTTGTCAAGGATAAGGTCTGTCTTGCCCTGTTGCGCCCATCCCCTTTCATCCTCTCCTCCTCCATGCAAGATGTAAAGCACTGGGTATTCCCGGTCGGTGTCCTGGTCATAGCCGGGAGGGGTATAAAGAAAAAAACTTCTCAATGACCGTAATACAGACGAATAATACCTTACTCGCCTGACTTCCCCATGGGGAACGTCCTTAACCGCATAATAATCGTCTCCCTTGAAAGGGACTTCAATACCACTGGCCATCCTTCCCATGCCATAAAACGTTTCGCTTGCAGGATCAGCCACCGCCACACCGTCGATCAACAGGGAATAATAGTGAAATCCTTCTCCCAATGGATCTGTGGTCACTTCCCACTCCCCTTCTTTATTTTTGGCCATAGGGTATTTTTTTTCCAGGTCGAGCTGGACATTGTCAGCTTTTGGTGCTTTTACCTTAAACTTGGCCCTTCCATCCGGCATGATTTGTGGGTATTTCGCTCCTCTTACGTTGGTCTCCGCAGGCATTCCCAATGGACTGTACTGGTCGAATTTGGATTGGTCCACCGGCTTGAACAAAAGCTTGGAAAACATGTAAAGGCCGTTTTTCCATACCTTAAAATCATGACCACCTTCTTCGATATAAAAAATATGGGGCACATCATGGTTGGACAAATAGTCATGGGTGCGCTGGCTGAACCCAAGTAGGCCGTCCTGGTCACCACAAGAGATCCAAAGCAACCTTAATTGCTCCTTGGTGGCTTCAGGATCTGGGACAAGTTCCTCCGGGCTTTTTGTATTTGGTGCAGCCGAAAAACTCCCCACCCAGGCAAACTCCCCTAGGTTCCCCAAACCAAAATTCAGGGTTTGGCCTCCTCCCATCGAAAGCCCCGCGATAGCACGATGCTCACGGTCTGCCAGAACAGGATAAGTATCCTCCACAAACGGAATCAGGTCATCAAGCAGGTCATCTTCAAATGTCGCAAAGGCCTCCACTTTATCCTTGGCCATGATGTTTCCCGTGGCACGATCATCTTTCATGGCCCGTCCGTTGGGCATCACGATGATCATGGGTTCGGCCATTTTTTTTGCAATAAGGTTATCCATGATCACTTGTGGCTGGCCCCCGCGCAACCATTCGGTTTCATCTCCACCAATCCCATGCAGCAGGTACAGGACGGGGTATTTCTTATTCTTGGAGAAGTTTGGCGGAGTGTAAACAACCGCTTTACGGGCAGTGCCCACTGTTTTTGAATGATACTCCACCGTATCCAGTTTTCCATGGGCAATAGCCCCTTGCACTTGGTCAAAACCCACGGGAGCTTCTTTTTCCAATTGCTGAGCGTATCCACCAGCTGCGCTCAACATGAAGATGATCAAGAAATAGGTTGTTTTTTTCATGGTCCGTATATATTAATATCCTAAAATTGAAAGCATTTGGTTCCCATATCGTCTACCCAGTTTTCGATATCCTGCTGCTGAAAAATGTAATCCATCCGAAATGGCCTCACAATCTTCTGAAGAAATCACATGTGCCGAGGGAATCACCACTGGCAAAGTGGCCAATATGGCGTTCATACTCGCACATTTCCCTCCTTGTGCCGCACTGACCATTTCCCCGGCAAGTAAAGGGACCTCTTCTGCGACCAAGTCCAGGTCTGAAAGGAGGTTTTCATACACCCCCCTCACCTTTTTTGGCCATTGTTTGTCCCCCGTGTTGGATTCTCCCTGATGGAGCAATATCCCTTTGACCACCCCCTCTTTTTGGGCCTTCTTTGCCAAATCCACTAAATGCCGGTAAGGGTTGCCATCATAGGCGTTGATCATATTTAGCATCCATTCTGGAGCCGTTTCCACGTAGGTCTTGTAGTTATCCTTTTCAAAAAGCTCAATTTTACAACCTCCCACCGAAACGTTGATCACCCCTACACGGATACTGTCCGGTAGGTTTTCTACCAAGATCCTTCCAAAATAATCCACTGGTGTCAATCCCGTATGGCATCTGGTCAAGGGCGGTACGGCAGGGTACCAATTGCCCTTTTCCCGTTTCAGGTCTGGACAATCGATCGCTTGCAGCACCTGAAACCTTGGATCCACCTGGGCATCTTGCTCTTCAAACTTTGCTGCTCCTTCCATATTGGACTGGCCAAAAGCAAGAAAAACATAAAAATTCTTGTCCTGCGCATGGCCAGAATGTCCTAAGGCCAAAATGACCACTATCAATAAGAATTTCCCCAATAATAGTTTCATGTTGTTGTTTTAAGGTTTTTTGATGATTTAGTTTCGGTAAATGATGTCTTGTTAAGACCACTCCCTTATTCTACTGGGCTTACACCCTCTTTGGTCTGCTTTACTTTTTGGATAGTCCCATTAGGATTATAGTACATATAATCCACACATATGGACCTTCGGTGACTGCCTCCAGTTGGTAATACGCCGTTGTGGTAAAAGAAGTAATCCTTGTCCTTGTATGCGATGATTCCGGGATGTACGGTAAAACAGTTGGGTACATTTTCCATGATGATGCCTTGGTATTCCCAAGGCCCTTCCGGGCTGGTGGCCGTACAGTATTCTATCATTTCCGGTTCGGTACCTGCACTGGCATAGACCAAATAGTAGCGATCTTTTCTTTTGTATACCCAAGGGCCTTCTATGAAATTTTTTGGCTTAAAATGGTGGATCGGCCCATCCAGTTCGACCATATTGTCTTTGAGCTTCGCCCATTTGCAGCTTCCGTTTCCCCAATAGATATAAGCCTGCCCGTCATCATCAATGAAAACGGCCGGATCAATATCGTCCCAACCATGCTCATTATCTGTAGTCATTTCATTGACGATCAAAGCTTCACCAATAGCGTCCTGAAAAGGGCCTGTAGGGCTATCGGAAACGGCCACTCCTATAGCCGCTCCTCCATTGCTGCGATCATCATTTTTGTGGAAAGTGGACACGTACCAATAAAACTTCCCACCTTTCTCCACGCAATGGGCAGCATAGGCATCTCCTGTTGCCCAGGTAAATGTCTTTGGGGAAAGTGGGGCACCGTGGTTGGTCCACGAGACCATGTCCGTAGAGGAAAAAACCAACCAATCTTTCATTTGGTAGTTGGTAGCATCTACCGAGGCCGTATCATGACTAGTATACAGAAAGACGGTATCATGGTAAACCAAAGGTGCGGGATCGGCGGTAAAAACGTCACGAATAATAGGGTTCTGTCCATAGGATTTTCCGAAAATCCCTGTGCAACAAAGAAGAATCAAATAAATTATCGTTTTCATCAAACTAATGCTTTTCGTAAACAATCAATAGCTAATTATGGTCCCAATATCGGGAGGCCCAAGCAATCCAAGTACTCCAGTTTGGACCGGTGGAATGGCCACCTGCGTGCTGTCTGAAAGCCACTTCTCCATCGGTCATTGCAGCGCCCAATTCCGGAAAACCCGGAGGTGCTATTGGCACCTTATAATGATCATCTAGCTTGGAGTTCATATGTCTCTCCCGGTTCGGTGGACAAGTCGTATTCATAGATTTTATCCAAGAACAGGGGGGCCATTTCAGCTTTGGGAGAGACTAGGGCCGATTTTACTGAAGGAGTCTGATAAAACGGATTGCTGTTTTGTCCAGTAGCTGGCCGTAGTCCCTTTCCTTCCAGGCGAAAATAAGATCGGATCCGGCATTGACCTCCCAGTGAAGATTGGATAATCACCCGCTTTGGCCTCTTCTTCTCCCAGGCCATTTCCACTTCGAATCCGCCCCTTGTGCGGAGGCCGGACACAGCTCCTTTATCCCAAGCGGTCGGGAGTGCCGGAAGAAGGTGAATGGCACCATCATGACTTTGCAATAACATCTCAGCGATACCCGCCGTACAACCAAAATTGCCGTCAATCTGAAACGGAGGATGCGCATCGAACAGGTTAGGATAAGTGCCTCCTTTTTGCGTACCATCTTTCTGGACCGAAGGAGATAACTGGTCCTTGATGAGCTTTAGGGCATGGTCTCCATCAAGCAAGCGTGCCCACAGGTTGACTTTCCATCCCATGGACCAGCCAGTGGATTCATCCCCTCTTGCTTCCAAGGAAGTTTTGGCTGCCCGAAACAGCTTTGGAGTACGGTATGGTGAAATTTGACTGGATGGGTACAGCCCATAGAGATGGGAAACATGACGGTGGCGGTCCTCGGGATTATCCCAGTCATACATCCACTCCTGCAACTGCCCCCATTTGCCAATCTGCATTGGAGGCAATTGGGCCATTGCTCTCTGGATTTCCCCGACCAGTGGCTGATCTATTTGCAGCAATTGGGCTGCTTGTACGGTTTTTGCAAAAAGGTCGAACACCAGTTGGTTGTCCATGGTATTTCCGGCACCTACAGACGCTCCATGGTCTAATGAGGGGGCGTTTTCTGGAGAAATGGAAGGCACGACTACCTTCCAGCCATGTTGGGGATCGGTTTTTAGAAAATCAAGGAAAAAACTACTGGCTTCTTTGATAATAGGATAAATAGACCGGAGGTAATGTTCGTCTCCTGAGAAAGCATACTTGTCCATCAGGTGTTGGCACAGCCATGCCCCGCCCATGGGCCACATACCCCAAAACGCACCGTCTACCGGACCGGTGATCCGCCAGATATCCGTATTGTGGTGCATTACCCAGCCTTGGGCTCCGTACATATCACTAGCGGTTTTTTTACCGGCCTGGGAAAGCTCCCTGACCATCTGCACCAATGGCTCATTCATTTCGGAAAGATGGGTGATTTCCGAAGGCCAATAATTCATCTCTGTATTGATGTTTACGGTGTACTTGCTGTCCCAGGCCGGATTGAGCTGGTCATTCCATATCCCTTGCAAATTTGCCGGTTGCCCCCCGGGCCGGGAAGATGATATCAACAGGTACCTGCCAAACTGGAAATACAGGGCCACCAGCTGCGGATCGTCTCTTTTCGAAAAGTTTTTTACCCGCAGGTCGGTGGGATCCTTTGCCGCTTCACTTTCTCCCAAATCCAACGAAACCCGGTCAAAATATTTCCGGTAGTCCTGTTCATGGTCCTTTCGTATTTCTTCATATCCTCTTTTAATGGCCTTGTCGAGATAGTTCTTGGACAATCGGAGAGGATCACCAGTGATGTCATTAAAATCCTTATAATTGGTAGCCATGGAAATGTAAAGGGTGGCGGTATTGGCATTGCTGACCTCTATTCCATTGGCGGTTTTGCCCGAGGTTCCTCCTGAATGTTCCACCCTCACCCTTGCACTGAATTCCACTCCTCCCTTGATGCCTTCATGGTCCCCGGAAACGCCAGTCATCAGCAATTCTCCGGCATCGGCCGCTTGCATTTGATAAGATCCTGGGCGGTCCATGGAAGCAATAAAGCTCATTGCACCTGGCCTGTCGGCAGTTAAATGCATGACTATGACTTGGTCGGGATGTGAGGCCAATACCTGGGTGGTAAAATGGGTATTACCCTTTTTATATTGCGTAGTCACCAGTGCTTTTTGTAGGTCTAGCTCCCTACGATATCCTTTTACCTCCCGCTTATCGGGAAAAAGAAGTTTTAGCTGACCCATGGTCTGATAGGGCATTCCATTGATACCGGTAAAAAACGTTTCATTGATCCGTTGTTGGGCCTGATCATATTTCCCATCAAAAATCATTGCCTGCACCTCAGGCTGTGCCTGCTTTGCCGCTGGATTGTCATTTCCATGTGGTCTACCTGCGTATAGGGTATTCTCATTCAGCTGGACCACTTCCTGATAGGGATCGCCAAAAACCATAGCGCCAAGCCTGCCGTTTCCCACCGGAAGTGCTTCCACCCATGATCGGGCCGCCTCATCATACCATAGTTTAAGTTCCTGGCCTTCTTGGCCAAAACAGTACGACTGACAGCCCATCCCAATTAAGCATCCGACCATGAACTTCCTCCATAAAGTCATGGGATTCTTTCCCTTTGTTTTATATTTTTTTAGCATCGTCATTATTCGAATTTGACCCAATCTACTGCGACCTTCCCCCCTTCTTCATTGACCAGGACAATGTCATGGATGCCGGAAATGTCATCTGTGATCACCTTTTGTATCATTTCCCAATTATCACCACCAGAAAACCTCACCTTTGCCAAAAGTTGCCCTTTCTCATTTCCTGAATAAAGTGCCAACTTTCCAGCTTTTGAGGCCATGATCCGTATGGAAACTGTATGAATCTTTTCATGGAAGCTGATACGATTATATTTTACCCAGGCTCCATTTTCCAACTCCACCATCCAGCCCTGAAAAGGCTTTTTATTGTCCAAAAAGGCAATGGAAGCACCTTTGTCGGCAAGCGCGCTGTACCTGTCGATCTGGATGCGATCGGTCATTTTGGTCACACCAATTCCCCGAAGGGTAGGCACCACTTTTCGAATGCTTCCCTCATCTTCAAAAAAAAGACTGTCCGTCCTAATGGAGCGGTTTTTATCAAATCCCGGCGAATAATCATTGTGATGGTAAAATAAGTAGTGCTGTCCCTTGAATTGGATGATCGAATGGTGATTGGTCCAGCAGCCCGTGGGAGATTCATCCATGATAACGCCTTTAAAATCAAAAGGCCCTAGAGGACTCTTGCCGACCGCATACTCCAATCGCTCCGTTTTATTGGCAACATGGGGATAGGTCAGGTAATAGGCACCGTCTTTTTTAAACATATAGGGGCCTTCTTTCAATCCTTTGCTCGGAAGCTCCTTTAAGATCACCGGATCCCCCGCCAGTTCGAGCATATTCTCCTTGAGTTTAGCGCCATAAATATGCTCTTGAGACCAATAGAGATAAGCTTGGCCATCATCATCAATAAACACATTCGGGTCTATTCCCTTCACTCCCTTAATAGGCTGGGACTCGGGGATGAAAGGCCCCTCAGGATGGTCGGCCACGGCCACCCCAATGGTGAATCCCTTCCCGTTGACGCTGGATTCCCTGCCATGGTCGGGAAAATAAAAATAGTATTTGCCGTTCCTTTCAATACAGTCCGGTGCCCACATGCTGTTGGCAGTGGGGTTTCCCCAAGGGACATCTTCCTGATGGAGAATGACCCCGTGATCGGTCCATTCGGTCAGGTTATCGGAGGAAAAAACATGGTAATCCTGCATGCAGAACCAATTTTCCCTTCCATTATTCTCTTCGCAATAAATATCATGGGAAGGGTAAACATAAACCCTGTCCCCCACCACCATGGCCGATGGATCTGCGGTAAAGTGATCCCTTACCAGAGGGTTTTGGGCCAGCGCAGCACCTGCCCATAATGTAAAGACAGCAAATGACAGTAGGTAGCTCTTAACCTGAGCCCGACTCATAATTAATGCTAGAAGCGTCATTGCGAACCCTTTTTGCGTTGGTATAGGGCAGGAAAAGGGTGTGGCAATCTCATTTAAGCAGAGACTGCCGCGGCTTCTTCCCACAAACCTACCCTCACGCCTCGTAGTGACGGTTTTTAAAATTGAACTGAAGTTTTTAATGTTGGTTATTTTAGGCATTTTGTAATTGGCGTTGGTTTAGAATTTATCAGTAATGTGAAAGAAGTCAACATCCACATGGCCTCCCGGTGATTTGGTTGCGTAATTGAACAGCGCAAACCTGTATCCCATAAAATGGGGAAGGGTGTACTTCATTTTCAAGGTAGATCCGATGGGCTTCCACTCTTTTCCATCAAGGCTGTAGTGGAAGTTGGCCTCATCCCTGCGGTCGGTAAAGTCACAGGTGCCTTTCAGGTAGACTGATGTTGTGCTTATTGGTACACGGTCGATCTCGTTGGCTTCTCCGGAATCGGCATTGACCATTACAATGGCCTTTTCGCCCTTCTCCACTTTCACCCCTACCTGCCCGTAATGCTTCTGGAGAAGCGCGAGACCTGCAAAGTCCCCTTCCTTCATTCCTGAAATGTCAATTTTGGTAATCCCTTCACACCTTGGGCCAATGGTCCGCTGCGTGAGGGTATTTTTGGCCTCCATCAGTGAAGCGTCCACCCTCCCGGTCATCAATCGCAGGTAACCTTTCCTTTCTCTGACTGACCAAAAATCCGGATCCGGATTATGGTTCCACTGCCAGACCAAGGGCAAGTCCTCATCTTTTCTTTTCCGGTCAAAATCATCCGAAGCCACAATACCCGGGATCAGGCTTTTATTGGCGGGAAGATCAAGCTGGTCAGGTACTTTTCCGTCCATGCCCAGGACTGGCCAGCCATCTTCCCATTTTACGGGCACCAAATAGGGAATCCTTCCTACTGCTCCATAATCACGGAAAAGATAGGCATACCATTCTCCCCCTGGTGTGTCGATCAGTCCCCCTTGGGCCACTCCCTTGTCCTGTAGCATGACCCTGCCTTCATAGGGGCCCGTTATCTGATCTGCACGATGAACGATTACGGTTCTCATGCCGCCTTGGGGCCACGAGATATTGAAGAGGTAATATTTTCCATTTACGTTGAAAAGTTGTGATCCTTCTGCGGGAAGCATCACATCAGGCCCGGAAGGAGCAGTGGCATTTTCGATCAGTACCCTCTCCGTACCTGGTTTTACTCCGGACAAATCTTCCTTCAGCTCCACCATGCTGAGTTTCCCCCCTCCCCAGATCATGTATATTTTGCCATCCTCATCAAAAAACAAGGTATGGTCATGATAGGAAGGCGAAAATGAATGTGATTTCCAAGTGCCATGTTCCAGGTCCTTGGTGGTAAAAATATAGGTCTTGCCCGTAGTGGAAGAAAATGTACTCACATAATAGGTTCCATTATGAAATCTCAGACAGCTTGCCCAAGATCCTGCGCCGTATGCATTTTTTCCATTCTCCAGGTTGATCGCATCCACTTCCCCCAATCGGTCGTAGGCATAATTCACCAATTCCCAATTGACCAGGTCTTTGGAACGCATGATTGGGACACCCGGGCTCATATGCATCGTGGTGCTGCTCATATAATAAGTATCCGCGACACGGATCATGGACATGTCCGGTACGTCGGCATGGATCAGGGGATTGCGAAACTCCCCATTTTGTTGAGCTAAGCTGGTCAGCCCCCAACTGAAGAGCAAGAAGAATGTCAAAAAGGACTGGGCAAACTTTCGCATGGTGCAGGTCTATTGTTGGTTTGATAATTTGATAATGTCAGAAACCACTTCCTTGGGCTTGTTTTCCCGATCAAACAAGAGAGGATAATCGGTCCTTCCGCGGATGGGCCAGCCATTCCTCCAGGAATGCTGGTCGGCCACTCCCCAAAGGGTGACCCTTGATATTTTATCTTGGTACTTTAGAAACAAGCCGAAAAACTCAAGATAGCGCGCATTGAAGGCATCCATTACCTCATCTGGCAATCCATCGGGAAAGGGATTCATTTTATCCTCGTAGTCAAAATTTTTGCTAACCTCCGCACCTTGGTCACCCCATGGTGAAGGAAGGACGGTGAGGTCCAGTTCGGTGACCATTACCTCCACTCCCAATCCGGCAAAGGCTTCAATGCTCTTTTCAAATTCCCCAATCTCTGGATGATGCAGGCCAATATGCCCTTGCATGCCAATACCATCGATTTTGACGCCTTCATTTTGAAGCTTTTTGACCATTCGCATTACCCCTTCCCTTTTCCCGGGCTCGGCCATGGAATAGTCATTATAATACAGCTTGGCCTCAGGATCAGCTTCATGGGCAAACTGGAAGGCCAGCTTGATAAAATCCTCGCCGATAATCTGGTGAAACTTGCTTTCCCTATAGCTGCCATCGTCCAGTATGGCCTCATTGACCACATCCCAAGTATCCACCCTGCCCTTATACCTTCCGACCACGGTATGGATATGCTTTTTCATCCGTGCAATCAGCACTTCCCGGGACACCTCTTTGCCCTCTTCGTCTGTAAAAAACCAAGGTGGTGCCTGGGAGTGCCAGATCAAGGTATGCCCATTGATGAGCTTGTTATTTTGCTCACCAAAATCCACAAATTGGTCGGCCAATTCAAAGGTAAACTTCCCTTCCTCGGGCTGAAGGCGGCCACTCTTCATACAGTTTTCGGCCACAATGGCGTTGAACTGGTCCTTAATGATTCTGGTGGCGGCCGTATCCCTGCCTGTAATTTGCCAGGTATTCATGGCCGTGCCTATGGCAAATTTATCCTTGAATGTCTCTTTCAGCACACCGGGTGATTTTTCTATAGATCCTGCTGTTGTACTACAAGCCATAAGCTTTAGACAGATAAAACCGGTCAGAATAGGTATAATGCGATGTAAGATGGATCGAAATTGCATATTAATGGTTATTATAATGTTAAGTGAATGCACTTGAACCAAGCCAAGACCAACATGGATGGAAAATCAAGCTATATATTCAGCAATATGAGAGGTGGGTAGATCAATGCGTGGTCAATATTTTTTTTGTTAATGAAAACTGACTATCTAAATCAAAGGTAAAAGCAACAAAACACGATTCAAACTTCGATACACAACACAAACAACTGATTTACAGGTTATTAAAACAATCATTGCACTTATAAATCGTTTTTTATTCACGGTAAATGTCGGTAAGCCTCTTCTGTAGCCTATCGCAGTATATCTTAAAGCCCAAACCAAGTTCGTTTACGTCAAACCACTAACTATAAGCAACTTACATCACAACTTCTAAATCATCGGGTATAACTACTTGGAAGGCTGGATATATCCCTTCATTAAAATCATTTCTATTTCCCCTATTAAAAAGGAGCAGAAGAAGCGGTACGTGAAACCCGTATCGAACACATACCACACTTCTTCTTCCTATAATTGGTTTAGGTTATCCTTCTAGTCTTACCACCCCCAACGAAGTGTTGCGGTGCCTGAAGTACCATTCCCTGCTAAGTAAACTGTGATTGTGTCCCAATAGCGAGAGCTATTATACATGCTAGTATAGTTCGGGTCATTAGTTCCTTCATGGTAGAAGTACTCCCCGATCAAAATATCGCCATATGCTTGAACACTACCCATTCCTCCAGAATAAGGTGACCAATTGGCTTCAAGATGTATAAACGGACAGGTGTCATTTATATTAACTGTCATCATGGATGTAGTAATACTAGACCCATTTACTGAAATCCCTTGTATAGGCGAGCGTTGAACATACGCATAGCTTACTGAGTAACAGAATAATAAAACGAATAAAATTAACGTTAGCTTTTTCATCAGAATTAAATTTTAGTTGTTAATTGATTTAAACTATTAAATTCATGAAATCTCTTACCAGTTTAGTTGACCATGTGCATATGCATTATTAGATGTCGCACTTAATGTCAATGTATACCATTGCCCCGTAAAAAGTTCTGTAGAGCTATACATGATTTGAGGTTCGGGATAACTCCAACCAGAGACTTCTGTTCCCGCCACATATGAGCCTCCTTGTCTAAGGAATACGCTTCCTGAATATTGATAATCAGGATCTGCTCTATGAATCACATAATAAAAGCGTATTTCACAGTAATTGTTGATGACCGCGACATCTGAATCTGCACTTACCCATGGCGTAGCCATTACACCTATACCATTATCATAAGCAAAACCACTTGAAAAGGCCATGAATACCATAGCAAACATTAAGATTAATTTTTTCATCATTTTTAGGTTTTAATTGTTAATAATTCATTAAAGCTTACTCTACTCTATAAATTGATCAATTGACTTTCTTATTGAATTGCCTTATTTTATTTGGGCAACTTACAAATCCAATAGATTGACACTAATCGGGTAAATCTCTTCCAATACGGCGATCTGTTGGTCATACATGTTGCTCTCCTTTTCTTTCAAAAAGTTATGTTGGATTTGATTCCGAACTACAGGGAAAGGAATTGTAGCAGTACCGGATTTTGATAGCAATTTGACCAACCAATAGGACTCCCCCGCTTTAACAGGCATGGACAATTCTCCGGGGCATTGCTTGCTTACAGCCTCTATAATGGACATACTATATTGCTCATTAGGCATTTGAATTTTTATGGTTTCTATTTCGCCGATATTTTCTTTAGTTCTTTTTTCATGAAATTGGGTTTGCTCCTGCAACAATTGCCGGCTATCCATGGCCTGTTGAAAATTAGAATATTTATAAACAGCAATCTTCGCCTCCCCAAAACACAGAAATTTTTCCTGTATACTTTCATAATATTCCTTCAGTTCACCTTCAGAAACTTTTAATTCCCGGAAAATTTTTTCTTGTTTAAAATGGTGTACAAAAACTCCATTTTTCTTGTATTTAATCCAATGCAAATACTCCTCATTCTCTTCCATCCCCATCCCTTTAGCCTCATGAAGCAGGTATATACCAATCAAAAAGTTGCCCATCATCTTTTTCATATCATTAGGGTTTGACAATAGCCCCCTAAATACAGGCTGATGATGGGAAAACTCTATAAAGTCGCTTGCTGTATAGGGAATTTTCTTACCTTCAAATCTATATTCCATCAATACTAATTCAGGATCTACACCTGGCCATTTTTTGACATCTGGATCAAACCTAGCAGCCATCTCCATAATGGCCTGCTTATTCATAATAGGATTTGCCTCCTTAAAAATCCGTTGTTGGCTCTCCCATATGTACTTTTCTTTCAAACCAAAAAGTAAATCCTGCTCAATAATGGACTTTTCTTGCTCATAAGGCCTTAAAGGTCCTCTTTTTGAGTCGGCAATATGGACAATTAAAAATCCATTTAAAGTCTCCAATGGTCCAAAAACATCCCCAATATTCAATTGATCCACATTTTCAAGGTATATCCCAATTGGGTTAAATGGGTAGTGGGATGTGTATGTATAGGTTTTGATCCTTTCATCTGAATCAACTTCTTGCTTTAGAATGTTAAAACCTTCAATAGTATTTACTTCTACTTTAGGGTCAAGGTATTCCAAAAGCGTTTCCCTCGTAGGGATAAGTATCATCTCTATATCATATCCTAATTCTCTGCGCTTATAGGCTTTTTGAAGTGCTTCTTCATTGACCTTGAGATGCGGCTTTACCTTTTTATTCCATAGATAGCCATCTACAGTTGAAGCATAAAACCGTTCTAAATATTCCAGCTGTTTCTCCAATTTGGCTATTGTATCGTACCTGTGGTCAATGGCAAAAGCTAATAGGTATCCTTCTTCGATCATCTTTTGATGGACGGCAGAATCGGATAAGCCCTCGTATTTCCCCGAGCCCTTTAAGTATCGATAGTCCTCCGGTGTCATGATATATTCACCAATTTCCAGAACAATGTCCCTATCTTTCTTTTCCCCGCATCCAAACATGATCAGAAATAGAGAATAGGTTAATGTAATTAGGTTTTTCATGTGCTAAAAGTCATCAGTCTTTTCCAAATTTTCATATGCACAGCAAGCCATCAATGAACTTGATATCATTGCTATCCGGAAAAAAGCCGGTGGCAGCCCCTTAAGTCCACCACCGGTAAATTCTATTTCCACTATAGGCCCTGAAGCCCCTCCACAACCCCCGCATAAGCAGGTTTCCTGTTAAGGTTCAGGTCCCATAGTCCCTGTCGCTCACCTGGCAACCAATCGGCATCATCAGCACTGTCGGTAATGCCCCAGACGGTAATACCGTAGCGCTGCTGTTCAGGGACATGCTCTCGGTACATGTCGACCACATACTGATACATCTCTGCCTGTTGCTGCAACATTTCAGGTGTAGGCTCCGCCGTGTTCACCCGGACATCGAGTTCGGAAACCTTGATGAGCTTGCCTGTGGCTGCCAGCATTTCAAACATCATGGCTATATTCTGCTTGTTGGAATCAATGCCGATGTGCATCTGTGTACCGATACCGTCCACTTGTGCGCCTTGGCTTTCCAGATAGGAGACATAGTCGATAATGCCCTGGCATTTGTCCAGGTTATATTCCAGGTTATAATCATTGATAAAATGCAGGTCATCAGGATTCCCATATTCCCTGGCCCACTGAAATGCCTTGACGGCGTAATCCTTGCCCATATAGTCCTGCCAATAAAATTCATCAGCCGCTTTATCGGTCTTTCCTACCCCTGTTTTCAGTTCGTAGGGATTGACATCATCCATGGGCTCGTTGACCACATCCCAGGCTTTCACATGATCGACACTGTTAACAACCATTTCGGTAATCCAACGTTCTAGTTCGCCCGAAACGATGCTTTCCTTTTCTTCAGGAGTTTTCTGTACCAAGGTGGTGGATCCCCCAGAGAGTGAGGCACTGCTCAGCACCACATTGTCGATATATACGGTCCCCGCATATTCTCCATAACTGACGATCAGTCTACTTCTATCGTCTGCCGTGGCGGTGGTGGTAAGTTCTACCTGCTGCCATTCCTGGGTGACCATTACTTGGCCAAATCCATTCGAGGAATAATCAGGACTTTGGAGTTCCGGCCGGATAATACCCTGGGCATCACCTTTTACCCAAAAGGACAATTTGTAAGCTTCTCCATTTTTCAGGGGCTCACCTAACTCATAGGAGGTCTGCACTTCCCAAAATCCACCCGTTACCGATGGATTGGTCACAAAGAAGGCCTTGCCTTCTCCACCAAAACCCAACCCATCCTCGGTAATGCCACGGGTAGAGTTGTTCCCCCAGCCTCCCCAGCCGGTGCCGGCCTCAAAATCCCCGTCCACGACAAGGTTATTGGTCATTGGTTCGCCATTGGGATTAAAGACATACAGGTTGTTGATATCCAGGTAATGGGTGGCACCCGGCGTATAGCCCATATCAAATTTGATCTTAAACGTCTCCCCTTGGAAATCACTTACCCTAAACCGTATCTCCTTCCATGACATGGAAGTCTGGAAAGTAGCCGAGGCAGTACCGGTGGACATCCAGTCGATTTCCGGTTCGTTGTTCTCCAGCCCTTCAAAGCTGATCCTTCCTTCCGCATCCCTATCGGATTTGATATATGCGACTATCTCGTATTCGTTTCCGGGCTCAATGACAATCTCAGGAGTGACCAATTGGAGGTCTCCGGGAGCTGAAACGCTGGTGCCAGCAGTCAACTTAAAGGCTGGTGTTCCTAAGCCCATTCCTTCGTCTTCAGACAAGACCATATCACCATGACTCCCCCATTCAGTAAGGTCTCCGACCATGGCTCCGGAAAGATCAAGCTCATTGGCAAAAGCAGGGGAATTGACCACAAGAGGCTCCAATAGACCGTTCAGG
Organism: Echinicola soli; assembly: GCF_006575665.1. NCBI lineage: Bacteria > Pseudomonadati > Bacteroidota > Cytophagia > Cytophagales > Cyclobacteriaceae > Echinicola > Echinicola soli. Next base: position 4,991,080 of record NZ_CP041253.1, read on the forward strand.
TAACCTGCATTTTGATTGGCGTGCCAACAGAGCGTATGGCCATAAATGCTGGTTCCCGCCGCCGCCGCAGCTTCATACATGGCATTTACGCCATCCAGCAAAAGGCTGCCATCTGCCTGTACGACAGCGCCATGTTTCATGCCATAACCAGCCGTGATTTCATTGAAATTGCTGTTGATCAAACGGTACATCACCCCTTTATCCGCATATTGGGACTGGCTTACTGCACCACCCAGCACAAAACTGGGATGGGCAGTGCTGTCCACATAGGATTTTAGGGGCAGATACGCATTCAATTCCTCCTGCATGGCAATACTCTCCGGTTTTTCCACTTGGTATTCATCCGTGGGCACATAGTCCACACAGGATGTACCGAGGCTTACAGCGAGTATTCCCAGTATATTGATATAGCTTGTTTTTATGTTCATTGGTTATTGAGTTATTAGGTTACTGGTGAAATGTCCACAGTCCACTGTCAAACGGCCACGTTCGAGCCTACTAATTCATAATTCCTCATTATTAATTTTATTTGAGCACAGGGCTAAAGGTTTCCATCCCCACGCCACGGTCCCTGAGGACCAAGGTATCCACCGTGGCCACGTGTATTTGGTCCATGTCAATCTCATATTCGAGGTATACTGCATCCCGGTCCTGGTTTCCCCAGCTGGCTTTCTCTCCATCTTTCACAAAGGTTCCTGTCCCAGTAGCCGTGTAGCCATCTTGGGCAGCAGATACGGTACAGCTTCCATCGTCAGCAAAGGTCAGTAGCAGGTCGGCGGTAACGTTCACTCCTCCTTCTCCGGTCAAGGTAAGCGGAAACACCACTTCGGTCATGGATCGGGTTACCAATTCATTGATTTCATCATCCTCTACGTTTTCTTCATGTCGGACCACTGTTTCATCGATGATCGCTGGATTCTTTCCGGTAATAATATCCCTGCCCCGTCGCAGGTAATTGCCGTGCCATTCGTTTACATACTTTAGGGCATACAACGTAAAGTCCTTGGGAGCAGGGAACCAGTCATCTGCAATTGCCCTGTTGGGATTGTCCACCACCGGAGTGCCGGACAACACAGAATCCGCATTCATCACTTCTGTAATCTTTACAGGAAGCACAAAGGTTCTGTTCACTGCACGGGGATCGTTAAAAAATGCTCCGGTAAGCTGTACTTCCACTCCTCCGGCCACGGTGCCTTTGGGAATGGTGACTGTTTCGGAACTTAGTTGGTAAAATTCGGATGAAAGTACTTGGATTTCCTCCCCTCCTTCTTCGAACAGCAGTCCTTCGGCCAGGGATTCATCCACTTCTATCTGAACGGTTACATCATTTGGCGAGGAATACCCCCCCCGGCGGTCACCATCAACTTGAATTTACCTTCATTGTCCAGAGAGGTGTCAAAAATATCCTCTCCAAAGGTGATGGTCCTCACCGGAAACTGGTAGGCAAAATAAACCGTTTGATATTCAAAATCGGGAAATTCCCAATCCTCATTCTCGCAGGATGAAAATATCAAGACAATCGCTATAAATATATATGGTATTTTTTTCATTGTTTTTGAATTTAATTCACTTAAAAACCAGTTATGCTTAGCTTTCAAAATAATTACCAGCCGGTATTCTGTTGAAGCGCACTAAATTTCAATCGCTCACTGTAAGGAATAGGCCCATAAATCATATAATCCTGATAAACCCGGTTTTCTACATTGATAGTGGAGTAATTACTTTCATTCTCAATGCGCATCCCTTGAGCGGTCTCTGTCAAATCCAATTGCCATCTTCGCAAATCCCAAAAGCGGAATCCCTCAAAAGATAATTCCAAGCGCCGTTCGTTTCGAATCAGTTCCCGCATGGCAGATTGGTCACTTTTTATGGACTCCAAATAAGCATCTCCATTGTCCGTACCAATACCAGCCCGTTGACGGATGGCCTTGATGACATCATAGGCAGAGAATCCAAAAGATCCACTGGACATTGGTCCCCAAGCTTCATTGGCTGCTTCTGCATAGATCAAAAAGAACTCGGTATAGCGCATTCTTGGCTGCAGGTGCCGCTGCCCCGTAGTGGCCACTGGGTCAAGGTTTACGTCCTGACGTAGAAGCTTGCGCATGTAATACCCCGTACGCGTGGAAGTCTCCACTTTGTTCAGGCCATCATTGGTATCCGAATCCAGGGCCGTATTGATGGTGCTTCCCGTTGGGCCGGCCGTGCTTCCATTGAGCAAAATGAACTGGGCCAACCTTGGATCCCTCTCCGCATAGGGTGCCTCTACAGTATATCCAGCGGCTGGATCCATGATGGGATAACCATTGGCCATAGGAAAAGCATCGACCAAGTTCTGCGTGGGATTTACCAACCCTTCACCGTACAGTGTAGGAGGGAAATTTTGTGTTTCCAGATCATTCGTAGGTCCACCAATAGAACCTCTCCAAAGGATCTCTGGTGGGTTGTTTCCGGCTCCCAGCCCATCGATTACCGAGGTATTGTTATACCAGGTCACCCCATTGGGATCAAGACCGCTCACGCCACCGATATCATTGAGTAAGGTACCGGCATAGGTAGCGGCATCCGCCCATTTGGATGGATCATTGTCCAGGTTAAAGGAAGGACTCGCCGCCAACAATGCTGCCTGCGCCCTGATTGCCATGACAATCCTTCCTGAGACCAATTGCTTGGCATCATCGCCAAACACCCGGTTGTACTCGCTCACTTCGGCACCGGCATCACGATATTTTGATGGTATCATGGACGCATCACCGATATTGTAATAATCCATGGGAAGTAAATCCATAGCGGTGTTAAGATCCGAGTACAGTTGCGCCATACAGGCATCAAAGGTGGCTCTTGGCATATTGAAATCGGAATCCACCGATTGGGGTTCCAAAAATATGGGAACGCCCAAAAGATCTCCTCCGGCTACTCCTCCATGCGCCTGCAACAGGTAATACATAAAGAGCGCCCTCAATCCATAGGTCTCGCCAGTCAATCGGTCCAAAAACATTTGGTTTACCTGGGGATTGGAGGAATACTCCGTATTGCCCACTTCGGTCAACATCTCATTGAGGTATTGGATGGCGGAATTGGCGGAATTCCACCTGTCAACAGGGTTGAAATTGGACGCCCATTGTCCAGTGGCCATGTTCAGAAAACCATTGTCAAGATCATTGCTGACCGCATCATCAGTGGCCATTTCGCTAAAATTATAGCCATTGGAGGGAATCCTTAAATAGGCATTCAACAATAATCCCTGTACCATACTGGGCCTCTCCCTGATCATGTCCTTTCGTTGGATATTTTCCGGTGCCGGATCGATAAGGTCACTGCAGCTGGTGGTCAACACCAAGGCCATCATGGCGAACTTTATTTTTATCATTATCTTCATCGCTCTTTTTTGGTCTAGTTAAAACTTCGCTTTGATACCAACATTATAAAACCTGGTCTGCGGGGCACTGCCGATGTTCATCTCCAAAATATCCCTATTGGGTGCAATGGTCAGAAGATTTGCTCCATTGGCATAGACATCGAGCCCTTTCAAGAACTGCTCACCAAACATCCTGCTCGGAAAGGTATAAGAAACCTGAACCCTGGTAAGATCAAACCTGTTGGTGCTGTACATCCAGAAATCTGAATTTCGGAAATTATTGGCCCCATTTAAGGTGGTAAGACGCGGGAAAGTGGCCGTTTCTTTGGTCGCCTCCGTCCATCTGTCCCGTACCACTTCGGAGTACTTATCATCACCGTTTACCCAGAAGTAATCATTGGTCTTCATCGCATATGCTCCTGTACGGGCAGTTCCCAAAGCGAAGAAGGTGAAGTTTTTATATTTGGCCGAAATATTCACGCCCATAGTAAGGGGCGCTCCGGACCATCCGCCCCTACCGAGGTACACCTCATCCTGAGCGTTAATGACGCCATCCCCGTTTTGGTCCCTGTATTTTATGTCCCCCGGTTTCACTTCTCCAAAAGCCTGTTCAGGACTGTTTTCGATATCGTCGATCCCTGAGAAAAAGCCAAGGCTTTCCAACCCCCATATACCATCCAAGGGCTTTCCTACCCGACTTTGATAATCAAACTCGAAATTCTCTGATCTTTTACTGGCCTTGGTGGTATAGTAAATACCAGAGAATCCAAGGGTCCAGTCTACCTGGCCAATGCGCTTGTTCAAGTTCAATTGGAAGTCGGCCCCCGTTCGTTGGTCGTTATTGTAGTTGATATAGGGAATCCAAGAGGATATCGGCCATCCTGTACTGAAGTAATTGGGATAGATATTATTGTTCTGAACAAATAATCCAGTCATTTTACTGGTAAAAAAGGAACCGTTCAGGGTAATGAACTTATCAAATAGGGAAGCGTCCAGCTCCACGCTGATCTCTTCCCGCTTTGGCATGGCCAAATCCAGGTTTTCGCCCCTCCTTACGTCAGTGGCGTTATTGTTCAGACCGTCTTTCCACTCGTACCAGGATCCTTCATCGGTATAAATCCCTTCATAAAGGTAATATTCCTCGATGTCCAGGTCGGTATGAAGGATCCCACCCGACACGGATAGCCTAAGGTCGTCCACTACACTGGATGAGGCCAAGAACCCCTCTTCACTGAGCCTCCACCCAAGGGATACCGTAGGAGAAAAAGCATTCCGATTGCCCGGTGCCAACTTGGCGCTGTGTACCATTGCGCCGCTAAAGTCCAAGTAGTATTTCTGGTTGTAATCATAACTACCATAAAGCCCTAAATTAGCGTTACTGGCCTTATGGTACATCTCAGATTCACCTGTCTGGAAACCATTGGCGATCAACATGGCGGAAATATGGTGCTTATTGTCGATGCTTTTTTGATAGTTCAGTTGCCCGGAAAAAGACAGGGTTTGCCGAAACCAGCTATTATCGATATTTTGTGTTTTGGAGCTGGCATCCTGCCCGTATTTGGTCAAGCTGGCTATTTCGTCCATCCCATTAAAATTGGTCCAATTGGCTTGGTAAACGGCATAATCATTATTAAAGGACAGGTTATAGGAAGTGGCATAGTCGAGCCCGAATAGGGAGTTAAAGCTGAGCCCCTCCAGTACATTGCTTAAATCCGCGTTGACACCGGCATTAAACTGGAACTGCCTGCTTGTATATTTAGTTGATCCTCCCCCGTAGCTTCCTGCAATCGGGTTGGTCTGGTCCAGTTGGGAACCACCTAGCAAGTACCTGCCATCGATAAGGTGCTGGCTGTTCTGCACATAATTTTGCGAAACCTCATCATCGGGTGACAACATGTCGATCGGGATCAGTGGAGCAAAGCGGTAAGGACGCAAGGTCGTGGATCCGCCCCAATAATCTGCGTTGATACCCTTCCCATTATAAAAGATTGCGGCAGCATCCACTTTTGCCGAGATAAAATCGTTCAGGTTGATATCGACATTTCCACGAACATTAATCCGCTCATTTCCGTTTTGGGCTGCCTGTCCAAAATCCAATACAGAACCCTCTGTCCAAAAACCGATGTTGCTATAATACCGGGCCCTTTCATTGCCACCAGAAATTTCCATGGTGGCATCATAGCGTGTATAGGTTTTTTGTAGATAATCGTCTGAAAAATAATCGACATTGGGATAGCGGTAAGGATTCCTCCCTGAAGAATAATTATAGATATCCTCTTCAGTATACAATGAACTTAGCCCATCATTGGACCGGGCCTCGTTGTACAAGCTCATGTATTCCCCAGACCCAAGGTATTTGGGATAGCTTTTGGGTACATTTACCCCGGCATTGGTCCGCACATCTATGGTTTGGGTATTGGTCACGCCCCTTTTGGTGGTGACCAATAACACGCCTCTGGCACCACGGCTTCCGTATAGGGCAATGGCATTGACGCCCTTTAAGAACGTAATTTGGGCAATTTCTGTGGGCATCACACTGCCTAGGTCACGGGGCACACCATCCACCAATGTCAGGTAGCTACTGTTTCCCCACAGGTTACCGTTAAACCCTCCCACATAAGCTTCCATACCATCCAGGGGATAGGTAATGTAATTTTCATTCATGACATCATGCATGTTCACGTAGGAAACACCACCCATAAGGTCACGCTTATCCTTGGTCTGAAATGCCACCAACACTTCCTCACCCTCTAAGTATGGATACATGACAATCTCTTCAAGATCGGGATGTGCCTGAAGGATCTTGGTTTCATAACCAGGAGCCTCTACTGCCAGATATGCATTGGAAGTCACCTCCAGCTTTACGGTTCCCAGGCTATCGGAAACCGCTGAATAATCATCTTGGTCACTGGTGATAATGGCACCCGTGATAGGATTACCGGAACTGGCCCTCACTATGGGGGCTATATTTATTTTCATTGTACCCTGTGCCATCAGGTGCAGCGGAAGCAGCACCAAGCAGATACAGCATACAAAACCTGTTTTTATATATTTCATATGTTTACAATTTTTTCTTAAAAGCCACATGGAATCTCGCACTACGGATAACCATCCCAGCGTGTGACACTTGGGTCATGCTCGATTTCATCATCTTAATTCATTAGATTTTACCATTCAAAAGGTAATACAACTTACCATCCAGGGTTTTGATAAAATTCCGGATAAAGGCTTACATCGGCTAGCTTAAGGGGCAACCAATAATGCTTGTTGGTGAAAACCCGCTCAATGATGACCTCTTCCCTCATGTTCACAATGCGGTTTTCGGTTGGGTCCTCGGTATTGAATTCCCCTGCCCTGTCAAACTCAAAAGAAGTCTTGGTGGTATAGGGCTCTTCGATCAACAACATCCACCTGCGCAGGTCATTGAACCGATGTCTTTCGAAAGCCAGCTCCACAGCCCTCTCCCTTCTCAGTTCGGGAAGAAAATCTTCTACAGATCCTAAAAACCGCTCATGTACACCAACCATTCCGGCACGCTCCCGGATCACATTTACCGCTTCCACAGGAGTTTTGGCAAATGTGGAAGAAGTGGCACCAATGCTATTGTACCCCATCAAAGTGGCCTCTGCATACATTAAGTAGATGTCAGCCAACCGCATATAAGGCACATTGATATGCAAGGCAGTCCCCCAATCATAGGCCCTATCGTATTTATTGGCTGCCAATGGGGCGAACTTATGCATGGCATATCCTGAGGGGCTTCCTGTCACCACTTCCCTATAAGTACCTCCTGTATGGAGGTTTGCATACCGGTTGATTTCTTGACTAGCTTCAGGAATAGCCCCCTGAACTACTTTTACACCATCATACACGATCGACGTGTAAAAACGTGGATCACGACCCTTCCATGGATAGTATGGATCATAACCTGATTCAGGATCAGTTTGAGTGACATCATCAGGTAATGGCAGGCCATTGGCCATACCAAAATTATCATGCACGTAATTAGCTGTAGGGTAAAAATTTGTCGGGTCACCTTCATCCACGAATGTAGGTTTATACTGCTTTGAAATTCGCCAGTGTGTATCATTGGCACTGTAGTACACCGACCTAAATATAGCCTCTGTACCTCCGGGCAGTGCCCAGTTTTGGCTTGTGGTATAAAAATTATCATTATACTTGTCAAAAGGCAGTAAGGCGTATTGGGTTTCCCCTGCTTCCACCAATTGTAAAATTTCACCAAAAGTATCTGCAGCCTTCTTGCAATATTCTGCATGATAGGTTTCGCTTCCCGTGGACACAGAGTTCATCAATGGGCTTCCTGCCCAAAGGTAATTTTTGCCCAAATAACCCAAGGCCTTGATTTTGTTGATCCGTTGCTGATTCTTGCCCAGGGTCCTTCTTCCGGTGGTGGTATCATCCCAATCAATCGGTAGTAAATCTGCTGCTCTTTCCAAGTCCTGAGCCACCCTTTCGGCACTTTCATGGTAACTCAAACGTGGTAAAGTCAACTGCTCATCACTTGGCAAAACTTGGTCCACATAGGGCAGTCCCCCAAAATACTGGATCAAGGAGAAATGGAACCAGGCCCTAAAAAACAGTAACTGGCCTTCTATCAACTGCCGCTCTTCTTCGGTGGCATCTGTCATCAGGGAAAGATTTTCCAATCCCATATTGGCTTTGCGGATACCATACCAGGCAAGTGGCCAAAGTCCTTTATTTTTATGATCCCTGTTAGTATTAGCTGAGGAAGCATCCAACCACCCGTTGTTTCCTGCTCCATTTTCTACCTGCCAGCCCCAAAAGTTACCCCGATCGATATTATAGGACAAATGGAATGTACCTGCCGTGGACTCGATTTCATCCTCTCCCCAATTCCAGGAACTGGTATAACCGGACAAGGTAAAATTGGGTACGCAATGATAAAGTTCCTCCACGTAGCCCTGAAAATTGGTGAAATTCTGGAAGGCCTGCTCTTCGGAAATAATGGATTCCGGTGCTCTTTCCAGATAGTCTTCACAAGAGGAAACGATTAAAAACATCGCTATCCAAATAGATCCCCTTATTAATGATTTTATAGCATTGTTCATTGGAGTTGCTCGTTTAGAATGTAACATTAAGGCCCAAGTTTATCCTTCTTACCATCGGGTATGCCCCTTGGTAAGATGGCCCCCCGAAGTTGGATTCCCGGTCATCGGGCATATCGGTCCAGAGTAGCAGGTTATTGCCATTTACGTACACCCGCATATTGCTCAATCCCATGTGCCTTACCCAATCGGACTGGAAGTTATAGGCGACTTCCGCATTCTTTAGCCGCAGGTAAGAACCATCATACAGGTACCTGGGGCCTGAATTGAAACTGGAAGGCTGTGAACGCCATCGTGGCAAGGGGGAATCTGCCGATGTGTTTTCCATTGACCAATAGGTTCCCTCCTCATAGACCAAATTAAGTCCACCGGCCAAACTGGTAAGTGAAACGTCCCTGGTCACATTGTTCACCCCATAAAACTGCAGGTACAGGCTCAGTCCCTTCCACTCCACTCCCAAGTTGGTGCTGTACGTGTTTTGGGGCACGCCGGAATAGCCATAAGGAGCGGAATCAAATGCGTCTACGACGCCATCCCCGTTAAAATCTGCGATGTAATAGTTTCCAGGCAGCTTGGCCATATCATTGGTGTTGTGCTGGGGACTTGCATAGAGTTCATCCCAGGTGTTGTAATAGCCTGCGCTGATATGGCTTCTATATTGTCCGAGTTGGTAGCCCGCATTTTTTTGGTAATCAGGCCGTAGTGCTGGATCATCTCTATCAATGACCTGATCGATAGCATGGGTCATGGAAAAGTCTCCCCAAAGCCTGATCCCACTGCTAAAGGTATGGTTAAGCCCAACGGTAAACTCATAGCCTTCGGTCTCTACCCTCCCCAGGTTTGCGGCCGGGGCAGTGGCACCGTAATAACTGGGAACCGAGCGCCCACTGGACATCAGGATGTCCACCCTATTGTCTCGGAACCAGTCCACGCTACCATTAATCAAGCCATTGAAAAAACCAAACTCAATCCCCATATTGTACTTGTAGACCGTCTCCCAACTGACATTGGGGTTTCCTATGGAATTTTGCCTGAACCAGGTATAAGGACTGTTTTCACCTTCTACGCCAATGACTCCCAACTGGGAATTGTCACCATAGACCCACTGGTCCATAAATAAAAACCGGCCTCCGATATTGTCATCACCGACTTCCCCATAGGATGCCCGTAGTTTTAGTAGATCCACAAAAGAGAGGTCTTTTATAAAATTCTCTTCTGATATGTTCCAGCCCAATCCGCCCGAGGAAAAGAACGCAAACCGGTTTTCAGGAGAGAATTTCTCAGAACCATTATAGGCGCCGTTGTATTCGATCATGTATTTGTTTTTATAATCATACGTCGCCCTGAACACCCAATCCTCACGATAACTTGGTATGACACTACCAATGGCATCTTCCTGCCTGTTCAGGAGCCCCATCAGGGAGTAATTATGTTTCCCCTCAATACTTTTCGCATAGTTCAATTGTATTTGATAGAAAAGCCTTCTTCGAGATGCATTATTGTTTACACTCCCCCCTTGGTCCTCCCATGTGACCGCTTCTACATAATCAAACCGGGTATTTGGATCCAGTATATTTCTAAATGTTGTTTCTCCCGTAAAAGGGTCAATCCATTTAGTATTGGGAGCGTTATAGAGATCGTTTATCCCCTTATTGGTTTCCTGAAAAGAATTATCTACCGCTAGGGTTCCCTTAAAATTCAGCCCTTTCAAAACCATGCCCAGATCCTGCTCCAATAGGAAATTGGTGGACAAGTTGGTCGTAGTAATGTAATTGACTCCACTGGCAGCCAAGTTCAACAAGGAGTTTGTAACCGCATAATCATCAGGGACATAAGTCCCATAGGCCCCATCAGGGTATATGGGTAAAAAAACATCGGGAGGGCTTTTATAGGCAGAGTTCCAGTAACTTTCCGGAAAATCATAGGCCCATGGCGCTTGACGAACGCCGTAGGTACCCCCAAGGTTAACCCCCAACTTGGTCGTTGGTGTCAATTGAAAATCGAGGTTACTCCTAAAATTGATCCTGTTATAGTTAAAGCCTGCTTGGTAACCTCTTCCTGTATCAAATTTCTGGAACAGATCACCTTCGTATTGGTAATCGATACTGGTAAAATATTTGACAAAATCGGTCCCGCCACGGATCCCCACATTGGCATTATAGGCCATGGCCTGGTCCTTGAATACCACATCCTGCCAGTCCACATTTGGATACCTTTCTATTTCCTCTTGATTGGCAGGGAACCTGTACTTCTCCCGCATCGCCTGCGGGATCATCTCACCCCAACTGCTTGGGCTCAGGGACAATTCGCGTTCAATAGCAAGGTTTCTTACGCCGATGGCATCATAGGAATCCAGCTTTCCTGGAAGCTTGGAAACCGACTTCATCGTCGTGCTTATATTGGCAGTGATTTCCGCTTTACCTTCCCGACCTCTCTTTGTGGTTACGATGATCACACCATTGGCTCCTCTGGATCCAAATACCGCTGTAGCCGAAGCATCCTTCAGTACCGAGATGGATTCTACAGAATTGATATCCATATTGGCAAAAAACTCGGGGCGCTCCACGCCATCAACCAAGATCAACGGGGAGTTACCGTTCCAGCTGTTCTGTCCCCGGATGACGATCTGGGGCATTTCTTCTCCGGGTGTACCCACGCTGGAGGTGGTAATCACACCTGGTAAGTTACCGGTAAGGGCCTGGCCCACATTGGACACCCCACCGGTACGTTTGAGCACCTCCCCATCGGCCTGGGTTACTGCGCCCACAATGGTTTCCTTTTTCTGCTCGGCATAGCCCACTACCACCACCTCGTCCAAGGATTGAAGATCTTCTTCCAGGGAAATGTCAATGGTATTTTGGGAGCCGACCGTAACCTTCTGTTCGACAAACCCCACAAAGCTGAATACAAGGGTTTCCCCTTCGTTTACATCAATGGTGTATTCTCCGTCTACATTGGTCACGGTACCGCGGGTAGTCCCTTCTATACGGACTGTCACGCCTGGAATAGGCATACCATCGGTATCGGAGGCTACTTTACCTGTTATTTTTACCAATTCTTCCCCTAAAGATTCATGGACATTTAAGGTGTCATTTACTTTGGGGGCCATTGTGGGGCCATCAAAATATTTGCTGGTGCCTGCCATTAATCCCGTAGTCAAAAACAACGAGATAATAAAGCCCCTTCCAAAATATTTGGAAAGCATATTAATTTTCCTCAGTATAATTTTTACCATACTTTGTGTAATATTTTAAATGAGTATTATTTGCAATTCGTCTTTATTGATCTGCCGATCGAAACGATGCTTTTGTCAGAAAAGCCTCTTTTTAACTCGTATTATTAACTACTGTTTAGAAATTCTTTTTTCATAGGTTATCTTAGTTTTGGGTTAATTAATAAATTATATTTTTCAAAATCGAGAAATATAAATCTGTATTGGATGACATATTAGAATAAAAGTTTTACCTCAGTCTTTAATAAAGGATTCTTTCAGCATCCGTTATTTAAAGACTGCCTATACTTTTGGGAATTCCACTTAAATTTCTATAAGTAGTTAGCTTAAATAAATCAGACCGAATCCAGGCAGGCAGACTTTAAACCTAATTTCTTCTAACTCTCCGTTTTCGATAATCCCAAGAGAACTACTTGGCATTGAAGAGGGAAAAAATTGTGCTGAAATGTTTTGATAGCAACAGCAATGGATATAAATGATCTCTTTAAATTCTCCCTTTTTAGGAGTGCATCTAAGTTGATGTGGTTAAAGTGCTCTTTTTGATTTATAAAAAATGCTTGAGCATAGCTGAAGTAAATAAGGTTCATATTAAGTTGGGTTAAATTGACATTGACTAAATCAAATATATAGAACCCTCAATGAAATGTGAAATATACATTTAAATCACAATATACTGATAATGAATGAGTTATGATTATTATTGCGTTTATGAAAAGGGGTGATTGGAATAACTAAAACGAGTTAATTCGTCAAATAGAAATGAAACTATAGAAAGATAAATAAAAAACGTTTCGCTTAAATCAACATATTGATTTTCAGTTACTTACAAAGTAAATTTATTCAATAAATTAATTTGTTTAAAAAAAATCCCCTTTTTAAAAACTGGACATTCCCCCACTAAAAATCAAAAAAAACTGCTGCCCACATCCCGGATATTAGGATTTTTTTTAGGCATCCAGTATATTATTTATCCCCATTAAAAGGCTACGAGTCCCGGGCATCTTCCCACTCGACTTCGGAGGTTAAAAAAAAGGGGGAGATACAAAACTACATCTTACTGGCCACCGCATTGCGGCTCCGTATGGGCACAAACCTCCCTATGCTTTACCTGTTAAAATGTTGTAATCGAGAAATTACAAGGTCAATTTTCCAGGCTCCCCATCCACTGGTCTCAACCATCACCCAGTTCCGTAGCGGGCTTCTCGACTCGCTTTTCCAGCCCAGGCCCTGGTAGTAAAGAGAACACCTCTGTCTCGCATCCTCGAATGTCATAGAGTTAAACCCTGAATTAATATCGTTTGTTTTGGCAATTTTGATGGTACTAGACCGGGCGGACCTAATCTTACTAAATCACCAGGAAATACCCATTGGTAGGAACCCATTATTGTGTTTTCGCACTTATTTCTTGAGGTAATTTGTAGGTGTTTTTCCAAAATGCTTTCTAAAGGTCACTATAAATGAACCAACATTTCCGTATCCTAATTCAAATGCAATTTCCTTTACACTTTTCTTTTCTCCTAATAGCTTGACGGACTCCATCAATTTTAAACGCACCTTCCAATCCCCGAAACTCATACCCAGTTCTTTAAAAATAAACGCAAAAGCGTTCTGGAACTTACACATGATTTATTGGCATAATACTCAATGGTATCCTTACTCGACTGAAAATTATTTGAAGGACCATCCAATCAGAATCAATAAACTTTATCGGATCGTCAAAAGCACAATTAGAAGGTGAATAAAACCTCCAAAGGTCAATAGCTCCATTACCATCAGAATAATAGCAATCAGCTATGGTATTGACAGGTTCAAAATAGGTAAGATTATTATTTTAAGGTAATCAAATTTCTCTAAAAGTTTAAGCCTACCATTTCTTCCAAAAATGAGTCGGATCTACCTACAACCAACTCCACCTGACGGCACAAATTCTTATTTTAGGGTTTTTCGTCGCTTCTGTTCCCACCTAACCACCTGTTTAACAAAAAAAGGTGAATCATTATATTCAGCATCAGGGTTTGATAATAATTTCCTTCAACTACCAATTTATCGCTAAAGGTCGAACCCAACTCTTCTTAATTATTTGAGAACACATTGAAATACTATTCAAAAGAGTAATTCCTTGTTATTTAAGATGTTATTGTTCTTAAATCAATTTTTATTCAAAAAAAGTGACAAACAATCATATTTTTTATTATCTTTGCACTGAAGGCAGAAAGATAGGTTTCTTAACTATAACTTTCTGTTGTAACTTATTGGCAATATAACTGTCCAAGTAGCATTTCAAGAGTTTTCTGCTCATTCGGCTTTGATTCTTTTTTCTACTTTTAATTCCTTGCACGGGTTTCTCCCGTTCACTGATTAAATACACAGGTAATATTTATAAGAAAGCTGAAGTTTATACAATTCCAATTTAAAGATAATACATATTAAATCCATTCAATCCCCTAAATCAGCATTGTCTGATCTCTCCAAACCATTTCTCGGCAGGACCAATACCTACATTAACGGATTTCCGTTGCATACCCCGGTCTCCATGGATACTTGTGTCCATAAAATCAGGGGGCGGTACAGGTAAACCAGTACATGCCATTACGTTTTCAAAAAATCGTAATGGATGACAAAACCAAAATGCATTTATCAAAAAATATATCATAAAAAAATTAATACCAATCAAAACAATAGAAATTATGAATGAAGGAACAGTAAAATTCTTTAACTCAACCAAAGGCTTTGGCTTTATTACACCATCAGATAAAGGAGAGGACATTTTTGTTCACGAAAGTGGATTAATAGATGACATCCAAGAAAATGATCAGGTGAAATATGAATTGGAACAAGGAAGAAAAGGACTAAATGCAGTTAGAGTAGAACTGATTTAAATCGTCCTGAAGCACTTATACGAGTAGCTTGTTTTTATAAATGACAATAATTAGCCAAACAATCTTGAATGTTTCAAGAGTGTTTGGCTAATTATTTTTTTTCTCGTCATCAAAATCTTACTCGAACAATTATCCATGACGCTGTTACTATGGTAACCAGGGTCAGGACAATCAAAACGGATCAAGCTGAAAAATAGGGGCATGAATCGCTTTATTTTAATATGCTTTCTTTATTTTGCCACCAAGGATCGAAGTCACAAAGTAGGTTTGTTGGGAAGTATCCTGCAGTCAGCACCTTTGTTTCTCAAAAAAACTTAGTGCCTTGGTGACTTTGTGGCTTACTATTGATCCACCATTAAAATAGTGGAGGGACCGGAAAGCCGACTAGCTGAATTCCCCTCTATTGCGGGCTATGTGGTTAACGCCAATCATTTCCCAAAGAATCGCTCCAGTAGGTGGTGTTGAGTTACAAATTCACTGCTCTCGGTTCCGCTGCACAGCTGTCAGAACAACAGGTGACCTGCTTTATTTTGCCACCAAGGATCGAAGTCACAAAGTAGATTTGTTGGGAAGTATCCTGCAGTCAGCACCTTTGTTTCCCCAAAAAAAACTTAGAGCCTTGGTGCCTTGGTGGCGAGATATTATATGAATGGAAACCTTACCCCGCCGCAGAAATATTGCTTGATCCATCAAAACCGGGAAAAGGAAGAGTTATCTACTAAAAGCCAGCGTGAGTCCTTCCTAAACCTTAAACTACATTCACAAAAACTTAGCCATCATTTCCGCTTCCCCAAAAAAAAGCATCCAGCTGAACAAAGCATCCCAAGTCACCTAAGATCATCAAACACTCCTTGTTGATGTCCTGACAGCATTGACTTAAACCTTTCTGCATCCGATTTATATAAACAATAGCGGATTTTTGTATAGGGATTCAATTGCTGGTTTATACTTTTCTCAAGGGTATTCACATAGGGCAGGTTACCTTGGAGGGCTTCGTTAAAAGCCCCTTCTGTAAAATCACTTTTTAACATAAGGATCTCTTGTACAAATCCATCGACCTTGTGCTCTACAAAATCATAATCCGGAAAATATTTTAATGCAATAAACAGGAACCGGAATACATCAAGGATTTTGCGTGTTTCGATTTGCCCTCCTTTTTTTAACCTGGCATTTATTTTAAGTTCTTCCTTAGAGATTACCCTCTGGATATTTGAAAACTCTTCATCAGCTATTTCAAACAGGGCTGAAAGCCTGTTTACTCGTCTTTTTATGTTTTGGGGAATGCTTTTTTTGTATTTTATTTTATGGTCCAATATACTCCAGGCATCCTGGATAACCGTGCGGATTTGAAGTTCAAATTGCAGGTCTCTGAATTTTTCGGCATCATCAATTCCTTTCAGTCCCCGCTTTAATACAAGCTGCAAATGAAGGCTCTTGTACCCAAATTTATCATCTGTCTTTTCCAATTGGCTTGATTTATCCGATATTTCCAACTCTTTAAAATACCTTCTTAGGCCACGTCTAATATCATAGACCTCTTCTGCATAGAAGCATACTGCACGGATGCCCACCAGGTCGGTCAGGTAATCACTGACCATAAAATTGTTTTCCTGCGGGTCGATGAATGGCAAATACTTCCTGGTAAATTTACCTATGCACTCCTCGTAACGCTTAGTTCTGCCCTTTACCATTTCCACTTTGGGTATGGTGCTTATCAACTTGCAAAAGAAACCAATGGAATCATCATGATACGGTAATTCCGCATCATACCAAATTTTAAATTCCTGTAATT
Organism: Echinicola soli; assembly: GCF_006575665.1. Taxonomy (NCBI): domain Bacteria; kingdom Pseudomonadati; phylum Bacteroidota; class Cytophagia; order Cytophagales; family Cyclobacteriaceae; genus Echinicola; species Echinicola soli. The sequence continues at coordinate 5,007,428 of NZ_CP041253.1, forward strand.
TTTTTTCAACCTCGTTCATTGTACAACCTACTCAGTACATCCCCTATTGTTAAACATGCCATTAAACACGTAAAATCGAGGCATATCCTTAACAAGGTAGGCATTTTTACCACCAAACCTCATCATGTTCCGGGGAAAAGAAATTCCTCAACACACGTGAAGAAAATCTAACTCGATGTGCGCTCATTGTCTGTAAATGGAGATTGCTTCGATAACATTCCCCATGAGCCGATGCCAACATATGACACAGCGCTTTCTATAGTGCACGTTCCACAGCATTAAGACCATCACTTCTTACTACAACACGAACATTTTTGGCCGCTTTGGGGATCCTGACATATGCCTTTAAGCGGCCATTAAAGGTTTTTCTATAAGTACCCTTATAATCCTCATGACTCCTCAGGTCTCCACTCTCCAGCCCCAGCAGCTCACCACCTTCAAGCTCCAAATTCACCTGTTGATCTGCCCGTGGCACTAGGTTACCGGCTTTGTCAGATAGCCAAATATCCATTATTACAATCTTTTCTCCGTTTAATGGATTTACTTCACCTTCCGCTGTGCTTACTTCCAGGTGATCGACATCGCCTGGGGTATGTAGCGTATAAGTGGCCACTTCCTTTCCATTTTGGTAAGCGATTGCTTTGAGTTCACCGGAAGTATATTCTACCTCCCAGCCCGGCATCTCTTTGGCATTATAGGTGATGGCCTTTTTACCATGGGATTGGCCGTTCAAGAACAGCTCCACTTCCTCAACATTGGCATAACAGGCTACCCATTTGGTCTCCCCTTCAATTCCTTGCCATATTTCCACCAAGCCTCTCCTGCGGTGAATATTCTCTTCCTCCTCTGCGATAGCCAGGTAAACCATTGGCTCGTCATTCCAAAGGCTTTTTCTAAAATAGTAATCCGGTTTTGGATATCCGGCAAGGTCTATGATGCCCGCACCGCTACTTCTTGTTGGCCATGGCCTGGCTTCTCCCAGAAAGTCAAATCCTGTCCAAAGAAACTGCGAAGAAATAAAAGGGAGATCTGTTACGGCCTTCCATGCCTGCAACGCGTCACCATTTTCACTTCCATAAATGACCCGGTTAGGGTATGCTTTATGATCTTCCTCATACCGGTATTCCTGGTAATTATAGCCTACGATATCCAATGCATCCGGATAGCGGGTATGGTTTGACATGGTCACTCCGGCCAAAGCCGCCGTTACGGGACGGGAAGTGTCCACGGATTTTACAGCACTGACCAAGCTCGCTGCCAGCTCTCCCAGCCGGGAGGCCGGTGGGTTTTCCTCCTGGTATCCTTTACCATAAATCTGTGGGTTTCTCCCTTCATCCAACACTGGATGGCTATAGGGATCATTGGGATAATCGATTTCATTGCCCACGCTCCACATGATAATAGCAGGGTGGTTTCGCGAGCGCAAAACCATGTCTTTCACATCTTGTTGTCCCCATTCAGCAAAGGCCCCATATGAACCGTCATTGCCTGGAGTACCTACATTCCAACCCTCTATCCATTTGTTCTTGCCTACTTCCCACTCATCAAAAGCCTCGTCCTGTACCAAAAAGCCCATTTCATCACACAGGTCGTACAGGTAGTCCTGATGCGGGTAATGGCTCATCCTTATGGCATTACAGCCAAGTTTTTTCAATGTCGCCAAACGCTGCGCCCATACGGCCTTTGGCACTGCTGCCCCCAGGGCTCCTGCATCATGGTGGATGCATATCCCCTTCAGCAAGGTATTTTCTCCATTTAGGAAAAATCCTTCCTGTGCGTCAAAGCGAAAAGTCCGTAGCCCTACACGATCCTTCCAGGAATCGATTTGTTCACCATCTTTGTGAATACTCACTTCCAAGTCGTAGAGATAGGGATGATCCGGAGACCAGCGCATGGGGTCATTTATGCTGAACGACAAGGTCTCATGGTTAGTGTTACCTGCTGGCAAAAAACTCTCCATTGCCTGCTCTCCCACAGTATTACCATTGGCATCTAGCAGTTTGGCCATCACCTGGACAGATGAGGTGTATGCTGCTTCATTTTGGATGGCTACTTGTACCTTTACATCAGCTTGTTTGTCGGTAATGTTTGGGCTGGTAAAAAACACTCCCCAAGGCTGAACGTGCTGTTCTGGCTGGGAAAGTAAATAGACATTGCGGTAAATTCCAGATCCAGTATAGTACCTGGAATCCGCAAATTCCCGGTGGTCTGCTTTGACGACCAACTGGTTTTCCTCAGCCTTCAGGTAAGGGGTGAGATCATAGTAAAAGGCGATGAAACCATTGGGACGTTTCCCCAAGTGATGGCCATTGATCCATACTTCACTGTTTTTGTAAACACCGTCAAAATAGACCGTATATTGGCGTGAAGGATCATACTCTTCAATGGCAAACGTCTTTTTATACCAGCCAATCCCACCCGGCAAAAAACCCGTCCCACTGGCCCATTCATTACTGAAGGGACCTTCCACCGACCAATCATGGGGCAGGGAAATTTCCCTCCATGATGTAATGGAAGCCATGGCTTCCTCATAACTTGTGATCTCATCCTGTTTGGCAAATTGCCAGTGGTCGTTAAAAAGGGAGGTACCTTGATGCTGGGCAATCACTGATTTATGAACACCCATAAAGGATAAGAAAAGTAAAATTCCGTTCAAGTATTTTCTTAACATGATCATTTGGGTAATGGTTTGACAATAACCGTTACAATGGAGCGGGCGGGAACCGCCACCGTCTCATCATCCACCGCCACTGGTGCCAAATCCAGCTCTTTGGAGGTAATATAGGCCTGCTGGGCAGTAACCGCTCCACCATCCACCGACAATTCGGCTTCTACCGCTTCTATCCCTGAATTGATTAAGACATACACCAGTTCATTTCCTTTTGGAGAAGAAAAAGCAGCCGCAAGGAAATTGGCCGATAGGGAATCATTTCCCTCAATGACCACGCCTTTTCGCTGATAACCCGGGCGGACAAAATGGCTATAATTGCCCAATGCCCATAGCATCTTACTTGCTTCAAACCCTCCGTCCTGCTTATGGTAATCAATATAAATAAGACCATCTTTATAATCATATGGAGAAATCGCCAACCACCAATGCCAAGCTGAAGCATTGGCCACGGTGAGGTCATTATGGATCACTCTTGCCATATAAAGGGCCGGATCTATGCCCAGATCCTTTCCGCTTCCATTGATCTCTCCCCCATTGTCACCCAGAATACAATATTCGCTCATCCAAAATTCCAATCCTTCCACTCCGGCAATGGCCTTTTGAAGGTTTTCCCGCTGCTGCACCGCTGAGGTAAATGGTGATGTGGTAAAATAACTGTGACCGGAAATCGCATGCCCGACATGGGGCAGCTCGCCAATAAAACTTCGTGAACCCTTCCGAAAAAATGCCTCCACCTGTGATCCCCGGTCGGGCTTATCCGCTTTTTCGTAGAGATAGTTGATCTTTCCAGCTTCTGCCACATCAATTTTGGTGGACAGTCCTGCCGCAGTTAATGATGCATCCAGGTTTCTTACAATTCCTGCAATGTCTGCATTAAAAAAAGGCGTTCCCTCTTGGCCTCCATCCGACCAGTCCCATTGGGGCTCATTCACCGGGCTCACATAATCCACGGTGAGTCCTTTCTGTTCCAATCCCCCGATTACATTAGCCAGGTAGTCGCCAAACTCATCAAACCTTCCCTCCTGTAGGTTTGGCTTCCCTTCTGTGGCATAGGCCTTTCCATTTTTGGTCATATGAACGGGTGGGCTATTGGGAAACACCAGTAATTTGGGAACGCCGAATTCTTGGGCCGCCTGGGCAAACCACACTTGTCCTGCTTGTCTGCTCCAGTCATAACTACCATCGGCACTGAGAAAGGACTCGGCCCTTCGCCATTCATCCCTTATGCCGCTTTCCTCCCCCTGTTCTGCACTTCCCGCTCCTATATTAAATCGCCAAAGCGATAAGCCTATGCCTTTTGGACTGCCCTGGCCATCTTTTTCCCTGCTAAAAAGCAATTCTGCCATGGCCGTTTTCTTGTGGTCCGGCCATAAGCCCACAAACTGACAGGACCAAGCGTCAGAAGCACCAAAATGGGCTATTGTCTGGTAGGTCTCTTCTTGTTGTACCTCTATCTTCAATTGCTGGGTGACCTGTGGGTCGGATTGGCTTTGCTTGCTCTCCGACTGGCAAGAGCAAACAACCAATCCCAGTACCATCGGCCAAAAGGTTCTGCTCAGTTCATTCATTTTCATCTGTGATCCTCATAGTGTTTACATTTGAATTTTCTGTTTTGCCATTGGCAGTAGAGGGATACCGATCTCCCATAAATTGGGAGACCGGTATCAGGCTCAAAATAGCATTTATAGAGCAATCCCTGTTAATTATATCCGGGATTTTGTGCTAACTGGTTGTCTGAAGCCAAAATCTCTGCACGTGGAATCGGCAACCAATAGTGTTGGTCTTCAAACTGTTTACCTTCCAATGCCACTTTTCTTTCATAGACCAGGTGACCATCCTCGGCCTTTGTGATCGTAATGCCATAAGCGGGATTGTTTTCCACATCATTAGCTATCATCCACCTTCTCACGTCATAATACCGGTGTTCTTCAAAGGCCAGCTCTATCCTTCGTTCATGCCGGATACGCTCGCGCATCTCATCCTGTGTCAAACCTGGCGGCAATGGGGGCATTTCCACACCGGCCCTTCCCCTAATGGCATCGATGGCCTCATAGACACTTCCATCCGGTCCGACCGCTTCATTCTGGGCCTCCGCATAGTTAAGTAAAATTTCAGCATAGCGGAAATAGATCCAGTTTTGTGTGCCTGCCACTTCCCAGGGATTTCGGATGGGCAGTTCTTCATTGATGAACTTCCGGAGGTAATACCCGCTCTTACTGGTGTTCCAGTTGGAAGGTCCGCCCTGGCTGTCCCTGCCACCAGGCAGGAAGGTCTCTACTTCACGGTCACGGTAAGGAGCGCCATTGTACAGGATCGTTTCATAAAAACGGGGATCCCTATTTTCATAAGGTTCGCTTGCATGCGATTCATTTTCCCAATCAAAAGAGCTACCATCCATCATTTCATAGTCATCTACCAGGTTCTGGAGGGGCACATTGCCTCCCCAGCCATCATAACCGTTTGGACCATTGGCAATTTCCAGCGCAGTATGGCGTGAATTGATGTTATAATATCGCGCAAAGATAATTTCCACATTGGTTTGGGGGGTCAAAAAGAGTTCCCCATATCCTCCTTGATATAGACTGTATTGTTGCAAATTCATAACGGCCTGGGCAGCATCGGCGGCTCGTTGCCATAACTGCGAGTCGTTTTCCCCATCAGTAAACAACGGGCTGGCCGCGTAAAGGAGTAACCTGGCCTTCAGCGAAAGAGCCGCTCCCCGTGTAGCACGTCCTTCCTGCCAGCTTCCGTCATTGGTCAGTGGCAGGCCTGCTGCTGCTTGGTCCAGCTCTTCAATCACATAGGCAATTGCGGCTTCTTTATCGGTTTTCTCAAAAAAGCCTGGAGCTGTAAAATCATCGCCCAGTTCGGACACTTCATCCCCTATGAGCACCACGTCTCCATAGTTTCTAATCAAGTCATGGTATCGGAAAGCCCTGATAAACTTGAGTTCGGCAATGAGCCTGTCCTTTCCGGTCTGGCTCATGGTCAGTTCGTTGATATGTGCCAAGGCGTAGTTACATTCCCTGATGCTACGGTAAGACCGTCCCCAAAAGGTCCCTGCGATCCCCGTATTTTCAGGAGATAACTGTCCTTGCTGGATCAACCAGGTATTGTCATCATTATTATAGATGGATTCATCTGTCAATGAACTCCATAGGGCATATTCAAAACCACGTCCAAAACCGGGCAAATTGCCGTCCCCTTCTTTATTGGTCAGTCGAATGCCCAGGTACCTATTGATCACATAAGCTTCAAACAGGGTGGAATCGGAAAGTATCGAGGCATCGGACACCCTATCTGTCGGGACAATTTCCAGAAAGTCTTCCTTACAGCCGACCAGCAGTGAACCGATCAGCGCAATGCCCATAAATGGTTTGATAATATTTTGTCTTTTCATGTCGGTCGGATTTTAAAATTGGATATTCAGTCCAAGGTTGATGATTTTCTGTTGCGGATAAAACTGGCCGCTCTCACTGGATCCTTCTGGATCATAATCCTGGACTTTGGTGACGGTAAGCAGGTTAAAGGCATTCGCATAGACCCTTAAACTGCCGATGGAAAACCTGTCCAGAAAGCTTTGTGGAAGGTTATAAGCGATCTGCACGTTCTTTAAGCGGGCAAATGCTGAATTGTCCAGCCAGAAGTTGTTTCTGTAAAGTCCTCCACTTACTGCCGAGGAAGCCCGCTCGCTTACCCGTGGATATGTTCCTGAAGGATTATTGGGGCTCCATCTGTTATCGGCCCAGCTGCTGTAATAATTACCTACTGTGCCCGATTCAGGCAGGACATATTGCCTTACCTGACTTTGGCCAGCAATCACGGCGGCAAAATCCCAATTTCTCCATGCAGCATGCAAGTTCAGCCCAAAGGTGATTTGTGGAATGTTACCATATTGGCTCCGCACCATATCATCGGCGGTAATCTGGCCATCGTTGTTGTAATCCTCATAAATCAAATCCCCTAACTGGGCACCGGGTACATGTGGATAATTGTCCAGGTCTTCTGCTGACCTGAAAATACCAATGGCATTGTAGAGCAGATAAGTGTTGAGTGGGCGCCCTGTCTCCCGCTGGTAATCCAGGACACCGGGGGCTTCATCTTTAAATACCAGTTCATTTTGGGCATAGGTAAAATTGCCGGAAACCCCAAAGTTAACCTCCCCGGTATGCTCATACCCTATGGTGACTTCAACCCCATGGCTTTTTACCTCACCAATGTTTTCCGAAGGTACCAGTGGATCGGCGTCATAAGGATTGACAATTCCCGAAGTGCCAGGAATGGAAGCATTTCTGGTGGTCAGGATTTTACTTCTGTCCTGCTGGAAATAGATAAATTCGGTCGTGAAGTTTTTGAGCCAGACGGCATTGAATCCAATATCCGTTTTTGTGGCTACTTCCCAGGTAATGTTAGGGTTTCCAAGTCTGATCAGATCAATCCCTGTGACCACTTCATCCCCGATGACATAGCGGTTGTTAAAGGTATAATTGTCGTAATACTGGAATTGCCCCACATTGTCATTTCCCAACTGACCGTAGGAGGCCCTGAGCTTCAAGTCATCAAAGAACCCCACCTTATCCCGAAACCAGGCCTCTTCGGAAACTCGGTATCCGGCAGAAATGGATGGGAAAAAGCCATAGCGCTCCCCTTCGGGGAAATTAGAAGATCCATCCACCCGCATTTGGACCTCTGCGAGGTATTTTTCATCATAATTATATGCCAACCGGCCGATATAACTTCTCCTGGTATAATTATAGCTGCTCCCCCAGTTGTCATAATCGGACGCTGCCGCTCCCCCTTGACTCAGTTCTGGAGTTTCCACAGTAGGAAAATGCAAGCGGGAAGCTCCCATGGTATGTGTCCGGTTTTCGCTCTGCTCATATCCTACAAAAGCATCAATAAAGTGATTGTTAAAATACTGTTTATAGTTCAGCTTAATATTGGAAACGGTCATTGACTGGCTGTAATGCTGCTCTGAAAGGGTGGCCTGTTGGTCTGCTCCCCCACCTACCACTACGGGATTATAGGTCTCGGTTGCCTGGTCATAGTTGTAAAGGGTGTATGGGGTGCTGAAATTCCTGGACCTGTCCGAGCTTTCATCTACCGAGAAGAAGCCATCTACGGAAAGCCCCTCTAAAAAGGGAAGTGCATAGCTGGCCCTCAGGATCCCGTTAAAGACATACTTGGGGTTTTCATTGATCCCGCCTTGCTCGGTGGCCATCACTACAGGATTGTTGTTTTCGATCCCTGTAGAAGGCAATCCATTGGGATACACTGCCACCACAGTTGGATAAGCCCTATAAATAGACCTGAAGATATCACCGGCACTGGTGGTGGGAAACTGACGCGCTTCCTTGCGGCCTGCCAAGGATAAGCCAACGTTAAGCCTTTCGGTAATTTCCGCATCCACATTGGAGCGGAAGCTGTACTGGTCATAACGTGTCGCTCCATCCTTATACAAACCATCCTGGCCCGTTTTTCCCAGGGACAAAAAGTAATTGACTTTTTCGGACCCTCCCCGAATGCTAAGGTTATGCTGGCTCTGAAGGGCCACATTGTTCAGGGTAGCCCCTGCCCAATTGGTATTGGGGTAATTGATGGGATCGGTACCATTTTGGAATTGATTAAGCTGGTCTTCGGCATATACCTGGTTCATCCCGTCCTGGGGATTGTTATAATAGGCTATTTCATTTCTGATAGTGGCATAAGTAGCCGCATCGGCCATGTCGGGCAATCGGGTAGGCGAAGAAAACCCTTGGTTAAAACTATAGGAAATAACAGGCTTGCCCTCTTTTCCCCTTTTGGTGGTCACCAAAATCACTCCATTGGCGGCACGTGACCCATAGATCGCTGCGGAAGCATCCTTCAATACCGAAACACTTTCAATATCATTGGGATTGAGCCGCTCGAGGCCACCGATCTGGCCTGGAACACCATCGACCACCACTAATACGTCATTATTTCCCGTAGTGGCCAGTCCACGAATGGTGAAACTGGAACCATCATATCCTGGCTCACCGCCACGGTTATTGGCAATGATCCCCGAGAACCTCCCTGCCAACGAATTGGAAACATTCGGCTGGGGACTGTTTTGTAAGTCTCTGCCTTCCACTTGGGAAACCGAGCCGGTCAAGGTGGCCTTTTTCTGCTCTCCATATCCCACCACCACTACTTCATTGAGTGACTGTAGGTCTGAGTTAAGCTGCACGTCAATAGTTGACTGACCGTCCAAGGCAATTTCCTGGGATTGGTACCCGATAAATGAAAATTTGAGGGTAAGGTCACTGGATGCTGTCACGGACAATTGGAAATTTCCCTCCAGGTCGGTAACCGTACCATTGGCAGTACCTACCACTAATACGGAAGCACCTGGAAGTCCTTCTCCGTTTTCATCCAAAACACGGCCACTGATTTGTTGTTGGCCAAAAACTTGCGACATGGTGCATACCATCGTTAGAGATAATGATATGCAAAAAAACCATGCCCTGGCATGTAAATGTGTCGGCATGTTATTTTAGGTTAATTGTTAATGATTTATTAAAAAGAACCAGCAGGGGGCAAATTGCCTATGCGGATCCTCCAAGGCAATTTTAGGAATTAAGCACTGGGGTACAGGGGCACAAATCAGCATTATGAGGGGCAAAAATCGGTCATTACTGGTTTTATTGTGTTTTTATTGGGATTTTTACTTTCAAATATCGTGATTGTGTAGTAATGAAATCCCCCTTGATAACCCTACTTCTTTCCTTTTCATTTGCTTTCTGTCATGCAAAGCCGGACAGCCTCCGCGCCTTTTTCCCCCAACATGACCAACTGACATTTTATCTCCTTGATGTCGAATCGGGCCTCTCCCACAATTATGTCAATAGCATCGAACAAGATTCCCTGGGCTTTATATGGGTAGGTACCATGGAAGGGCTTAGCCGCTATGATGGTAATTCTTTCGTTGTTTACAGAAAAGACAGCCACTATCGCAACCGGGGACCTATCAACAACTTCATCCAGCACATCAGGCTAACCGACCGGCAGCAGCTCTTTTTGGCTACTTGGGGAGGACTGAGCATCTACGACCCCAAAACCGATCAATTTCTCCACAAGACCACCAATGAAGGGTTGTTGCAAAATGATATTACCTGCACTGCCTCCAGCACTGGCGGGAAAACAGCCCTGGCTATTTATGGCGCAGGGGTGCAGTTAATGGAAGGCAAAGAAGTAGTGGATACCTACCGGACTGCACCTGACCTCCCCAATGCACTTCCCTCAAAAAAAATCACCTCGCTTGCCTTCCAGGGAGATTCGGTGCTCTGGGTCGGTTCCTTTGACAAGGGGCTTTCCAAAATTGACCTGAAGACAAAAAAAGTGACCCCAATACAGCATACCGACTATATTTCACAAAACATCAATTGCCTCTACAGTGATCCCGCTGGCAACCTGTGGATAGGGTCTGGTGAGGGCATACAGGTCATCACCCAAGAAGCAGATACACTCCTACTTCCCACCACCAATACCCCTGGACTTGGATTAAGTGATGGCCATGTGCTTTGTTTTGAAAAGGGGCCATTTGGAAACCTATGGGCAGGCACCAGAAATGGGGGACTGACCATTATCCCTACAGAGCAGTATCTCCGCACAAAGAATATGGCCACCAGTTGGTTTTTACCCCGTGGAGATGGGTCGAGTGTCTTCAATAGGACTGTTTCTTCGTTAAAGCTCGCCGATGACGGAAACATGTGGATCGGCACCAGCACTGGCATCAATGTGGTCAACCCCAAGGGAGATCCAATACAATTGATCCAGCAAAACCTGGCTTCGAAGCAGACAATTTCCCACGACAGGATCGGTGCACTTACCGAAAGTAAGGGGAAACAAGTCTGGGTGGGAACCGATGGTGGCGGCTTGGATTTGTATGACCCTTCCTCTGGAAAAATCCGGCATTTCGAGCATCGAACAGCTGATCCCAATAGCCTGAGCAACAATTACATCATTTCATTACTGGAAAATGATGATGGCAAAATCTGGGCAGGGACCTATCAGGGGGGACTCAACCTCTTGGATCCACTTACTGGGTCCTGCAAACACTACCTCCAAGGCCAACAAGAAGATGGTAATGACGTCCGGGTGATCTTCAAGGACTCCAATGGCCAGCTTTGGGCAGGCACCAACAGGGGCGGACTATATCGCTATCACTCCCCTATCGATGATTTTGACTATGTCAAGCAACTGGGTAAAATCGATATAAGGGATATCGCTGAAGATAAACACGGCAATCTTTGGCTGGCCACCTATAGTAATGGCATCATCCGCTATAATTACCTGACAGGGGAGAAAGAGGACTTTGATGCCTCTACGGTCTTTGGATTCCCAGGAAATGTCATCTTCAGCCTGTGCATCCTTGAAAATGGGGACATCCTGGCTGGGACACGCTATGAAGGCCTTATCAGGCTTGATCCGGTCCAAAAAACCGTGGGCACCTTTACCGAAGAAAACGGCCTCAGCAACAATACCATCAATAGTATGGTGCCGGACAACTATGGCAAAATATGGCTGGGCACATCAAATGGCATCAGTTTTTTTGATCCATCCACCAATACAGTCGGAAATCTCAATGGTTACAATAACGTCCAACGCAGTGAATTTAACATTGGTGCGGCGATAGCGACTGCTTCGGGTAATATCTACCTGGGCGGCAATAAGGGAATCAATGTTTTTGACCCCAATCACTTGCAACAAAAACACAGCAATTATCCCCTTGTTTTTACAGACCTGCGCCTAATGAACAAAAGAGTCCCTGCCAAAGACCTTGGATCTAACGGGGCATATTCTGATATCCCTTATCTCAAAAAGATTGAGCTGGACCATAACCAACGTTTGTTTTCCCTGGATTTTGTAGCACTGAAATACCCAAAGGCCAATGACATTCAATATGCCTATAAGCTGGAGCCCTACCATGACCACTGGATCGAAACCCAGCAAACAGGCACTGCCAATCTCAGCAACGTACCCCCTGGAGAATACATCCTGAGGGTCAGGGCAAGGAGCAATAAAAATGATGATACCGAAAATCAATTGGCCGTTATTATTGCTCCCCCTTTTTGGAGGACATGGCCGGCGTATGTTATATATCTGTCGGTGCTTTCCGGGCTGGTTTGGGCAGGAATGAATTATTATTCCGATCAACTAAAGCTGAAAAACTCTCTGCTTTTTGAGAAAAAGCAACGCCAGCTCGAGCACGAGCTTAACGAAGAAAGGGTGAGCTTTTTCACTGGGTTTTCACATGAGCTCAAAACGCCCCTCACCCTGATCATGGCTCCCGTGGAAGACTTACTGTTGGAAGCCAAAAACCCCAGGCACATCAAAGGGTTGACATTGATCCAGAAAAATGCCAAATACCTCATGGAGATGATCAATAAGCTGTTGGAATTCAGGAAGACCGAACTGAACAGCAGTCAGCTCCAATTGGAGAATCACCGTATTGTCAAGCCCATAAAGCAGTGGGTGGAACAATACCAACATCTGGCACGACACCATAACATCAAATTGACAGGGCAATTTCCAAAAAGGGAATTTACCGCTACCATCGACCTTGAGAAGTTGCACATCATCGTCAACAACCTCCTTTCCAATGCCCTTAAATATTGCCGGCCAAAGGATTTGGTGACCTTTCGCCTAACCGAAGAAGACGGCCGCTTCATCATAACGGTAAAAGATACTGGCCCCGGGATCATTAAAGAGGATCTGCAACGGGTATTCAATTGGTACTACCAATCCGGCAGCCATTCAAACCGTAAGGGAACGGGGATTGGCCTTGCCCTTACCAAAAGGCTAATACAAGACCACCATGGCAGTATAAAACTGCAAAGTGATGCGGGCCATGGCTGTGAATTCACCATATCGCTGCCAAAACAGCAGCAGACTACCTCCCCTTTGAACACATCGAGTATCGGGGACAGTCATTGGTCCTTGGATGACATCGTCCACCATATCCCGGCCCCAAAGGCCTCATTCCATCTTAAAAATGACAACCCCCTGGTACTATTGATCGATGATAATGCCGAGATTCTCCATTACCTGGCCAACCTTCTGCACGAAGATTATGATCTTATTTATGCAAAAAATGGCCAGGAAGGCCTTGAAAAGGCCATCCAGTATATCCCCGATATCATTCTATCGGACATCATGATGCCCGAGAAAAACGGCATTGATCTATGCAGGCAATTGAAGACCCAACAAGCGACCACCCACATCCCCCTCCTCCTGCTCTCGGCCAAGGACAATGTGGAAAGCATCACCCTGGGCTTTGAAGAAGGCGCTGATGCTTATATCACCAAGCCTTTTAATGGGCAAATCCTAACATCTCGGATAGCAAACTTACTGGCCACCAAGGCAAGGCTGAGAGCGTATTATGTGGATAAAAAAGCCAGGGACAATGCACTCACCGAAAGCCAACAAAAGGCTGTAAGCAAGGAAAAGGCCTTTCTGGCAAAACTGGAGAGCCACATCATCCACCAACTGGCCCAAGAAAACACCGATGTGGACACCATCTGTCAGCTGATGGGAATGAGCCGTACTTCCCTTTTTAGAAAACTGAAGGCCCTTACCGACCAAAACATCAATCAATATACCCGAACGGTAAAGATCCACCACGCCGCCTACTTGATCCGGGAAAAAAAACTGGGGGTCGCACAAGCTGCCTATGAGGTAGGTTTCAATAGTCCCAAGTATTTTCGCAAACTGTTCAAGGAACAGTTTGGACACCTACCTTCTGCATTGGCCAAAACTCTCAAACATGATTGATTTTTCAGTGGGCAGGTTTATCTTTCCCTAAGGTGTTGCCTCCACCATATGGACCAATTTCAAATGTTTTTGCCAAAATAATGGACAATTCCCTTATAGAACCATAATTTTGACCTGACGACAAAACACTTTAAAACCATGGAAAATAAACGGAAAAGGCCGCAGAAGATAGTGGTAAAAGTAGGATCCAATATGCTTACCAATCACCAAAATCGTATCATGGATTCGGTCTTACAGCATTTGGTCTGGCAGCTGGTACAGCTTTATGAAGAAGATATCATCCCCATACTGATCACATCAGGTTCTGTGGCAGCAGGAAAGGAGGCCATGGGCCGAGAACTGACCATCAAGGACGAAACCATCCGTAGACAGATCTATTCGTCCATGGGACAGCCCAGGATGATGAGGCATTATTATGAAATCTTCCAGCAATATGGCATCCGGTGTGGACAGGTCCTTGCGACCAAAAGGGACTTTTCACCCGGAAAACATCGGGACAATATGGTCAATTGCTATAATGGTTTGATCGCTTCGGGCATTGTCCCCATTGCCAATGAAGATGATACCGTTTCCCTATCAATGTCGGCTTTCAGTGACAATGATGAACTGGCAGCACTGGTCGCCGAGCTGTTGGAAGCAGACATGCTGATATTCCTTACCCATAAGGACGGGGTATACAATGGCCCTCCTGATGCAGAACATACCGAGGTATTGGAAGAGGTTAAGATAGATGAAAAAACCGAACAGTATATCCATGACAAAAATGACACAAAAACCATCGGAAGGGGTAATATGTCCTCAAAGCTAAAAATGGCAAAAAAAGCTGCCAAACATAATATTTCCGTTCATATAGCCAATGGCACCACCCCCAACGTCATCTTGGATATCGTCAATGGCAAGCAAATCGGAACCAAAGTGATGCAAAACTGACCTATTGCCCTTTGATTCCATACAGGCACTGTCCAAACCTGGCAGCTGAAGAACCTGTAATAGTCCGGACTCCTGTCCCACTCAAAAACCTTTTGTAAACAATGGTGTTGCAAAAGGTTTTTTTCTGAATCCCATAATCCCTTTGCCTGTAGGCACAGTGGTTTCCATAAATTGACCATTTAACACTGGGAAGCACTTTTTTTAATCATTCCAATGCGGTAAACCATGGGAATCCGCACATCCATCATTTTCAAGGGCAATCGCTCTGTTCTTTATTAAAAATTAATCTAAATAATGATTGTGTCAAAAATAATAATGTTTTACTTTTACAATAAATTAGATTAAATCTAAACAAATATAGCATCATAAAGCAATTCAGCATTTTTTAAAAAAATCGAATGAAAATACCTCTACTCCTTTACAAAACATATTTTTGGCTGGCGATCTGCATAATGTTATCCGTTACATCTGCCATAGGCCAGACACATCCTACAGCCACTGTAAAAGGAATAATACTCGATGCAGAGGCCATTCCACTTCCCGGTGTCATTGTCCGTATAAAGGACAGCCCGTTGACGGCCATTTCTTCCATTGACGGAAGTTATCAAATCGCCGATGTACCGGAAGGAGAGGTAGAATTTCTACTTTCATGCCTGGGCTACCAGGCCTTTGCAAAAAAGGTATCCATTAGCCCTGATAAATCCACTGTACAACTTGATTTCTCAATGGAAGAATCAACAACAGACCTGGACGGCGTAATCGTAATGGGGCAATCGGTAAAGAGTGAAATTGAAACCAAAGGCTTTGCCGTGGAAGTAGTCGAAACCGATAAGGCCGCTTTGCAATCTGTCCAGACCAACGACCTGCTCAACAGGACGGCCGGTATCCGTGTCAGGCAAAATGGTGGAATTGGTTCCCGGGTGGACTACAACCTTAACGGTATGTCGGGAAATTCGGTGCGCATCTTCATCGATGGCCTACCGATCTCTACCTATGGTCCTTCATTCAGCCTGAACAGCATCCCTCCCGCCCTGATCGAGCGTATTGAGATTTATAAAGGTGTCATTCCGGCGCACCTGGCTGACGACGCCCTGGGCGGGGCCATCAATGTGATCTTGAAAAAAGGGGCTGTCAACAGCCTGATGGCCAGCGTTTCCTACGGATCCTTCAATACATTGCAAGGAAATCTTAATGCGGTATATACCGATAAGACTTCCGGTTTTACCACTAGATTATCGGGGTTTTACAATTATTCCGACAACGACTATGAGGTCTGGGGAAAATTTGTCAGAAATATCCTACCCAATGGCCGATACGATTATGTGCGGGCCAAAAGGTTCAATGACAGCTACAGATCAGTGGGAGGAAAATTCGATATTGGCTTCACCAATGTAAAATGGGCCGACCAGTTTTTTATCAGCTATACCGGATCTGACGATTACAATGAGATCCAGCACGGCACCTATATGTCCATCCCCTACAAGGGACGCTTCACGACGTCCCAATCAAATGTGTTTGGACTAACCTATTCGAAGGAAGGCCTCTTTACTGAAGGGCTTGAAGTCAACTTTAACGGATCTTACAGTAAACGTGGTGAAGTGGTCACCGATACGGTAAAGTGGAATTACAATTGGTTTGGGGAGATAAGCCTCGGGCTGGACGGGAACCCAATCTTGCGACCAAACGGCGCCCAGCAAGGAGCCCCGACCATCAATCACATTGACCGGAACGTCAGCACTTTCCGTGCCGGTGCCAATTATGAAATCAGCCCACATCACAAGCTTATTTTTGGCCAATCCTTCTTCAATATCGACCGCTTTCAGCAGGATGAAATGCGCAGTGCGGTAGAACGACAGTTTGTGGGCACCCGCGATCTGCAAAAGCATATCTCCTCGCTGGGATACGAATTTAACCTGGTCCGGTCACGGCTGACAGGAAACGTCTTCGGCAAGTACTATGTCCAGGATATCGAGCGTATGGACCCCATATTGGTGGAAGGCCCCAACGGATCGGAACGACAAGAGGACAGGGTTTCCAGTACCAGGAACACCACCGGATTTGGCATGGCCTATTCCTTCGAGGTCTGGAAGCAGTTGCTGCTCCTTGCCTCTGCCGAACAGGCGGTAAGGATGCCCTCCGAAGGAGAGATCTTCGGGAGTCCCGGGGACAATATCGTGGAAAACCTGGACATCAGGCCAGAGATCAGCAATAACCTCAACGTAGGCTTCAAGTTGGGAGAATTTAGGCAAAACTCCCATGGGTTTTCATTCTCCGGAACCGGATTTATCCGAGACACCAGGGACAAGATCATCCAACGGATCAACCCAAGGATCAACGATGCGGTTCAGACCAACCCTTTTGAAAACCTGGGCAGGACAAAAGCGATCGGTTTTGAGGGACAGGCCATCTATTCCTATGAAAAAGACTTCCGTGCCTCGGTAAACTTCTCACGCTTCAATTCGGTCTTCAACACCAAGTACGATCCCAATGGCAACCTCTACGATAATTATGGGCAACAGATCCCCAATGAACCTTATTTTACAGTAAACAGCTCATTGGAATACAATTTAAGGAATGTCTTTCAGCAAGGCTCATCACTCAGGTTATCGCATTACTTCAGCTTTGTGGAAAGATTCTATACCACTTGGCTGGAAATTGAGGACTTCAGGACCCCACGACAATTTGTCCATGACCTGGGAGCTACCTACACCTTGCCCAACCAACGGCTTTCCATCAGCGCAGACTTACGAAATGTATTTGACAAACAGGTATATGACAACTTTGCCGTGCAGAAACCCGGCAGGGCCTTCTATCTCAAAGTCAATTATTCTATCCACAACTATAAATAATTTTTAACCAATTAAATTACTAAGGAAGATGTTTAGCACTAACAAATCAGCCTTTAAATTACTTCAAATGGCCCTTTTGGTGGCCATGGCATTCATGTTTGCTTGTAACAGCGAGGATGACATAACCCCTGAGGATCCACAAGAGGCCGACCGATGGGTGACCGTGGCCGGAGCACTAATGGGAGATAGCCCTGGCGACGGAAATGGCGGCACCAAAATCTACGCGGTAAGTTTTGAGGATGCCATCAATCCGGAAACGGAAATCAACGTATTTGACAACGGTGAGCCCGTAAAATCAAACCGTACAGCGAGACTCCAGGTATCAGAAGACGGAAACACCTTGTTCAATATTGCCTATGCCGGTGAAAATGGTGGTGAATTTGCCAAATTTAACGTGAATGGAGGATCCAGCTATGTTCAGCAGGATGTAACGGTCAATATCTCCCAATATGTGGGGCCTGCCCCAAGATGGAGCAAACTGTACAATGGCGACAAGAACGGAATAGCGGTCAACGTGGCTGACATTGCGCCGAACAATGCTGAGGATGAGGAAGAAGCATTCAGCTATTACAGGGGTACTGCTACTGTCTTGGACCTTAACCTTCAGGAAGGCCTCATCGACAATTATAAGCCATATGAGCTGCCACTTTCTGCCGAAGAAGAACTAGCAGGACACTGCATTTTCAGATTGGATGCGCCTGTGCTGAACCAAGCGGGTGACAAACTGCTCATCGGTACCTGGATGCGAAAATACAATGTCGCTACGGGTGAGCGGGAGAGCGAGTGGGAAAGACTGGGTACCAAGACCATCGTGGTGGATTACCCATCGTTGGAAAACCCTACCATCATCACCTCTACCCAAGCCAATGGAGACTGTTCCGGATACCGCAGCAACGTAAACCAAATTGCTGAAGACGGCAGCATTTATCAGGCTACTTCCCGCGACACCAATGGTTCACACATTCTAAGGATCACTCCTGACAATGAGTATGACAATACCTTTGCCATTAGCCTGGATGAGGCTCTTGGACTGACCGACGTGTATGTGGATGCATGGAGATATGTAAACAACGGGATTGGCTATGCCATGATCCGACATGGTGAAGAAGATCAAGGCTACATCGCCAGACTGGACCTCAACCAACAAACGGCATCTTTGGTAAACGAAATCCCTAACGATCCAGATGTAAGGTTTAACCAATACCAAGGATTCATGGTAAATGGAAACGACCTGCTGGTTCCGGTATCTCCATTGGGCAAAGACGGAAACATCTATGTGCTGCACAGCCAGACCGGTGAAGTTTCTGTCGGTGCCAAACTGATCAACAAACCAGGAAACCACTTTATCGGTGCCTTTTAAATCAACGAGCCGATATATTCAAAAGGTGTTAACCTAAGTTATTGACCTTGCTTCCTCTAGGTATTTTAGAGGAAGCAAGGTTTTTGTGCGTACAGGGAAATCAATTCCCAATCGCTCGCATTTTAGCGAATAAAGTTGTGCTATTTAGGATCAACAACCTCCTATCCATATACCGAGACAGTATATGCCCGCATAGCTTGCGGCCTCCAGCAGCACAGGAACAACTCAAAACAACACTTTCAAAAACAGGATTCGATTTATTTGAATAAAGTACCCTTCAGAGACAATCAAAATTTCAATAAGATGAAGACGAAAAAGAAAAAAACCAATTGGCAAAAGGTCAGGAAATTCTTTAATGATATCCACCTTTGGATAGGTTTGGCCAGTGCCCTGGTCCTTATTCCAGTCTGTTTATCAGGAACAATCTATGTTTACAACAGCGAACTGCAGGAAATGTTCAGCGCTCATCTTTATCATATCGAAAAGGAGGAAGGAAATACCAGAAAGTCCATTGAAGCACTTACCCAAGCTTTGTCCACAGAGGTTAGCGGAGACATCACTGCTGTTTCAGTACCCCATGACCAAGAAAGGACTTATGAATTTACCGTACGGGAAAAGGACAGCAGAAGCCGTTTTGGGACGAGGTATTATATGAACCCCTATTCTGCGGAAATTGTAGGGACCTCGGAGGAAAAGAATGCCATTGCCGATTTTATGCGGGACATGTTCAGCCTCCACCGCTGGTTACTTCTCGATAAAATAGAAGAGCCGCTCATTGGAGAACTACCAAACAGGAAGTTGGGCAGCTATATTTCAGGCACTGCCACGATCTTGTTTACCCTGGGTGTCATTACAGGTATCGTCATCTGGTTTCCCCAAAAACTTAAAAGTTGGAAACAAGGGCTTAGACTAAAGCTGAACGGCAGTTGGAAACGTGCCAATCACGACCTGCACAACACCTTGGCCTTTTATTCCTTTTTTATCCTGTTGATCATGGGACTGACAGGCCCGCAGTGGTCATTTCCCTGGTATCGTACCGGATTGCAAAAAGCACTGGGAACTTATCAGGAATCTCCACAAGGACGGGGTGGACACGGAAAACCATCAGCACCAAAGGAAGAAAAACAGGAGACAGTCGCCACACCACTTAAGCTTTTGCCCTATGCGGAATATATTGAAGTGGCCGACAAAAGCCTGCCCTATGACGGGGACTATCGAATTACTTTTCCAAAGGATGCTAACAGCCAAGTGGAAATCTATAAGACCAAAGTAGGTTTTTTTGCTCCCGCAGCAGGTGACAGGATCAATCTGGATCCCCGTACGGCAGCCGTCACGGACATTCAGTTATTTCATGCGCAACCCTTCAACCAACGTTTGGCAAGATCGATAAAAGCACTTCATATCGGCTCGGTTTACGGCGGATTTTCCAAACTCCTTTACTTTATCTCCTGTTTGATCGCCACCAGCCTGCCCATCACCGGCACCCTTATCTGGATCAACAAGATGAAGAAAAAACCTGCTAGAAAAACAACAAAAACACGGCAGGCTGTCCCTGCATCCTAAAAGGAAACCAGGTGGAGGAAGTAGCCACCTGGTTTCCTTTTATTAAATGCCATTGTCATAGGGATGTTTTTCATCTTTTTCAACACTACTTTTTCCGGCGTGTTCTGACCGGTCAAAAGCCTGCAGGAGGCATTAAGCTACCCTATCACAGGGATGTTGTCCCGGCACCTTTCAGGATAGTTAGGCACCCTTCATGATCAGCCATTTGTTATACTGGCTAAAATGCTTTATTTTAATACTTTAAGCACATAAAGGACACGGCAATTGTATTACAATGACCAAAAACTTCTCACCCCGTTCGTATACAGCTTCATGTGCCTGCTGGCCGTCAGCCTGTTTTTTTTGAAGTGCTCGCCAAAGATCACTACCTATGATCCCCCCATAGAGGAGCCGCAGGACTTCTCAGCATCCGGAAAGGATAGCGTCTCCAACCGTTGGTGGGAGGCTTTTGATGACCCTGAACTGAACCGGCTGATGGACAGTTCTTTTTCACACAACATGAACCTGATCCGCATATGGTACCAGCTCCAGGAGGCCAGGTCCATGCGCAAAATACAATCCACTTTCCTCCTTCCTGATATCGAAGGCAGCGCCCGGACCGCCATTAGCCGCCCCCAGCCTGATTTCGCCGGTGGTGAGAACACCCAAATAGGCGTATCGGCGAATTATGAGATTGATTTATGGGGAAGGATCCGGGCCGGTGTTCAGGCAGAGGATTTTAGGCTACAGGCCTCTTATTTTGATTATCAAACCGCCGCCATGACACTTTCTTCCCAAATTGCCACCACCTGGTTCCAGCTGATCACCGCCAAAAAACAACTTAACCTTGCCCAAGAACAGATCGCTGTCAACGAAAAGATCATTAAATTGATAAAGGTGCGTTTCGGATCAGACCAGATTAAAGGCGTTGATATCCTTCGGCAACAGCAATTGGTGGAGGAGGCCAAAAACCAAAAGCTTATTTATGAAACCGACCTGGCAATGCTTAAAAACCAATTGGCAGTCCTTACGGGCGTACCCCCGCAGAATTTCTCCATAACAGCCCAAGACAGCCTCCCTTCCCTCCCGTCGCATCCGCAAACGGGGCTTCCCTTGGAGTTGGTAAGAAGACGGCCGGATATCAAGAGGGCCTATAACGAACTATTGGCAGCAGACCGGGACATGGCCGTGGCCGTGAGGAACAAGTTTCCCAGACTGTCCTTCAATCTTTCGGGTCAGACGCGCTCCAACACCTATCCAGAGCTATTCAATGACTGGGCCTATACACTGGGTGCCAATTTAGTCGCTCCCCTGCTCTATTGGGGCAGGTTACGCGCCGAGGTAGACCGGGCCGAAGCCGTAAAGAACCAGCAGCTGTATAATTATGGACAATCAATACTCGTCGCCTTTCAGGAGGTGGAGAATGCCTTGGTACAGGAAAAAAAGCAGGCCGAAAGGCTAACTGTCATCGACAAGCGGATCACCATGGCCAAGAATGTCCAGAAACAATTGCAGATCGAATACATAAATGGCTTCATCGAGTACCTGGATATCCTGATATCCCTGGATGAACAGCAACGGTTGGAACGCGAAAAGATCCAACTGCAACAGCAATTGTTTGAGTCAAGAATAGCGCTTTACCGTGCATTGGCGGGAAACTTTGACCTGGATTATGAAAATGAAACCCAAGCCGTTAACCAGAACATAAATGAACAATAAAAAAACCCTTTTCATTTCCGCTGGACTATTAATTTTCTCCGCTTTGGTGGTCTTGCTGATTTTTTTCACCGAGCCTACGGCCAAAAGCGAGGGGGCCACAAAAATAACGGCCATGCTGGTGAGTGTCGAAAAGGTCCACAGTGGGACATTTGTACCGGAGTTCATCACGACGGGAACGGTCCTGCCTG
This sequence comes from Echinicola soli, assembly GCF_006575665.1. Lineage (NCBI taxonomy): Bacteria > Pseudomonadati > Bacteroidota > Cytophagia > Cytophagales > Cyclobacteriaceae > Echinicola > Echinicola soli. The sequence continues at coordinate 5,029,481 of NZ_CP041253.1, forward strand.
TAGATAATATCAGCTTAAGTGCACAGGTTAGCGGTGAGGTGATCGAGCGAATGCCGGAATTTGTCCCCGGTGGTCTGGTAGAAAAGGGAGAGGTCCTATTAAAGATCAATCCTGCTGATTACCATAATGAATTGGCACTACGGAAAAGTGAACTGGCACAGGCACAGACCAATCTACAGATCGAAATGGGAAGGCAAAACATTGCCGAGCAGGACATGGCCTTGATCAGTGGTGATACGCTCTCTGAAAAACAGCAGTCCCTGGTCCTGCGCAAGCCCCAACTGGAAGCCATCAATGCCCAAATCCAATCTGCCAAAGCCGCTGTAGACCAGGCATCCCTGAACCTGCAACGCACGGTGATCAGGGCTCCTTTTGATGCCCAGATCCTCACACAAAATGTCACATTGGGCTCCCAGGTGGCCTTGGGTGACGATTTGGGCAGGCTGGTAGGAACGGAAGCTTATTGGGTGCAGGTCACCCTTCCGGTAAGAGACCTCAAATGGCTCAAATTCCCCAAAGGCGATCAGGAAATGGGCGATACGGTAAAAATCAGAAACTTAAGCTCTTGGGAGCCCGAGGAATACCGCAAGGGGTTCCTGTACCGCCAAATAGGAGCCTTGGATCCCCAGACACGTCTGGCCCGCATTATCATAAAAGTACCAGATCCATTGGGTACCTCTGCGGAAAACAATCAGCCCAAACTGCTCATTGATGAATTTGTAGAAGTCAATATCCAAGGCAAACCTATTGAAAATGTGGTAAAACTAAACAGGGACTACATGAGGAGCAATGAAACCGTATGGGTCATGGAAAATAAAAAGCTCTCCATCCGAAAGGTCCAAATCAAACTGATGGATGCCCATTTTGCTTATATTTCCCAGGGCCTGGAGCATGGTGAGCAAGTGGTCACTACCAATATCAGTACGGTCACCGATGGAGTTCCCCTCAGGGTAGAAAAGGACACAACCACCAACACCAGATAACCTTGGAAAAGCACACCAACGATACCGAACAAAAAGGGATCATTGCCTATATGGCCACCCACTCCCTTGCTTCCAATATATTGATGTTGCTATTGGTAGGCGGAGGAATCTATACGATGTTCACCATCCAAAAAGAAGTGTTCCCCCAGTTCCAGCTTGACTTTGTAAACGTCTCGGTGGTCTATCCCGGTGCGGCTCCCGAAGAAGTAGAACAAGGCATATTAATGCCGGTAGAGGAGGCCATTCGGGGAATCCAGGGCATCAAGGAAATCACTTCCACGGCCAATGAGGGATCTGGCCAGATCAGCATCGAGCTGGTCGCGGGCACTAATCGGATGAAGGCCTTTCAGGACATCGATCAGGCTGTTAACCGTATACGTACCTTTCCCGATGATATCGAACAGCCCGAAGTGGTCCTGCAGGATCGCCAACGGGATGTTATGCAAATTTCCCTATTTGGGAATGTGGACATCTGGACCTTGCGAAAACTGGGCGAACGTCTTAGAAACCGTCTCTTAAGCCAGCCGGAGATTACTCAGGTCAGCCTGGACAATGTGCCCGACTATGAGACACGGATAGAAATTCCCCGCCATAACCTGAGAAAATACCAGCTTACCCTGGGACAGGTAGCCAATCTGATCGACCAGTCCAGCAGGGACATCCCCGCCGGGGCCATTCAGACCAATTCAGGAGAGATCCTGCTCAGGATGAAGGAGCGGAAACAGTGGGCCAGGGAATTTGGCGAAATCAATATCGCCTCGTCCCCTTCCGGTGCACAGGTAAAGCTCCGGGATATCGCCACGATTACCGATGGATTTGAGGAAACGGGCTTTCACGGTCAGTTTAACCAGGCCCCAGCGGTCAGCATGGAAATATTCCGCGTAGGTGACCAGTCCCCGATTGAAATCGAGGAATTGGTCAATGAACTCCTGGCAGATTTCCAATTGCCCCCCGGGGTAAACTATCGGATAGACAGCAACAGGGCCGAGGATTACCGCGAACGCCTTTCGCTGCTTACCGAAAACGGTTTGATGGCGGTGGTCATTGTCTTGGTGATCCTTGCCTTGTTTTTGGAGTACCGCCTGGCCTTTTGGGTAATGATCGGTATGGTCATCTCGTTCATTGGGGGCATTACGTTCCTACCACTGATCGGAGTCAGTGTAAACATGATATCCATGTTTGGCTTTCTGGTCGTTTTGGGCATTGTGGTGGATGACGCCATTGTGGTCGGTGAAAATGTCTTTGAATACCGTCAAAAAGGATACAGCATCATGGATGCCTCCATCAAGGGGACAAGGGATGTGGCCAAGCCTGTCTTTTTCAGCATCCTGACGACGATCATAGCTTTTTTTCCGCTGCTCTATATTCCAGGTGAAACCGGCAAATTCTGGTGGCCACTTCCTGCGGTGGTCATCGTCATCCTCACTGTCTCCCTGATCGAGGCACTTTTCATCCTTCCCTCCCACTTGGGCCATATCAAACGGCGCAAGAAAAAAGGAATCATCCTGAAATTGGAAAACTACCAAGGGAAGTTTGCCAGAGGCTTCGATTGGTTCATTGAGACGTATTTTCACCCTTTTCTGGATAAATGCCTGAAATTTAAATACATCACCCTTAGCATCGCAATAGGCCTTTTGGTCATCGTAGGCGGCTATGGTCTGAGCGATCACATGGGGATTATCCTGATGCCGGAAGTGGCTGCAGACGAAATCGAGGCGGGAATCCGTCTTCCTGTGGGCACCACTCCTGACCAAGCCGCCGAAGTGGCCGAAGAAGTGACCACTGCCACCAGAAGGATGTTTGAAGAGCACAACCTATATGAAGTGGCCGAAGGGGTAAAGACCAATGTCAGGGGGCAAAACTTTATCGATGTGGAAATCGTCATGCTTCCCCCTGACCAGCGGGACATCACTGCCCGTGAAGTCATCGCCCTATGGCGGGACAATATCGGCGACATTCGCGGCGTGGACCAGATCACCTTCGAGGCGGAACGAGGCCCGGGGGGCGCACGGCAGGCGATCAGCGTTGACCTTAGCCATACGGATATCGCTGTCCTGGAAAAAGCCAGCAAGGCATTTGTCGAGAAGATGAGCACCTTTGAAAACACCCGGGATGTCAGCGATAATTACAATAAAGGAAAGATACAATATGATTTCAAACTACTGCCCCAAGGCCGGAACTTGGGACTCACCTCCTCTGAAGTGGGCCGACAGGTCCGTAATGCCTTTTTCGGGGCCCTGGCCATGCGCCAGCTCAGGGGCAACAACGAAGTGGAAATTCGGGTAAAACTCCCCTTGGCAGAGCGCAAGGACCTCAGAAACCTGGAGGACTTTATCATCAGGACTGAAGAAGGGATGGAAGTCCCCCTGATGGATGTGGTGGAAGTCGTCCAAAAAGAGGCCTTTACCTCCATCAACCGACGTGATGGCCGTCGCGTGGTCAATGTAGGCATGGACGTGGAGCCTTCAAATGCGGTAAGCCGGGTGTTGGCTTCCATTAATGAAACAGTGCTCCCCCAACTACGGGCGGATTTCCCCGGGCTCACCTGGACTTTCGAAGGCAGCCAGGCAGATATGCGTGAATCCACCGACTCCCTGTGGGGCACCTTTACGATGGCCCTTTTGCTCATCTATGCCCTACTGGCCTTGGCCTTCGGCAATTACACACAGCCGCTCATCGTAATGGCAGCCATTCCCTTTGGCGTGGTGGGAGCCGTAATCGGGCACATCCTGTTGGGCTATGACCTGTCACTGGTCAGCCTGATGGGAATGATTGCACTGGCAGGGGTAGTGGTAAACGATTCTTTGATCATGGTGGATTATGCCAATAAAATGAGAAAAGAACTCCCTGCTGACCAAGCTATCCATGAAGCGGGACTACGGCGTTTCAGGCCGATTGCCTTGACCACCTTGACCACCTTTGGAGGCCTCACGCCCATTATCCTGGAAACTTCCAGCCAGGCATTTTATTTGATCCCCATGGCCATTTCACTGGGGTTTGGCATTGTATTCGCCACGACCATCATTTTGGTCATTGTTCCTTGCCTGTACCTTTCTTTGGAAGATGTCAAAAGATTGGTCCGGGGTCATAGGGCCACAGCTGCCAATAACCAGCGCTGACACCATTTAAACGTTTTCAAAACACATAATACCTTTTGGCATAGGTTCGGGTTTAGGTAGTTCCCCATCCTTTGGTCGCAGCAAGTACAGATCGTTCTTAAACCGATAATACAGGAAAGTACAGGATAGTTAACTATTGCTGGTAATCTATATTTAATTCAATTAAATCGGTGAAATTTCACAAAACAATCATTCTTTTTCATTAACCCCTAGAACTGACTCCTACCGGTTTTGACCATTTTGGCAACAGCCAAGATGGTTATAGACTTCATTTAAACCATTTTAATCTGTCCACACCGCCGAACTGGCTGTGGCGGCCATCATTGCCAAATTCCATTACCGATCGGAAATTTACCGACAGGGCGAGCTACGTTGCTCCTTGAGGGAAAGATGTATATAGAATCTTTCCCTCCCGTTTCCCCATGGGTATTCGGTACACGATCAAGGGATAGCCGATGGCAATTATGGGCATGTCCCACAGTATGGCCTGTCCATATTGTCCTGATGAAAACCAAGTTTTTTTAACAAAAACCCAATAATATGCACAATTTCAACAAACCGATTACATTATTCATCCTGGCACTCTGCCTGCTGCCAACCTGGTTACAGGCGCAGCAGCCGGTTGTCAAGCTTGACATGAACATGAGTGGCAGAAGGGAGGCAGAAACCAACGAACCCGGCTATACGCCGTGGATTCCAGATAACGAACAGTCTACCTCCAAAACCGTCGATGGTATCACGTTCACCTTTGAAAAAGTGGGGGAAGTGGGCGAAGCGCTGCGGGCCAACTGGTACAAGGCAGGTATTCAGGCTCCTTATTACGCCCGACTTGGGGGAGATGCCGTATATGTGGACGGTGGTGATGCCGGAGCGCAGATCAGGCTCACCATTTCCGGACTGGAAGCAGGCACCCACAGCCTGCTGACCTACCATAACGGACTGAGTTCCAAACAATGTGCGCCCCTTGACATTTCCCTTAATGGCAGTCAGGTCGTGGACAACCTTAGTATGCCCCTGAGGGCCACAGAGCCCACCTCAATGGCCATCAATTACCTCACCTTTGAAGTCGAAGAAGGCAATGATGTGGAGCTGTTGTTCCAGGCGGTGACCACCACCGATGACCTGATCAAAAACGTCTATATCTGTGGCATTGAACTCAACACGCCCAATTTTCTTGCACAGGCCACCACGCCCTTTCCTGAGGACCGATCCGCCCATGATGTGGAACCCGGCACGGTGGCCCTCAACTGGGAACCTGCACCCGATGCGGTAGCACATCATGTTTATTTTGGCACTGATGAAACCGCCGTCCATGAGGCGACCATCGGTTCTTCGGCTTACCGTGGCCAACAAAACGCCACCACCCATTCCGAGTCCAACCTCTCCATCCACGAGACCTACTTCTGGCGTATCGACGAGGTCAACAGCAATGGGGAAACCACCAAGGGAAATGTATGGTCCTTTCGTCCCCGTCGTCTGGCTTTTCCGGGAGCAGAGGGATATGGAAGATTTGCCATTGGCGGCCGTGGCGGAAAGGTCGTCCATGTCACCAACCTGGCCGACAATGGCCCAGGAAGCCTTAGGGATGCGGTGGAGAACCACGAGGAGCCCCGGACGATTGTCTTTGATGTTTCCGGAACCATCGAACTGGAGTCCCGACTGGTCCTGAACGACCCCTTTGTAACCGTGGCAGGCCAGACAGCACCAGGAAAAGGCATCTGTATCCGATCGGCCCCTTTCGGTTTTACCGGAAATGACGTCATCGCCCGGTTTGTCCGGTTAAGGCTAGGGGCGGGTCCCACTTATGACGGCATGGGGCTTACCGGTGCCAACCACAGCATTTTGGACCACTGCTCCATCAGCTGGACGATCGATGAGTCCTTCAGCTCAAGGGGAGCCAATAACATTACCCTCCAGCGGACACTTATTTCAGAAGCGCTGAACGCTGCTGGTCATAAAAACTATCCGGAAGGCACCGAGCACGGCTATGCCGCTACCATTGGCGGGGACATCGGCAGCTTCCACCATAACCTGCTTGCCCATAACTATGGAAGGAACTGGAGCATGGGCGGTGGACTGGACGGAAATGCCTACTACAGCGGAAGGCTCGACATCACCAACAATGTGGTCTACAACTGGGGAAACCGTACCACCGACGGCGGTGCGCACGAGGTGAATTTTATCAACAATTATTATAAACCGGGCCCTGGCACCACCCATTTCATCGCCATGACCATTGACCATGAAGGCACAGGCCTCGGCACGCAACGTGGCTACTTTTCCGGCAACGTCATGCCCGGCCATTTCAACGAGGAAAATCAGGAAGCCGGGCGACAAGAACGGTACTCCAACGGTGATTACAAGCAATATGAAGGCTTTGTGGACAGCCCTTTCTTCCCCTCCCATATGGCCATCCAACCGGCAAGGGAGGCCTACAAAAACGTTCTTTCCGATGTGGGTGCCAACCAGCCCTTTCTGGATGACCATGACCACCGCATGATCAACGAAACCCTTGCCGGATCCTATTCGGTAGTGGGAAGTGAAACCGGAAAAAAGGGATTTCCGGACCATCAGGATGACGCCGGTGGATACGAGGTATATCCTTTCGAGCAACGGGACGCGCAATGGGACTCCGATGGCGATGGGCTTCCCAACTGGTGGGAGGAAGCCATCGGCACCAGCCCAAATTCCGTCCAAGGTGATTTCAGTAATGCCAATGCAGACCAGGACGGAGACGGCTATACAGCCCTGGAGGAATACTTGCACTGGATGGCAAACGTGCATTTCAGGCCCACTACCGGCACCAACGTAAACGTCCACCTTCCCGCCCTGTTCAAGGGCTATACGCTGAACCCTAGCTACTCCACCTATCATGTGGATGGAGGTTCGGTGGACATCGAAGAAGGGACCGCTACATTTACCCCTGAGCGGGCCGGCTTTTCGACCATCTCCTTTATGGTCATCGATGAAGAAGGAAGTTCCATGGTCCGGGATGTGGAGATTTATATTCCTGAAATGGACATCACCGCTTTGGAAACCACTGATGTCACCTGTTACGGTGAAAAGAATGGCAGTATTGAGGTGATGGTATCAGGAAGCCTGGCTCCCTATCAGGTCAGCCTTGATGGTGAAACCTTTGAGGCATCCACTACCCTCGATTCGCTCACTGCGGGGGATTATGATGTCCACGTGCGCGATGCCATCGGCAATATCAAAACCCTGGAAAACATCACCATCCATCAACCTGAGGAGATCCAGGCATTGACCAACCAACCTGAAACCCTGTACCTGGGCTACCAATACCAACCGCAGGAACTGAGAGTAGAACAGGTCACGGGTGGGGCAGCCCCCTACAGCTACGAATGGAACACCGGGCAAACGGGCTCCAGTATCACCGTCTCTCCTGAGGTGACCACCGAATACGAGCTTACCGTAACCGATGCTTCCGGTTGCCAAAAAACACAGTCCATCACCGTGGAAGTGGTCGATGTACGCTGCGGAAACGGATCCGGGAAAGTCACGCTATGCCATAAGGGGAAAGTAAAATGCATCGCTCCCCAGGCAGTGGAAAGCCTCTTGAAAAACGGTGCCACCCTCGGAGCATGCAACGAAGCTACCAAGTTTACCAACAACTCGCTAAAAGTTAGCCCAAACCCTGCAAGGACTATGGCGGAACTTGATTTTGAAAGTGCCATAGCCGATCAGGCCATGGTGAGGATCATCGATGCTTTCGGGACAGTGGTGCAGGAATATGAGCTGTCCATCCATGAAGGGGAAAACCAATTCCCCGTTGCCTTGGGCCATTTACGCCCTGGCTTCCATGTGGTCATGATTTCAGGATCGGCGGAAGAATACAACCAAGTGAAAATTTTCATAGAATAACCTAGGAAAAAATAACGTTAGAAGCCCCTAGATTATCAGGTTGAAACTGATGATCTAGGGGCTTCCTTTGTTTATAGGCCTTTGGTAGCCAAAGTTGAATACCTTGATATATTAACTGTTATAGGCCGTAGAAACCGTATCGGCACCTTCTCCTGTCCAGTTGGTATGGAAAAATTCTCCCCGTGGACGGTCAGTCCTTTCATAGGTATGGGCACCAAAATAGTCCCTTTGAGCCTGTAGCAGGTTGGCGGGCAACCGCTTGCTCCTGAAGCCATCAAAGTAGGCCAGCGAGGCGCTCAAGGACGGCACCGGAATACCATTGGTCACGGCTACTGCGCATACTTTTCGCCATCCCGGTTGGGCCTTCTGTACTTTTTCCTTAAAGAAATCATCCAGTAGCAAGTGTGGCAATGATGGGTTTTTATCAAATGCTTTTTTGATGTCACCGAGGAAAGCAGAACGAATGATACAACCTCCTCTCCACATCAGGGCAATATCGCCGTACTTCAGGTCCCAGTTATATTCCTTGGAAGCTTCCATCAGCAGGTTATAGCCTTGGGCATAGGAAATGAGCTTGGCGCCATAAACGGCCATTTTGAGGTTTTCCAACATCTCTTCCTTATCCCCTTCAAAAGTGATCTCAGGAGCTTGGAAAACCTGCGAAGCCTGGTCACGAAGGTCCAGCTGCGCGCTGAGGAATCTGGAAAACACCGATTCGGCAATCAGGGTCAAGGGCACTCCCAAGTGCATGGCTTCGATACCAGTCCATTTACCGGTCCCCTTTTGGCCAGCTGTGTCAAGGATCTTCTCCACCATGGGTGCTCCATCCTCGTCCTTGTAGGCCAAAATATCGGCTGTAATTTCGATCAAGTAGGAATCCAGCTCCCCGGTATTCCATTTTTTAAAGGTTTCGTGCATTTCATCATAGTCCATCTTGAGCACGTCCTTCATAAACTGATAGGCTTCTGTGATGATCTGCATATCCCCATATTCGATACCGTTGTGGATCATTTTCACATAATGGCCGGCACCATCTGCCCCTACCCAATCGCAGCAGGGTACCCCTCCATCCACTTTCGCCGATACGGACTGGAAGATTTCCTTCACATGTGGCCAGGCTTCCTTGCTCCCACCGGGCATCATGGAGGGACCGCGCAATGCGCCTATCTCCCCACCGGACACCCCTGTTCCAATGAACTGGAATCCCTTGCTCTCAACATATTCGGTACGGCGGATGGTATCGGTAAAATTGGAATTTCCTCCGTCAATGATAATATCACCCTTCTCCAGGTGCGGGATGATCTGGTCGATAAAGCTATCCACTGGATCGCCTGCCTTCACCAACATCATCACCTTTCGGGGTTTCTCCAAGGCCGCAACCAATTCCTTCACCGAATGGGTGCCTTTGATATTTTTACCGGCTCCCCGTCCCTGGATAAATTTGTCCACCTTGTCTGTAGACCTGTTATAGACAGCCACGGAGAATCCTTTGCTTTCCATATTCAGCACCAGGTTTTCTCCCATTACCGCAAGCCCTATCAGGCCTATATCAGCCAATTTGTTCATAATTTTCTTTTTGTCTTTTGATTAGTGATTTGTAAAGTCTGGGAAAGTTAACATAAATCCCGCTAATTTTTAAGCGATGGGGACAGTTCTCGTAAGGATTTGCGAGATCAAAGCAATCATGGTCATAGGAAAATCAAAAAATCACCATTAATTCAGCTATTCAATTGAAATGATTTAGGAGATTAAGATCTAGTAATGGTCATCATGGTTAGTTCTACCATTCAACAGTCTTGATTTGGGCATGATGATAGGATATCCGACTGGATTTTTCAGCTCCTAAATACAGCTCTCCCAATACGACGATCGGAAGGAAAACCTCTTTGGACTTACTAATCCTGCTTTGTCAAATTAAGGAAGTACCTTTAAAGAGATCCCTTCCCGATAGCTACCGGGAAAGGCTGTTCCCCGGGATGACAGCGTGTTTTGTCCCCGATATCCACCGGGGCAGGCTATTCCGACGAAGGAATCTCCTAAAATAACCGTAACATGACAAAGTAGGACTAATCTCTTATTAATAAGCAGAGTGGTTTACATTATCATGACAATAAACTACCTGGTATATTGTCAAACAAAGCCACCATTATATGAAATTGGAAACACCCTGAGCCTAAAAATCATATGCATATATGTTTCCACTTAAAAGGAATTGTCCTTTCCAAACTACTGCCCTTCCACAGCAATATCCAGGGTATTGGAGAAATAACCATATTTCAATTTTTCCAGCTGCCATTTGGTTATCAGGTCTACCAGCTTGAGTTGGCCTTCCAGGTATTTTTCCTGGCGCTTGTTCAGCAGGAACACCGAACTTTCCCCATAGCTGAACTTTTCGGATTCCGCCCATAGCAACCGCTCATAACCGTCCACGTTCTGCTTTTGGTTGGCCACTTGATTGGCCAGCAGCCCAATTTGGGCCTGGCTGTTGAGCACCTTGTTTTTCAGCCCAAGGGTCTTGTTTTCCAGGTCCAGCTGCTTTTCCTGAACCTTGATCTTGCTGAGCTGCAGGTTTCCCCGTTCCCCTCTCAGCAGCAGAGGAAAGCTAAAGGAAAAACCCCATTTGTAGTCGTTTTCATTGTATCCTGGAAATCCTTCCCCGTCGGGAGTGAGCAGCGGCATGTATTTGAGCTTGAGTTTGGGCAGCAGCTTTTCCTGCTTCATCCTTCTTTCCGCCTGTAATGCCGTAATGTCCAGCCGGCTTTTTTGCAGCATGGGATGTTGCTCTACCGAGTCAATGGGGAATTGTGGTACGGCAGCTTTTTCACGAAGGTTTTCCAGTTCCTCTGGTTCCCTTCCCTGCAGGTAGGCATTTCCATCCTGGTCCCAAAGAAAATTCTCCAGGTTCCTCACGGTCGCCACATAACTCGACTGTGCCGACTGAAGCAGGTTCTGGCGATCCTGCCACACGGTAAAGGCCTCCAGGGTATCCATGGCTGTCTTTTCCCCATTAAAATATGAGGTTTTGGTATTTTCGAAATAATTCTTGGCCAGCACGACACTTTCCTGGACAATCGATAGGGACTGATGGCTATTGGCCCAGTAGAAATAGGCCTCCGCCGCACTGAAGTAAAGGTCATTGGTCTGCAATACCTGTTCTTGCCCTGCGATGGCCGCATAGGCCTTCGCCTGCTTCAGGGCCGTCCTCCCCTCGTCCATCAGCAGTCCTTGGAGCACGTTCAGCTCAATGCCGGCATTCCACAGTCCCTCGTCCCCAGCGATATAATTTTCCGGGTTCAGGTTATGGCCTGAATTCTTTTCATACCCCGCCACCAGGTCAAAACCAGCCACTGTTGGAACCCTTACCCCGGTGGCAAGTTTCCGGTAATAGATCTTCTCATCGTAATGTTTTTGGCTAAAATCCGCACCGGCCACCGGATCAAAATTTCCCCGCGCAGCACGTACGGTGGCTTCTGCCTTTTGCACATTGAGCCTCGCCTTTTGGGACAGGGGATGATGGGCCAGCACATCCTGGATGTACTGCTCAAAGGCAAGCATCCCATTTTCCTGGGCCGAGGAATCCGGATGAATGCACATCACCAATGAAAACAACAAGCCTATATAAATTCCAGCTTTGATCATGTCAATGCTTATTTTACCGATTTTAAGGGAGCCTTTAATTTAATTGATTTGGGGTTGGCCTTCTCCTCGCTGTAATAGTCTGTCGGAAAGCCATTCAGCTGTCTCCATACCTCGTACCAAAGCGGTACATCGTTGAGGAGCAGAAATGCCCGCGCCCCGGTGCCGATACTCAACCGCTCCGGCCATTTGCGTTCCTCAGGGTCAGGGGTCACCAGCAGTCTGTAGTAACCGTTATTGCTGATAAAGCGGTCCATGGCCACCACTTTTCCGGAGAAAATCCCTGTGGAAGCTTCCGGCCAGCCACTGATGACGATCGCTGGCCAACCATCAAAGCGCAGGCGGACTTTTTCATTCTGCTGCACCAAGGGAAGGTCCCGGGGCCTGACATATACTTCCACGGCCAAATCATACCGCTCCGGCACGATGGTCATGATATCGGTTCCCTCTTTGATCATTTCCCCTAGGCCTTTGGTCACCGTCTTGGTAATATAGCCCGATTGCGGCGCAGTGATAAAGTACCGCTCCCGTCTTTCGGTATAGTTGCGCAGTTGGTTGCGCAGCTTGGAAGCATCGGCGAATGTGCCCAGTTTAGAAGAAAGGGCCGACTGGATATCGGACTGCACCTTGGCAAGCTTGTCCTTGTATTCCCGCTCTGTCGACGAAATCTGAAGGTCCAGGTTGAGCAGCTCGTTACGCTGATTTGTCAGTTTGTTTTGCTGGACGCTCACCTTTGCCCTTGTTTCCTGCACTTTTAACTCTTTTTCCTGTAATTCGGTCAGCGACTTAAGTCCTTTGGCGTGCAGTTCGGTAGTCCTTTTCAATTGGTTTTCGGCAATAGAAAAGTTGGTCTTAAAGGCTACCAGATCCATACTGTCCATTTCCACCTTATTTTTGGCCTGCAGGATCTTATTGTCCAATTGCCTAAGCTTAAAGTCAAGTGCCTCTTTTACTGCCTGGTACTGCGACCTTAACGCATCGACTTTCAATTCGTAGGAATCAGCACTTTGCGTCTTGGCATTCAGCTGCTCTTCGGTCCTTTCCAAAAGGTTCGGGTCAAAATATTCACTCTTGGCATCGGAGATAAATACCAGGGTATCGCCCTTCTGGACAAAGTCCCCTTCCTTTACGTACCAGCGCTCCAGTCTTCCGGAAATCACTGACTGGATGGATTGGGGGCGCTGTTCTGGAGACCGTGTGGTGACATAGCCATCGGTTTGGATATTTTGGGTCCATGGCAGGAACATGGCGGCCAAAAACACGATGGATATGATCATAAAGGTCTTCTTGGAAAACTGAAAGGATTTGGCATCCTCCAATACCTTGAAGACCTTAAAGTCCTTCTTTTTGATATAGTTATTGATACTATTTTCAGAAATATTCAGCATAGCGGATTACAGCTTCACGGTCATTGTACTTCTTTTCAACCATTCTTCATCGTCACTAATGACGACCAAGGTCCATGGCTGCTGTTCATCGGTCAGGAACTCGATCAGTTTGACCCTTTCAGCCGTGGGTAAATTGGCCAACGGGTCCTCCATTAACAGCAGGCCTGGCCGATGGCATATCGCCCGTGCCAAATGTATTCTCTGGATGACACACCGCGGTGTTCTCCTCCCGCCACTATCCATGATCGTCTCCAATCCTTTTGGCAGCCCCTTGACATAATCCTCCAATTCCAGGTCCCGAAGCACTTCCAACAGTTCTTTCTCGGGCACCTGTCTACCTACCAGGATATTTTCCCGAATGCTCGCTTCAAATATCTGGTTGGATGCAAAGACAATCCCCAGCTTTTGGTGCAGGCTTTTTCTGCTCAGCACGCTGTAGGAGACATCATTTAACAGGACATCTCCCGACTCCAGGTCCTGCACACCGGCAATGACCTGCAGCAATGTGGACTTTCCTGATCCCGTTTCGCTGTTGAGCACTGCCCTGGCCCGCTCGGGTATGGTCAGGTCCAGGTCACTAAAGACCGGATCCAACGCATCCTTGTGCCTGAACGTTGCCTTTTTCAGCGACAGGGAACAATCCGAAGAGGGAGACAACACTTCCTGGCCGTTGTTCTGCTGCAGCTCCAGATCGGTCACAAATCCAATTTTATCGAATGCGGTCAGTACATCATATACACTGTCCCACACCCTTAGGAGCTTTTCCACCGAATTGATGATAAGGATGATGACAATTTCGGCAGCGACAAACTGCCCAATATTCATCTGCTGGTTGAATACCAACAGCCCGCCTACCACCAGTATCCCTGCGGCAATGAAAATCTTAAATCCGACAAAGGACTTGAACTGGTCCAGCAATACCTTAAAGTGCGACTCTCGGCTATTGATATAATCAGCTGTAATGTTATCGGTCTTGCCAAGATGGAATGCGGTAGGATCATTCATTTGAAAGGTCCTTCTCGCCCGGCCTATTTCTTCCAGCCAGTGGACAAGGCGATACTTGTACTTACTTTCCTCGATACTGGTCTCCAATCCTATTTTACCGGTAATCTTGACCAACAGGTAAAGGATCAGGATCATTACCAGTCCCATGCCAATGAAATAAAGGCTATAAACGGAAAGTAACAAAAGCCCAAAAAAGATCTGGAAGGTAGAAAGGGACAGGTCTATCAATATCTTGGGCAGTCCTTTTTGGATGGTCAGCGTATCAAAAAAGCGATTGGCCAGTTCCGGGGCATGGATGCTGTCCACCTCCTTGGCCTTCATTTTGGGGAAACGAAACGCAAATTCAAAAGCTGACCGCGCAAAAATATCCTGTTGGATATTCTCCACAATGCGCAACTGCAATACTTGCAGTACTCCTGCCACTCCAATCCCCAGTAATACCACGATGACCAGGATAAACCAAGAAGATGATAATTGACCGGTCTGGAGAAAATTGATGATGGCCTGGATTCCCAGTGGAAGGGACAGGTTGACCACACCGATAAAAACGGCATAGGTATAAATCTGCCTTATTTCTGGCTTGTATAGTTTTAAAAGCCGCCAAAGCCTTTTCACAGGGGATAAAGTACTCATACAGGTTACAATAGAATTAAAAGAAATAGTTGATCCTTTTTTCAGAAACATTAAACACAAAAATGCCCTTCAAGGTTTCTGATTTTTCAATTCTGATGGCGGTAGGACTGCGAAATTATAAAATATCGGCTTAATTCGGCAAGATCTGCCAGATTTTCCCTTAAAATTTCAAGATTAATTAACATTCACCCTTCCCCCGCCCGGGATGGCCCTTTACACGTATTTTGACACAGCTCTGGAGCAGCACATAAAAAAGCCCCTTCCAAGTATTACTGGAAGGGGCTTTCCTTTTACTGCCAAAACCGCTGGGAAATTGGTGGACTTTTTCATCCTACAAAACCAAGCCGAACTTTGGGGCATTATATTTACATATCCCAAACCATCATTCCCCCTTTGGTTTCAAGTAGTTTATTTTTGTTCAATTTTCCTCACCCTATGGTTACCAAGATCAGCAACATAAATATGGCCATCATGGCTGGTAACATCGGTAGGATTATAAAACTGTGCGGTCCTCCCTACCCCATCAAGGAAACCGCTGACAGAGCCGGCAATGGTGAGGACCTTCTCCTCATCGATCAGCCTAATTTTATGATTGGACAGGTCTGCTATGACCAGATTCCCCTCATCGGTAACCGTGATCCCATATGGATTGTTAAACTGGGCGTTCATCAATTGGCCATCCCTGGTTCCCTGTGAGCCATCACCTGCCACCGTGCTCACCTGGCCTGCATTCAAATCGATTTTCCGGATCAGGTGATTGATCCGGTCGGCAACGAAAATATTTCCTTTACCATCGATGTCCAATCCGGAAGGATACCTGAAGGTGGCATCCTGCAGGTTTCCGTTTTGATTTCCCTGTTCGCTTCCTGTCACGGTACTGACCGTTCCATCTACATCTATTCTCCTTATCCGGTGGTTACGGTTATCGGCTACATAAAGCACCCCTTCCTCGGACACCGCCACATCCAGTGGTTGATCAAACTGGGCCTGGTCAGCTGCCCCATCATTAAACCCCGCCACCCCTGTTCCGGCCACTGTGCTCACCGCACCCCGGGGATCGATTTTCCGGACAACGTGGTTATCACGATCGGCAATATAAATGTTGCCGTCCTTGTCCACGCAGGACTTCCAGGGATAATCCAACAACGCCCCTGCCACCGGACCATCCAAATAACCCCTTTGCCCTGTTCCCAATACTGTGGTCACCGAGCCATCAAATGACACCTGACGAATGCTATTATTGGTCCTGTCGGTTACGATAAGGTATCCATCAGGATGAACGGCCACTCCTTCAGGGTTCCTGAAAGATGCTGCATTGCCCATTCCGTCCACCAAACCGTAATCACTATTCCCTGCCAACGTCGAGACCATATAATTGGCAGGAAGTGCCACATGGATAAATTCAAGTAACGCTCCATCGGCACCTACACCATCTATGCTCACTTCAATAGTTTGCGGGCCCTTTCCTTCAGGAACAACCACCTGAAGCCTACTATTGCTCGCTTCCAAGACTTTGGCTGAAACCCCATTAAAGGATACGACATTCTTTTCCCTGTTTCTGCTGAAATTCCTCCCTTGGATGGTCACCACATCCCTGGCATTTCCTTCCACTGGGGCCATGGTATACAGAAAGGGATCCAGGCTGCTCTGTGGTACCACATCATCATTGTCACAACCAAGGATCGCCATGGCTGACAGGACCATGATCAATAATGGAATTCTATACACGCTTTTCATATTAACCTCCATCATTTATTCGTTTTCGTTTACCAAAATAGCCCAACCATTTGCCACTGGACGAGGTGTCCCGTCAGATGGGCGGTTACGCACATGAAATACGTCTTCCACACTGTGTAAGGTCACAAAGGTGGAAGACCCTCCACCATCGAGGTTAGTGGCATCACGCACCCCCAAAGCCTGGAATACTTCAGCCACTTCCGACAGGGACAGTCCATTGGAATAATCAAACTGACGGCCGTCCACCACCATGAAATAAACCTCTTCAGAATCGGTAATTCCCACCGCTGTTCTTGGGTGAATATCCTCGCTCACCAGGGGGACCAAATTATAATCCTTGATAAGCAGATCCCCCGCTCCCAGGGCATCAAACAAACCGTCTTGGAACTCGGGATAATCATCAGCATGTTCGATCACCAATCTCCCATTTTCATCCACGCCAAAGAAAGACCTCCCTACCATTGGGGTCGTCTTGACAGCCTCCCCATGCAGATGAACTACACCTCGTGGTTCTCCAGTGTCCATATTGAAAAAATCGGCATTGACACCACCCACGACCTTTTTTCCGGGCACATCTACCCATTCCATCATTTCAGGAATCGGCTGCATGCCAAAGCCACTACTGGCATATGGTGTCAGCGGAAACAGTTCCACGCCCTCCTCTTTTAGGTCTATCCTAAATACAAACATACGCATCGATAGTCCCTTCATGGACAAATAATGGATATCTGTCTCCTGGATCCCCGGGGCCACGGTAAAGGTCGTGTCCCAAAAAACCTCACTGACCAAATCAGTACTGTCCTTTACCCGCTGGGTGATGGATGCACGTTCTTGGTCCAGCACTGCAGGTTGGGTATCGTCGTTTTTACAACTGGCTGCCATCAAAGCCAATGAGCTGGCCAAAAGAACGGTATAATAGTAATTGATATATTTTTTCATCGTTTCTGCCTTTTTAGGGATTAGTATCCCGGGTTTTGTTCCAGTTTTTCGTTTAACAACAACTCTGTCTCAGGTATGGGCATCAGGGTTTCACGCTGCTGTATGCCCAATTCTTCCACGGCCTTCCCCGTCCGTACCAAGTCCACCCATCTGAACCCTTCTGCAAAAAATTCCCTTCGCCGTTCTTCCAAAACCAGGTCGAGGTAATCCGCTTCATTGGAAGGCGATACAGGTCCAAGCCCGCGAGCTTCACGGAGTTCATTGAGACGATCGAGTCCTTCGAGTCCCTGTGCTTCAGCACTGATCAGGTACATCTCGGCCAGCCTGCTTACATTGAGTTGATCGGTGCCGGTCTGGCCGCTTGGATACTTGTTTACCACGTCCAGACCATCATAAGTGTCCACCGAAACCTCCGCACGTAAATCGGCGGCGGTGAACATTTCCATTGCCCAGGGGTTGGGCTTGAAAACGTAGGAACCACTCTGGGGGTGGGCATAGGTATAAAATAGCGTGGACAGGTTGATACTGGACTCAATGGTGAGGTTTACAAAAGCGAAAATCAGTTCGCTATTGTCCTGCCTCCTGAACATTTCATCAAAGCTGTCCAAGTTAAAATAAGGCAAATTGATCAGCTCTTCGGCAAATGTAGCCGCCTCGGCCATTTTGCCCTGACCAAGCTTTGCCCGGGCCATCAATGCCTTGGCCGCCTGACTGGAAACGTAGTTAAAGTCTCCTCCCAGTTCACCATTAAAATCAGGGGCATGTTCCATGGCCACTGATAAGTCCTCTTCAATAAATCCCCAGACTTCCTCCGTTGAATTTCTTGGCAGCTTTTCCTGGGTATTTTCCCTGATAATCGGTACACCTCCAAATTTGACCAATAGGTTGTAATAAATATATGCCCGGAAGTAGTGTACCGTCCCATTCATCTGATTCACCCTAACGGAAGGAGCCATTTCTTTGATATTGGCAATCAGGGTGTTTACCTGATAGAGTGCCTCGTAGTACCCTTTCCAAGAACTGTTCACATAACCATGCTCTGGGCGGAGGATATTGCTGATAAAGGCATTGGTACCACCACCATTGGTCGACCCAGCTGAATTCAGGTCTCCTCCCACCAGGTCGGCTAAAATATAAGCTTCACGTCCAGGATCATTCTGAACGGACTGGTACACACCGATCAGGAAAGCTTCCACATCATCTTCGGTAAGATCTGATTCCGAAGAAACGGCCGATCGCGGATAAAGGTCCAACTGATTACCGCAGGCGCTGGCAAGTAAAAGAACCAGTAGGCCCAGGGTCAAAATTTTAGTATTCATGATTTTCTTCGTTTTTTTGGTTCTAGAAAGCAGCATTCAGGCCCAACCGGATCGTTCTGGGCTGAGGCAGGTTCATATTGTCGTCAGCCATATAGCGGGCATCGTAATTTTTGGATACCTCAGGATCCAATCCTGAATAGTTACTGAACAGGTACAGGTTTTCACCCTGGACAAAAATGCGGAGCTTGCTCATCTGAAGTTTGTCCAAAATGGACTGGGGCAGGGAGTAGCCCAAGCTCAAGGTTCTCAACCGCAGAAAGGAAGCATCTTCGAGAAACCTGGAAGAATTATAGGTATTGTATCCTGTTCCGTGGATCGCCCTTGGCACTTCATTGCTGGTGCCCGGTCCTGTCCACCGCTCCAGGGCAGGTGCTTCCCGAAAGCCTTGTCTTCCATTTCCCAGTCTATCAGTGGTAATCCTCCAGGTCGCATAAATCTCCGACCCTTGGGAGAATGTCAGGAATGCACTGAGGTCAAAGCCCTTATACTGGAAGGTATTGGACCATCCGCCGTAAAAGTCCGGGTTGGAAGTACCGATGATCTGGCGGTCGTCCACATTGATGATCCCATCGCCGTTGACATCTTCATAATGGACATCCCCTGCCCGTACTCCCTGCTCGTACAAAGTTTCCGGAACTTCCTCATCGGTCTGGAAAACACCCAGCATTTTATACATATAAAAACTTCCTACCTCTTCTCCCACCTGCAAGGTCCTGTTGGCCCCGATCAGCAGTGGCTCATCTCCGAGCAGTGAAGTAAGCTCATTTTCGATAAAGGAAATATTAAAGCTCGACTGCCATTGCAATTCACCAAAATGATGATGGTAGTCAACTAATAATTCCAGCCCTGTATTTTTCATTGAGCCGATATTACTGGTCACGCTGCTGAACCCACTGGTAGCATGAATGGGCATGTTGTAGAGCAGGTTTTCGGTGTTTTTGATAAAGTAATCTGCCGAAAGGTTAGCCTTTCCGTTCCATAGGCCCAGGTCAATTCCCACATCAAACTGGTTGGCCGTCTCCCAGGTAAGGTTGGGATTGCCATAGGTGGAAATGGAAAGGCCACTGTTTCCGCCATAATTGGCCCCACCACTCATCAGCGCCTGATAGGCATAGCTGCCGATGCCATCCTGATTGCCCGTAGCGCCATAACTTGCGCGCAGCTTAAGGTCTGTTTGGGGAAATTTCCAGAAATCCTCGTCGGAGGCATTCCAACCGGCAGAAACAGAAGGGAAAGAGCCATAGCGTTTATCCGGGGAAAATTTGGAAGACCCATCCGCCCTAATAGACAATGAAAGCAGGTATTTGTCCTCCCAGCTCAGGTTGGCCCGGCTGTAATAGGACTCCAGGGCATTTTCTCCAAACCCCGAGGATGCATTGGCAATCTCACTGGCCACTGACAGCACATCAAATGAGGGTGAGGGAAATCCCCTGCCATCGATGGAATTGATGCTGGTGGTCACTTTTTGGTAGGAATGCCCCGCCAGTGCATTTACGGTAAACTTCCCAAACGTATGGTCAAAATACAGGGTGTTTTCGATCAATCCATTGGTCATCATCCTGCGTTCGTCCAGTAAACGCCCTTGTCCTGCCCCATAAGGATGTTCATCGGTGTAGTACAGGTAATCTTCGGTATAAATGGCATCCAGTCCAAAGGTATTTTTCAGGTGAAAAGAAGGGCTGAAGATGATGTCCGCATAGGCATTTCCCAGCATCCTATAGTTGTCCAGCTTTGTGTTTTGCTCATTGATGATCTGCAGGTTGTTGTGGTAGACCAACTCTTCTGTCCCCCCCACATAATACTCTCCGTTGGGCTTGTAGGGCCTGTCAAAGGGCCGCTGTCCCATGCTCCGAAGAAAAATAGATGATCCATAGGTACCGTTTGGAACGCGGTGGTTCCTCGAAAAGCTCAGGTTGGTATTGGTCCCGATCTCCAGCCAGTTTACTGCTTGGTGGGTGACATTGACCTTGGCATTGTACTTTTTGTAATCATTGGTTTTGATTACCCCCTCCTGGTCCAGGTAACCACCGGAGATGTAAAGTTTGGTCTTTTTACTTCCACTGGAAAACGACACATTGACATTGGAAACAAAGGCCTCCCTCAGCACCAAGTCCAGCCAATCGGTATCCGGCAGTCCGGGATATGGATTTTCCTGGTATTCCACAAAGTTACCGTCCCCGGGCGTGTAGCCGTACTGTTGGTTATAATTATATCGGGCCTCGTTCAATACTTCCAAGTACAGATCCGAATCGGCCATTTTAACTTTGTCCAAATTGGGCAAATACTGCACACCAAAGTTTGTCTGGATATTCAGGCTCGATTGTCCTTCCTTACCGGATTTGGTGGTGATGATGACCACACCATTGGTGGCACGTGAACCATAGATGGCCGCAGAGGCGGCATCCTTGAGCACTTCAATGGATTCGATGTCATTGGGATTAAGTTCGGACAGTGGGTTCATGCCCTCACCAAGGTCAAAAAGCGCAGCGTTATGGTTCACCAAAGGAATACCATCAACTACATAAAGGGGCTCGTTCTGACCACTTAAGGATCCGATTCCGCGAATACTTACGCGGACATTGCTCCCTGGTGTGCCTGCGCCGGCCCCTACATGGACGCCCGGCATCCTTCCCTGCATCATCTGGTCTGGTCCCAGCACCTGTCTGAAGTTCTTTTCATCTGGCCTGAAGTTCGAAATGGCACTGGTCACTTCCTTTCTGTCCTGCTGTCCATAGCCAATGACCACGATTTCGGAGAGGTCGTTTTCTGATGGTCTAAGGGTGACCGCTATTTTACTGCGGCCATTTACAGGAATCTCTTGGGGATCATACCCGATAAATGAAATTACCAGAATGGCATTCTCTGCCAACCCGCCGAGTGCAAACCTCCCGTCCAAGTCGGTAACCGTCCCTTTGGAGCTCCCTTTTACCCGAACGGTAGCACCGGGCAGCGGCTCCCCATCTGTACTGATCACCCTACCGGTTAGTGTAATATCTGCTGGATCACCATCGGTTAAGGGCTTGACGACAATATAGGTGTCCACCAGCTGATAAGTAAAGGGTTGATTGGTGAAGACTTTAGAAAGCGTCGTTTCCAGGGAACCGCTCTTTACATCCACATCCACGGGATTGGATTGGCTTACAGTTTCATCATTGAACACAAACCGGTAGGTGGATTGTGATTCTATCATTTCCATCACTTCTTTTAAGGGAAGTCCTTGGGCCTTTAGGGTCAACTCCTGGGAATGGACCTTGGCGGTTACCTGAAAGACGAGTGATAAGCATAAGATTAGTGTCCATTTCATAACCAAAAGGTAATTGGGCGGAGCAAAAGATACCCCCGGTCCACCTTGTCCTAAGTGGGTTAATTTCATAACTTTACAAATTAGATGTTGATCGATAAAATTTTAATGTGATGTTAAAAGGCATTGATCAGCCTTGCCGGTGGTTTTGCGAGAACCACCGGCTTTTTAATGGGTGATGTTTTTTACATAGACCGTTCCGTTATTAAGTTCAAAATCGATTGCTCCTGACATTTCCAGCATCCCCAAGACTTTGGATAAATTGGTATCCATTGAGATGGTACCACTGAAATGCTTTTCCGGGATCTCACCATCAAAAGAGACCTTGATGGCATACCACCGTTCCAATTGTCTTAAAATATCATCAAGCCTGGTGCGCTTGAACATAAATAGCCCATCCTTCCAGGCCACCACCTGCTGCATATCAATTTTCTTTACCGGTAATCCGCTATCGGAAAGTACTTGTTCACCGGGTGAAATGACTTTGCTATGTTCCCCAAGGGAAACCTTCACGCTTCCCTCCAGCAGGGTGGTCCTGGTCAGCGGTTCATTGTCATAAGTATTGATGTTAAAATGGGTACCCAGCACTTTTATTTCTGTGTCATTGGCCTGGACAATAAAGGGGACTTCAGGATTATGGGCCACTTCAAAATAACCTTCTCCCCTGAGGGTCACCATTCTGGATTGTCCTGTAAAATTGGACGGAAACTCGAGAGAAGAGGAACTGTTTAGCCAAACCTTTGTACCATCTGCCAACACCACTTGGTATTTACCTCCTTTTGGCACAAAAATCCTGTTCATGTCCGCATCGGAAACAGCGAAATCCTTTTGGACATTAAAAACCACCTGGTTGAGCCTTTTGGCCACAGTGAGGCCAACATCCTGCTTCAAGGTTCCTTCTGCGGCCCTATCCAACATGATTTCCTCTCCATCTGGGAGTACCAAAATGGCTTTGTCCGTCCCTGGCCCTATCTCTGCACTAGCCAACGTTCTTTGATTGGCAGGCTTCATATCAGGCAACCAACCACCATATATCCCCCATCCAAATATCAAAACAGCTAAAATCGCTGCTACTGCTGCATAGCGACCCCACCGTTTTTTTCCTGGATTTTCCGTCTTGGTGCTGGAAGGAAGATGCTGCTTCAACTTGCCAAAGGCTCCTGTGGAGTCTATTGAAGAAAAAAACGCCATCTCTTCTTCCAACAATTGCTCTTGAGTAATACGGTCATAAAAGGCCCTGTTCTCCTGGCTATGGGAAAGCCACCTTTCCAAGCGGTCACGCTCCACTGCGCTCAGTGTTCCTTTGAAGCTTTTTAGAATAAGTTGAGAATATATATGGATGTATTCTTGCTCGTTCATTTCTGTGTGTTTGTCCTTATTACACAGAAACAGGTAAAACAGGTGAAAGAAAATATCGTTTTTTTAAAGAAAAAAATTAATTAATACTGAGATAATACCGATTAACAATTAATTAACACAAGTAGAACATATAATACTTCAGGATCAAGCCGAAGCCGCAGGAGTTTGAGGCCCCGTTGCTTTTGGGTCTTGACCGTATTGATCGAGACCCCTAGTTGATCGGCAATTTCCTGATTGGACTTCCCTTCCAAAAAACCTAGGGCAGACACTTTTCTACAGCCTTCGGGAAGCGTCTCCATAGCGGCATAAAGCTCATCGATTACCTCGGCATGGATCATCCGTTGGACAATGGTCTGGTCCTGGTTCGAAATCTCGGCCATTCCATCATCTATCCCCAAATTTTGTTTCCGGTCACGAATCGCATTGATACTCTTGTTCCTGACGGCCTTATATAGATAGTTCTGGATATAGGCCAATTCGTGCTGAAGCATATTCTCTTTTTGTGCAAACTGGACAAATACATCTTGCACGATGTCCTCAGCGAGCCCCTTGTCCTTGAGATATTGAAAAGAAAAATAGACCAGTTTCTTATGAAAAGTATAAAAAACCTCTTCCAGCGTAGGCTTAGGGCCTAATCGAAATGTACTGGTTTGGTCACTCATCTTTTTCATCGGGGTAATTGATCAGAAAAGCATTAAGCCATATATCGGATGAATCAAAATTAAAGAATAACTGGTCGAAGTTATTTTCTTAACTGTTATCAATTTATTAAAAACCTCCCACAGGTTCACTATCAAACATAAAAAAGCCCCAAAAATTCGGGGCTTTTTATAATCAATTGCCTTTTGGACCACTGCTCAATACCCTGGATTCTGGTCACTGGAAGCGTCCATCGCCTGGTTATAGTTCAACTCATTGACTGGTATCGGCCATAGGTAATGTTTCTCGGCAATGCTGATCCCCTTGTTTTCGGAGACAAATTCCTCGGCCCTTCCCAGTCTTTTCAAATCCAGCCAACGTTTTCCTTCAAACTGGAATTCATAAGCACGTTCCTGCAGCACTGTATCCAAAAAAGCTTCCAGAGGCATCCCTGCAAGACTGAAATCCACTTCACCGGCTACCGTGGGATCAAGCCCGTAAGCCCTTCTGTGTACCTGGTTCAGGGCCTCCAGCGCCTCGGAGCTCACCGTTCCGGAGGCCCTTGCATCCGCTTCGGCAAAAAGCAATAGCACCTCTGCATACCGGTAGACCGGAAGGTCATTTCCTGCACCGGTATTGTCCGGTGCTTCCGGTTCCACGTATTTGCCATTGACCAGGGTGGTGGCCCCCAGACCAAAATCCACGGGGATCCAGAGCTGTTTCCTGAGGTCTGCATCATTCCATTGCGTATAAAATGGATTGGCCGAATCCCCGTAATGGGCATAGGCTCCTCCAAAATTATACAGTCCGGTACTCGGATGGTTCAATATCCAGGGCAATCCATTTCCCTGGGCTGATTGCCTGGTATATTTCAGGTAAAACACCTCTTCGGCACTGCTCACCAAGTCGGGGCCGAAGATCTCCCACTGGATATCTTCCACACTTTGCACTGGTATTAGGCCAAACTGTCCGGAATCCATCACCTCCCGGGCTTTGACACGGGCCGAATCATACTGTTCCAGCTGTAGGTAAACATCTGCCAACAGCGTCTTGGCCGACCAGCTAGTGGGCCGACCGGGCTGCGCGGGATCGGTCGGAAGACCGGCCTCCGCTACCAGTAAATCTGCCAGGATAAATTCATAGACCTCCGCTACACTGGCCTTTGGCACATCTTTTTGTTCGATGTTTTCTGCCGTCCTGAGAGGCACCCCTCCCCAGTTCCTTACCAAGTCAAAATAGGTCAGGGCCCTCAAAAAACTGGCCTCGGCCAAATAACGATCACGAACCTCCTGCTGTACATTTTCACTTTTCGGAGCATAAAAAATTACCAGATTGGCATTTCTAATCCCCTCATAAAACATGGTCCACCGACTGGCTGCCGTGTTCATATTGGTGGCATTCAAGCCATTGAAGTCATTGTACTGCGCCCGGCTCCCTCTTCCGTATCCCCAATCGGTATGGGCACTCAACACGGCCACCTGCTCCGATCGCACATTGCGCAAGGGTGTATAAATGGCATTGGTGGCCGCTTCAATGTCCGCAGCGGTCTGGTAAAAATTCTCGGCCACTACGGTCTTGGGTTCCTCTTCCAGCAAATCGCTACATCCTGCCAGCATCACCAGTGCCATCGCCATTAGCAGCACCTTAATGCCTGGACGATCAATATCTTTGGGTTTTATGTGGTATGTTTTCATGGTTCTATTGCGTTTGGATGGTTAGAAAGTGGCCCGTAGGCCCACCGTATATGATTTTGGAATGGGATAGCTGTAATGGTCGATCCCGAGGCTGGTATCGCCGCCATTGCTGTTGACCTCCGGATCCCACCAGGAATAGTCGGTAAATGTCAATAGGTTCTGTCCGCTCACATAGAGCTTCAGGTTGCCCAGCCATTTGGATTCAGGAAAAGAGAAATCATAGGACAACTGGATGTTTTTGACCCGCAGATAGGAGCCATCCTCTACGTAGCGGTCGGATACCTTCAGGTCATTGTTACGGCTGATCCTTGGGTATTTGGCATCGGTATTACTGGCCGTCCAATGATCCAGTAGCACCTCTTCGGGCATATTGAGTCCCTGACCATAATCCATGGTACTGGAAATGGAGCTGACGTTAAAGATATCATTGCCCTTTGATCCCTGTAGGAACAAATTCAATTGAAAATTCTTAAAGGTCATGGTGGAATTGATGCCGTAGTAAAAATCCGGGTTGGGATCCCCTATCGCCGTCTTGTCCGCTTCGGTTATTTCCCCGTCCCCGTTCAGGTCCTTGTAACGGATATCGCCTTGTTCGGTATAGCCATCCTCCTGGTAGCCCCAAAACTGTCCCAAGGGCCTTCCTTCTTCCATAATGGAAAAGTTATCCGCCACGGTCACCACATTGATGAAATTGGTCAAAATGGGCTCGCCGTCATTCAGGCTGACGACCTTGTTACGGTTAAAGGAAATATTTCCGCTGACATTCCAGTGAAACGCCTTGTTGAGCACAATAGCGTCCATGCTGAGTTCCAGCCCCTTGTTCTGGATTTCGCCTACATTGGCCACTGTGGTGGTATAGCCAAAGGAACTGGGCAGTCGAACGGTACTGAGCAAATCCCGGGTATTTTTGATATAAAAATCGGCTCCCAGCATGATTCTTCCTCCAATCAATCCCAAGTCCATGCCCAGGTCAAATTGCTCGGTGGTTTCCCACTTCAAATCCCCCGGGAGGACTGACTGCGGGGCAAAGGTGCTGTACAGCTCCTCTCCGAAAACAGTGTATCCCGGAAACAGCCTGTTCAAGGTACTGTAAGGAGCAATTGCCTGGCTTCCGGTCAATCCCCAGCTCGTACGGATCTTTAGTTCGGAAATGGCTTTTTGATCCTGCATGAACCCTTCCTGGGACACCCTCCAGGCCAAGGCCGCCGAAGGGAAATGCCCCCACTTATTGCCCTCACTATAGCGCGAGGAACCATCAGTCCTCCATGTAGCGGTAAAGAGGTACTTGTCCGCATAATTATAGTTTAACCGGCCGATATAGGACAGCAGCACGGACCTGGCATATCCGGAAGTGGGCACTCCCGGGGTACTGGCCGCCCCAAGGTTATCGGTCTGGAACAGGTCACTTAAAAATCCGGCGGCACTTCCTGCCAAATATCGCGTCTGAAAATCCTGATAGGTAAATCCTGCCAGGACGTCAAACTTATGCTTTTCGTTCAAGGTGTCGGTATAGGAAACGGTATTTTCATTGAGCCTGCTAATGTACTGACGGGTGTTCACGCTGGCATTTCCGTCACTATTGATAAAATTGGTCGTGCGGTAGACATCCGTCCGGTCATCCCTGTTCTCAATTCCGCCCAGTACCTTGATGGTCAGTTTTGGGATCGGGCTGTAACTCGCCGAAGCATTGGCAAGGACGATATTGGCATTGACTGTATTAAACTCCTCATGGATATAATTAAGCGGATTGATAATATCCGGGGAGACAAAGGGGAAATCCTCCGACAACACGGTCAGGGAACCATCCTGTGCATACGGCGTGGACAGAGGTGAGGCCACTAGTGCCGCCCCGATCATGGAGTTGCCCCTGGCACCACCATCACTGTCCCTTCTGGCGGTGGTCAACTTGGTCAGGTTGGTCGAAAAGTCAATGGTCAGCTTATCACTCAGCGAATGGTGGATGGATGACTGCAGGGCATAGCGGTTATAATCGCTCCCCTTGATGATACCTTCTTGGTCAAAAATACTTCCCCCTACCGAAAACCGCGTGCTTTCATTTCCTCCGGAAACCCTGATGGAGCTGGACTTGATCGGAGCCTTGTCAAACACCTGGTCCTGCCAGTCGGTTCCCTCACCCATGGCCGAAAGTTCACTTTCGCTGAAATAAGGGGCCAGCCCATCGTTTTCAGCTTGGGTGTTCATAAGCTGTCCGTACTGCCGCCCGTTCATCAGGTCAAGCTTTTTACGTAACCGCTGCACGCTGTAATAACTGTCAAACTCCACTTGGGTAGGTGACTGAACGCCTCCTTTGGTAGTGATCAACACCACGCCGTTTGCGCCCCTGGAGCCGTAAATGGCCGTGGCGGAGGCATCCTTGAGCACTTCGATGCTGGCAATGTCCGAATTATTGAGGTTGGTGGGATTACCGGAATAGGGAAATCCATCGATTACATAGAGGGGGCTATTGTCCCCTTGGATGGAATTGCTTCCCCGTATGCGGATATTTACCCCTCCGCCGGGAGAACCGTCATTTTGCACCACCTGCACGCCGGGAGCTCGGCCGGCCATTGCCTGGACCACGCTGGTGGTGGGAAATGCATTTACTTCCTCGGTGCTGACCTGGGAAATGGCCCCGGTAAGATCCGCTTTACGGGCAGAGCCATATCCGATGACCACCACTTCTTCCAGCTCTTCCCCTTGGCTTACAAGCGAAACATCCAGTTGGCTTTGATTGCCCACTTCTAGCTCCTTGCCCTGGAAGCCGACAAAAGAAAATACCAACACAAGACCTTCATTTTCAGCAGGAAGATTAATGGTATAATTGCCGTCCTCATCGGTGATCGTACCCGTCTCGGTTCCTTTGATCTGTACAGTAGCCCCTGGAAGGGAAGCCCCGTCCTGATCGCTTACCTTGCCTTTGACGGTTTTGACAACTGTTGGCACGGTATCCTTTTGGTTCAGCACAGGATCTTGGATCGGGGGGATTTGCGGTACGGTATCTTGTAAAACAGGCAAGACATGATGTGCCAAATGCTTTTCTGAAGAGGTCACGGTATTGGCAAAGGCAAAAAAGCAGGGGACTCCCGCCAAGCTCAATGTCAATACCAATCCGTAAAATCTAATTAATGGTATTTTCATCATTTCTGGGTTTAAGGCACTAGTGGAAAGACCTTAATTAATCCAATACCCATTCCACAACCCTTTTAAAACACTAAAAAATGATGAATATAGCCAATATATAGTTTTGAAGTGGTATTTTTGGAATATCCACGAAGGGCATTCGGATCAAAAAATAAATTTATTAGACAAATTGTAGAATTATTGTACCAATATGTAGATAAATTCACAATAAGCAGCCCAAGAGTCACCTGCACAAACAACTTACCATTATAGTAATCCTTTCCATTTCATACCCATTACCAAGGATCCTGCACTAACTTGCCCCTACGCTTTTGCGATGACCCCTGCCATTACATCAAATGCCTTTTTCGCCTGGCCGAGCTGAATTTGCTGCTTTTCCCTGTAGGCTTCCTGGTCCAAGGAAACGGCTACCTTGAACTGCGCATAGAGCTTTTCAAAGCCCACGGCAAAATTATTTTTGGGCAGCCCCCAGGTGGCCAAATAAGCATTGAGTTTTTCTACTTTAAGCCCCACATGGGGCACTGCATAGCTCATGGCCGTAATCGCACCGTGAAGGCTGGTGCCTGCATAGCACTTGGCATTGGCGATCAGGTACATGATATCCCAGATATTGTCTGCGTTGAAGTACTCATGGGGACTGTCCAACTGCTTGCGAACCCCGGCCAGCGCCAAGTGGTCATCGTGGTCAAGGGCCTTACCGATGGGACACAGGCACAGCTCGGTTGCCGATTGCCTGTAGACCTGTTCCAGCTGTCCTGCGATCATTTCCTCTTCACCCACGGTATTTTTTCTGTTGATCTGAAAAAACAGGTACTTTCCACGATGGGTCTGAACGTAGTCCCTTACCGGAGCGGTCACCCGTTCCTTTAGGTCGGCAATGGGATAAAATGCCGACATCAATATGGCCGAATCCGGAAACAGCTGGGCTGCCACCTGGTTTGCTTTCAGGTTTTCGACGGTTTGCCGGTCCCTTACGGCCAGGTAATCCACTTCACCGAGCTTCGATTTCATAAAAGGATACTTTTCAAATACACTTTTATCGATCCCCGATCCACCCAGGGAATTGAGGATCACCGAGCTTACCTGTCCAAAATCGGCTTTGGTAAACACCAATGGCAAAATGGTTTTTCCCTTTAGAAACCTGCGGGCCATGGCATTCAGGTCAATATATTTGGAAAGCCGGTGGCGGTAGCGGTGCACTTTCTGATAGGTGGGATTCAGGGCGGCAAATAAAGAATGCCAGGTCACGCCCAACGCTTCCCCACCTGCTACGATGACGTGATTGTTCCCTTCAGTGGTATTGCAGGCCTGGTAAAAAGCCGCCAGCCCTTCGGTGGGCTTGCCGCCCACTGTGGAAAGGTCACTTTCCACCAAGCCAAAAAAACGGAACCGGTATTCCTTTCCCAAGGATTCCAACTGTTTTTCGATGATTAACGGAAAAAGCAGGTCCCCATAATTATACCGGTCAAAAGCACCGATGATCAAAATATTTTCCATGCTTATGATGCTAACAAAAAACCTACCTGTTTTACCAATTTCACAAAATTTAAAAACTTTTTAACCGCTGATCGGCCTGGCAGGCGTTCAGCGGTGACCGTTTCCCTAAAAAAATTGGTTCACGTCATGGTTTCTAGCACCATGATTGCTAGAGCCTTTCCGGCGGTTTTTTACCGGGCCAGGTCAATTGGTCTCTTCCAAGCTCTCCATAAACCCTTCAATATCCTTATCTTGGACAAAATTACACCTGATACCTTGATCCATCTATGGCGGGACAATCTCCAGTAAAGAAAATCTTCTCCGGCTCTGTTTGGGGCATCGCTGCCAAGGTGCTGGATGCCGTGGCGAAGTTTGTGACCATTCCGTTATTGGTAGGCTATTATGGCAAATCCGACTATGGGCTGATCGCATTGGCCTTCTCCCTGAATGCTTACCTGCGCCTGATGGATTTGGGCATGAACATCGGTTCGGTCCGGTATTTTGCCATGTGGGAGTCCAAAGCTGAATACGACAGGATCGCCAATGCCTCGCGGTCCAGCATGGTATTCTATGGCCTGATCGGGCTGGCCAATGCCCTGATATTTGTGTTCATGGCCGACTTTGGCCCGGAGTTTTTCAATATCAGCGAAGACCAAGCGCCCACCTACAAGGTAATGATGTACATCCTGGCTGCCAGTACGGTGTTCAACTGGCTGTCCAATGTCGTCATCCAGCTGCTGAGTGCCAAAGAGGAGCTGGGCTATGTCAACCGCATTACCGTCATCAGCAGTGTCCTCAACTTCCTGATCGCCCTGGCTGCCATCCACTTCAAATGGCCCTTGACAATCTACTTCCTCTTTTACACCCTGTCCCTGTTAGTGGTCATTCCCTTTAATGTCCACCGGCTCAGACTATACCCTATCCCTTTGGGCAAGCTCCTGCTTCCCAAGTGGGATGGAAAGGCCTTCAAACAGATCCTGGGCTATAGCATGGCCATCTTCGCCATGGGGCTGTTCCAGTTTTCGGCCAAGGAACTGCGGCCTATCTTGCTGGCCAAGTTCGCCAGCGGAATCGATGTGCTCACCGACTACCGTGTCATCCAGACCATTGCCAATTTAATCATGTCCTTTGGCAGCATATTTCTCCAGGTCCTGCTGCCTTCGGCCTCCAAGGCCCATGCTGAAAACAACCAGGCAAAGATGGAGAAAATGGTTTTTGAGGCCACCCGCTATATTTCCATTTTCCTGTCCTTGGTAGTCTTTGCCCTGATTCTGAATGCCGACAACCTGCTGGTCCTATATATGGGCGAAAGCTACCTTGACCTTAGCAAATGGCTGATCATCTGGCTGCTTACCGTACTGCTGTCCATGCACAACACGCCTGTGGCCAGTTTGGTATTGAGCTCGGGAAAGACCAAGGTATTGGTGTTTTCGGCGGCCATAGGCTGCCTCATCTCGCTGCCGATCACCGTGGTCTTTGCCAAGGACATGGGCGTTGGGGCAGCGGTCATTGGCTATCTGGTCTATATGCTGATCCAGATGGGCTTTTTCTATTTCTACTACATCCCCAGGGTCCTGCACCTTGGCAGTGCCCATATCTTTTTGAAGGCCTTTTCCCCTTCTGTTTTGGGCGCAGTTATTGCATTGTTCCTGGCAGATTTCGCTGGTT
The DNA here is from genome assembly GCF_006575665.1 of Echinicola soli. Lineage (NCBI taxonomy): Bacteria > Pseudomonadati > Bacteroidota > Cytophagia > Cytophagales > Cyclobacteriaceae > Echinicola > Echinicola soli. The sequence continues at coordinate 5,061,400 of NZ_CP041253.1, forward strand.
CCTTGGCCGGCATTGCCCAGCCATACCTGGAAATGGCCTTTCAATCCACGGTGTTTCTCATCGTTTTTGCGGGCTTTCACTGGGCCTTTGTCATCAAATCGAGCGATATCGATTACCTAAAAAGCAAACTTTCAAACCAACCCGGACCCCATGCAGAGGAATAGCGGCACGACCTTCTCCATTTGTATTGCTGCCTTCAAGAGCAAGCACCTCAGGGAATGCATTGACAGCATCCTTGCCCAGACCATTGGTAACTTTGAGCTCATCATCCTTAACGACTGCTCCCCCCAGCCCGTTGAAGAAGTGGTTTCCCAATTTGATGACAAAAGGATACAGTACCATAAAAACGATAAGAACGTCGGAGCGCTTAATTTGGTCCAAAACTGGAACAAATGCCTCTCCCTGGCCAGCGGTGAATTTATCATGATCATGGGAGATGATGATCTCCTTGAGCCGGATTACCTGGAAGAATTCACCCTGCTTATGGCTGCCCATCCCTCCTTGGATGTCTACCATTGCAGAAGCAAGATCATTGATGATGGGGGAACACCCTGGCTGCTCACCCCTTCCTGTCCTGCCACCGAGGATGTTTATGACAGCATCTGGCACCGGCTGAACCAATACCGGTCCAATTATATTTCCGATTATATGTACCGCAGTGAGGCACTCCGGGACCAAGGGGGATTTTATCAGCTACCGCTGGCCTGGGGATCCGATGACATTACCGCCTTCATGGCCACCGGCCAAAAGGGAATTGCCCATAGCCCCAAGGCTGTTTTCCGCTACCGGAGCCATAGGATGTCCATTTCTTCCACCACCACCAATGGGCTGGCCAAACTGGAAGCAGACATGGGCTATGCCGCCTGGCTGAAAAACTTCCTGCAGGAAAACCCTATGGGGGAAACCGAAACGGTCATCTATCGGCACCTGGTCGAAAACCAAGACCGCTACATGCATGAACGGAGAATCTTTACGATCACCAAGATCATGGCCTCTGAAGCCATCCCCAACATCACCAAGTGGTGGTGGCACCGAAAGAAATTCCAGCTATCGGCCAAAGATGTTTTCCTGGCTGCCGTGAAAAGCAGAAAGATGAGAAAAGGGAAATGAAGAATGGAGGGTGCAAAATTAAAAATTAGCTAACGCAGGTTTTATACATGGATATTATCTTCAACCCACCGGTAAATACCGAAAACAAGTACATCCAGATCATGGTGGATCCCCTCCGGCAGGAAGGCTACCACATCCATGAACTGGACGGACTGTTTTCCAGCTGGAAACACTTTCGGCGCGTCCGTTTGATCCACCTCAACTGGTTTGAAAATATTGACGACAGCTCGATTTTCAAGGGCTTCAAGAGTTTTTTCCGGAAAATTATTGTACTGACAACCATCCACCTGAGCGGAAAAAAGCTGGTGTGGACCATGCACAACAGGATGACCCACGAAAAGAAAACCGGCAAGATGAGTGGTTTTCTGACCAACCGGCTGCTCGCCTGGTCCGATGCCATTATCATCCACTGTGAGCTGTCCAGACAGCTCCTGCTGGAAAAGTCACCTTCCATCGCCCATAAGATCCATCACATTCCTCATCCGGACTTTGTGGACAGTTATGGGCCTGCCAAGCCAACTGTCCCAACCAGTGGTCAACCGCTAAGGCTGTTGTTTGTGGGTGCGGTCAAACCGTACAAAAATATCGAGCTGCTTATGGAAACGGTCGGTGATATAGAAGGGATCTCCCTGACCATAGCCGGCAAGCCAAAGGACGACACCTATAAAAAAAGCCTTGTCCAATTGGCCGGCAATAGGCCCAATATCAATCTGCAACTCGAGTTTATTCCTGACAGGCTACTTCCGGAATTGCTGGGAGATGCCGACCTGGTGGTATTGCCCTATGATTTGAACAGCAGCCTGAATTCGGGCACGGTCATGTTGGCCTTCAGTTACCATAAAACCGTGGTCTGTCCAGAAATTGGCACATTGGTTGATATGCAGGAGGCAAAGGAAAATTTCTTTGGCTACCGTTACCGGGATCTTGCTGAACACCGGCAGATGATCAAGCGCGCCATTGGCAAGGCCCGAGCCCTAAAAAAACAGGATGAAACGGCCCTTGAAGGGATGGGCAAGTTCATGCAGGCCCATGTCCTGAGGCATCAGTCCAAGGCCCTGGTCGGCAACAGGCTCAAACAACTTTATGCAAAACTGTTAACGTCCTAGGACAAACCCTGCTTTTGTTCGAGAAATTTGGTAAATTCTAACCATAAAGCCCCTTTGTCCCAACTGTGGCAGAGGGCCGTAATTTCACACCCTATGAAAATACTCTATATCAATTCACTTTACGCCCCTGACATTCGAGGTGGAGCAGAACTTTCGCTTAAACTTCTGGTGGAAGGTATGCAGTCCAGGGGAGTTGATGTAGCGGTATTGTCGATGGTAGAGGACGGCGGCTTGCGCTCATCCACTGTAGACGGTGTAAGGGTTTATCGCGCGGGCCTTAAAAACAGGTACTGGCCGTATGGCACTGCCCAGCCTCCCGCCTACCAGCGGCTGCTTTGGCATGTCAAGGACCGGGAAAACCGGGACATGGCCGCCTACGTGCAGGAAGTCCTGGAAGAGGAACAACCTGACTTGGTTTCCTGTCATAACCTGGCCGGTTGGTCCATAGCGGTCTGGGATGAAATCCACGTCCGGGGCATTCCCATTGTCCAGGTACTCCACGATCTTTACCTGTTGTGCCCCAACAGCAATATGTACAAAAACGACACCGCCTGCAAGGGCATTTGCATGGAATGCAGGCTCTTGCGGCTTCATCATCAACGAAAATCCGCCCAGGTAGACGCGGTGGTGGGTATCAGCCAGAGCATCCTGCAGCGGTTTATCGACGAGAATTACTTTGCGAACGCCACCACCCAGGTCATCCACAATACCCGGCAGATCCCCAATCCGGGTCCTGCCAGGACCAGAGTGGAGGGCAGTCCCCTGCGTCTTGGGTATTTGGGCACCCTGTCCAAGATCAAAGGCATCGAATGGCTGATCGAAACGGTCAAGCAGTTGGATTTCCCTGTCCATCTCCGCATTGCCGGCAAGGGCAAAGAAACCTACCAAGCATACCTTGCCTCGATCAGTGAGGGATACCCCAATATTGAATTCATGGGCTATACAAAACCGAGCGAACTGTTCCCGGAAATTGACGTGCTCGTGGTTCCGTCCCTTTGGGAAGAGCCTTTGGGCATGGTGGCCATCGAGGCACTTGGCCACCATGTTCCTGTAGTGGCCAACAAGGCAGGAGGGCTGAAGGAAACGGTCAAAGAAGGGATAAACGGGCTCTTTTGTGATGCCGACCGCCCCGGTTCCTTGGCCGGTGCCCTGGAAAGGCTTTTCACCAACCCAACGGATTACAACCGGCTGAGTGCCCAAGCCCGTGAGTCGGTCGCTGCCATTTTGGACAAAGACAGGATGCTGGATGCCTATCAACAGGTCTTGGAAGCAACATTGACAAAAGACACCATAAAACCCCACCGATAGATGGCGACGACCCTGCAGCAACAAAACAGTGCCCTGCCCCTGCCTGTCCTGGAATGGAAGGACGTTCAGCTTTCGGAGCTGGTATTCTGCATGGCCATTGCGGCGACCTGCCTGCCCATCAAGGTCTACCCGGCCCTGTTCCTGGTCTCCGCAGGATTTTCCTATATCGAATCTGGCAAAAAGTATGTGGCCCCCTGGGTAATCGGCCTTGGAGTGTTCAGTCTTTACGCACTGATCAGCTTCTTTCAGGTATATGAAGGACAGGCTGCCCTGGTCACGGGGATAACCAAACTGATCATCAATTTTGCCTTTTTGTACTGCTCGTTCAACTGGCTTGCCCAGCGGAACAACCAAAACTTGCTGTACCTATTGGACATCACCTTACATGTGGTCTTTGCCCTGCTGCTGTTGCAGCTGTTGGTATACCACGAGGCCCTTCATTTTCGACTGATTGCCGGTAGCAGTTCCTCTGGACAAGCCAGTATGCTCTATGATCCGCAGCTGTTCTTTTGGGGATTGGCCGACAAGAACATGCTTGGCGCCCGCATTGCCCTGCTGGGGTTTCTGTATATCCTGGTCCCGGTTATCCGCTACCGACGGGTCGCCCTTTGGAGGATCGGGTTTATTTTCCTGCTTGCCTATCTGTCCCTTTCCAGGACCCCAATAGTGGCCCTGTTGATCGGCTGTGGTTACCTGCTCTGGACGGTACTCTCCAAAAAGCACCGCATTGTCATGTTGGTAGCCCTGGCAGTCCTTGTGCCCATTGTCCTCCAAAAGGTCATCCGTGTGGACGAACTTACTGCCTCGAACGACGGCATGGGCGTGCGGTTGGTCTACTGGCAGGCATTCTTCTCCCATATTGCTGATATTTCGCCCTGGGGCAATGGCTTTATGAAGGCTCCCTCCTTTCTGAACCAATATGCCCAATTTTACCATGGTGAGCCACATATCCACAATACCTTTATGTCCTGCTATTTGGAGCTGGGCATTATCGGGCTGGCGTCGTTTGTGCTGTTCTTGGCAGGCTATGCCCAGTCTTGTTTTATCATAAATACCCACATCCATTTCTGGGTAGCATGCTTTTTGCCACTACTTGCCATCATGTGCATTCTCTATTCGGGATACGATAATGATATCGTGATGTACCTTGTCCTGCTGGTGCCATTGGGCACATGCCGGGACAATCTCCCTTTTAGCGATGTAAACATTGGGTTATGGAACAAAAAAGAAAAGTATTGATCGACGGCCGCTGGGCCGGGGATACGGGGATCGGAAGGCTTTTCCGGGAAGTCATGCAGGCTGCCCCCCAGCAGGTGGACTGTCATTATATACAGACCAAAGCAGGGTTGGGCAATATGTTTTCCCCTGTTTCCCTTGCCAGGGACATTGCCAGGTCAGATGGTGAAATTTTCTACAGTCCCTCTTTTATGCCGCCCCTATATTCGAAAATGCCTTATGTTTTTACCGTCCATGACCTCATGCACCTGTTTTATTATTCTACCATGCACCGGATATATTACAGGCAGGTCATTGCCCGGCTTGCCACACGGGCCAAACAGGTCATCACCGTTTCACATTTCAGCAAAGCGCAGTTGGTCAGCCTGTTGGGCATTCCTGAAGAGCTGGTCACGGTCATCTATAATGGCGTAGACGATCATTTTCTGGCCAACCAAGAAGCCTCTTCCCTTGGTCGTCCCTATTTCCTATATATTGGCAACCGCCGGGCCAATAAAAACCTGCCGGCCATGCTGGAAGCCTTTGCCCATGCACACATCCCCAAGGATTATGTCTTTGCACTGAGCGGGAAGTCCGATCCGCAGCTCAATGCGCTGATCCAAGACCTGGGGATTGAAAAAAGGGTGCAGTTTTTGGGGTATATTCCAGAGGAGGAGCTCCCGAAGGTTTATAAGGGAGCCTATGCCACGCTGTTTGTTTCAAAAATGGAAGGCTTTGGACTGCCCGTCTTGGAGTCCATGGCATCAGGGACACCTGTACTCACCTCTACAAAAAGTTCCTTGCCCGAAATCGCCGGCGGGGCCGCACTATGCGCCAATCCTGCCGATATCCTGGATATCCAGCAGGGTATCGAGCGGCTTGTAAGCGACCAAGGTATGTACGAGGGGTTTGTCGAGAGGGGGCTAAAACGGGCACGGCAATTTCCTTGGAGCCGCACAGCAGAACAAACCTGGAAGTTGATACTTTCGTGAAACAATTGAAAGGTTGTCGTGTAAAAGGTAATTGGATGCGGACTGGACGAACAAAGCTGTTCATTGGCAGGGAAAGTTGCCGAAGTACAAACACCGATTATCTGGAATCCGTAATTTTAAGGGATTTACAAAAAAACAACGTCACCTGCATAAGCAGCTGACAATCTTTATTATAACAAGCGTAACAAGCACTATAACCAACTATTATTGAAAAGGGTTTACCATGCCACAAAAAATAAAAACGCATACCATAACGTATTACCTGGTCACCGCCCTGCTGCTGATCTGCGGTAGCGTATCGGGCCAGGCTACCTCCTTGGAGCCTTCAAAGACAACGGTGTGGAACGTAAAGGACCACCACGCCCAGGGCGATGGGCAGACCGATGATACCGGAGCCATCCAACAGACTATCGGAATGGCCAGTGCCGGGGACACGGTCTGGATTCCGGAAGGCACCTATAGGGTCAGGGCATTGGGCCTGCGGTCGGGCGTGCACATCAAGGCAGATGGCACCCTGGTGCAACAATTGGACAGCACGCAGGAATTCACCAACGGGCACCAGAACTCCTCGGCGCCACTTTTCCGGGGCAAGGACATTTCGAACGTCTCCATTTCCCTAAATGCCCAAGCCCTCCATGAAGCCATTTACCTGAGCGGCAGCCGAAACGTCACCATTTACGACTCCCATTTGAGCGGTGACAGCACCAAGTTCCGCTCCTTTTCCGGGATATTGCTTTACAAGTGCGCAAACATTAGCATTGGGCAGACCTCAGTCATGGGCTTTGGCACCGACAGGCGGCACACAGACAGTTACCAACCCGGAACGGGCATCAGGATATTGGAAAGCAAAGAAGTCACTATCCAGGAATCTACCATCCGTAAAAACGGGGAAAACGGGATTTTCATCCATGCAAGCCCCGATATTACGGTATTCCACTCTGATATCAGCTACAACGGCATGAGCGGCATCCAAGTGGCCTTTGGTACTTCAGGGGTGGAAAAAAATTACCGTTTTGAAAACAATACGTTCCACTGCAATGCCAGTGATGCGGTGGATATCAACAACCGTGGCCCCAAGGGCCCGCAGGCCATCCATGCGGCCATCATCAACAACGATAGCAGGGACAATGGCTTTGTGGACGGAAAATCCACTCCCGACGGCTCGGGTATTGCCACCCTGGTCAATGTTTCTGATGTGGAGGTGATCGCCAACCAGGCCAAGGGAAACAACCGCCCGGCCATTTATATGGAAGATTGCGGCGAAATACTGGTCAAGGACAATGTGGCCGACAACCAAGTGGAGCTCGTCGGCGGACTTAAACAACTGAACATGCTGTCCAATGTATTTTCCAACGTGACCTTTATCGATAACGTGCATGCCCAATATATCTGTATGGAAAACAACCAGCTGACCACCCTTCACCTGCCCAATGGCATACGCGTCGATTCGCTTTTGATCAACGAAAACGAGCTGGCCAATGCATCGATCAACATCAACCTTCTCGGGAACATCGAGCTGTTGGGCAACCGCATCGTCAACGAGGGCAAAAACCCTACCCTGCTGCTGGTAAAAGCCGATGGGATCCGGATAGCAAACAACCATATTTTAAGCCACCGCGCCCCTGCCCTGACCATCCACGCCTCTGCAAAGGACGTGCTGGTCAAAGAAAACACCATCCGCTCGGCCAATACCTGCATTATAGACCAAGGAGCCGTCAACCTTCGGATCGAAGGCAATAAGCTCACTGCCCTGGAAACAGGCAGCCATTATTTTACCCTTAGAAGCAAAAACCCACAGAACCTCCAGCTTACCGGAAACGAGCATACAGGAAAGGAAGAATATCCGGTAATTTTTATGGAAGGAAAGGGCACTGCCCGACTGAATGCGGAAAAGATCATCCGGGGCACCACAGAATTTGGAGAAATAAAAGTAGCCACCAGCAACCTTTAATGTAACACTGCATGAAAACCAACCTTTTTATTCCCACGCTAAATGCCGGAAAAAAATGGCATGAGGCATTGGAGCAGCTTACTTCCCAGGCCCTTCCTTTGCACCGCAAGGTGATCATCGACTCGGGATCCACCGACGGCACACTGGATGATCCATTATTGAAGGATTTTGATGTGATCTCCATTGACAAAAAGGATTTTGACCATGGGGGCACTCGGCAAATGGCAGTGGAAAAGTTTCCGGATGCGGAAATCTTTATCTTTTTGACCCAGGATGCCATCCCTGCAGGCCCCTATGCCCTATCCGTACTGGTAGCGGCGCTGGAAAACAACCCAAAACTCGGCATGGCCTACGGCAGGCAGCTCCCCCACCATGGCGCCACCACCCTTGAGTCCCATGCCAGGCTCTTTAATTATCCAAAAAAAAGCGAGGTACGAAGCCTGGAGGACCGGCACCGGTACGGCATCAAGACCATTTCATGTTCCAATTCCTTTGCCGCCTATCGTAAAACGGCCTTTTTCGACGCAGGGGGATTCCCCAGGGGACTCATCCTTGGCGAGGATGCCTATATTGCGGGTAAAATGTTGCTTAAGGGATGGGAAATGGCCTATATCGCCAATGCCCAGGTCCACCATTCCCATGATTATACGGTTAGCGAGGAGTTCAAACGGTATTTTGATATCGGGGTATTCCATGCGGACAGTGCCTGGATCTTTGATCATTTTGGTCGTGCCGAAGGACGTGGACTGGAATACCTCCAATCAGAAATTGCCCATGTCCTCAAACACGACCCCAAGGTCCTGCCCAAATCCATTGGCTCGCTATTTGCCAAGTGGAGCGGCTACAAAATAGGCCTGATGTACAAGGGGTTACCAACATCTTTTAACAAATTTTTATCCATGCACAAGCACTTTTGGCATTCCACACAGTGAGTAAGCCTTCCCCAAACAAGTGCCACAAAATCAGGGTTTAAAGCTAATTAGCTGCTGTTTTGAGGGCGATCCATCGCTTGGCATATATGTTGGCTTATGTTAGTCAGGTTTAATTTACTGACTAAATCAAGTAATAAGATGGCTAATCATAATCAAGAAATAATTTACACCAGGACGCTGACCACGACAGCAGCAATTCCTGATCTTTTTACGCTTTCGGACATGATCACCAGGGACCGTCTCCAAAACGGGATCCTGAACATGCAGATGGACAGTACTACCAAGATCATGAAAAGGATGTTTGACATCTTTTTCTCTGCCATGGTACTGATCTTGGGCGCTCCGGTATATTTGGCCCTTATGGCCATCACCAAGCTTACCTCCAAAGGACCGATCTTCTACAAACAAGAACGTATTGGCGAAAATGCAAAGCCTTTTGAGATCTACAAGTTCAGGAGTATGTATACCGATGCGGAAAAAAACGGCCCGCAGCTTACCAGTGGCAATGATCCCAGGGTCACCAAGTGGGGCAATTTTATGCGTAAAACCCACTTGGACGAAATTCCCCAGTTCTATAATGTACTGAAGGGCGACATGTCCATCGTGGGGCCACGACCGGAAAGGGAGCACTTTATCAATCAGATCGTCAGTGTATCCCCTAGTTACAAAAAGCTACAGGGCATCAAACCGGGCATTACCTCCATTGGCCAGGTGTATTTTGGCTATGCCGAGACCGTACAGGAAATGGTCGAACGGATGAAGTACGACCTGCTGTACCTTACAGGTGTCAATCTTAGGACAGATATGTACATCATCTACCAAACCGTGAAGGTCATGATAAACGGTAAAGGCCAATAATGAAAAAACAAACTGACCATTATACATAAACCACAGCCTGACCGGGTCGTCTTCCTCTGGATTATCCCATTTCTGCTACAATCCAACATCGCTAATAACTGTTTGAAAGGGGATATGAGGAAGACGACCCGGTTTATTTTTTACTAAATTGCCACGACTTCTCTTTGATATGGCTAAACCCCACTATTATAAAACTTGATGCCAACTCGATTTATGTGTTCAATTAAGTCTTTTCACCGATCCTATTATAACCGACTATATCAAACTTATATGGGATCATAAGATCTTCCAGCTCTATTGGTATATCCAGTATGTCCAATGTCAGTTCTTTTCCTTTAAGGGCAATGTCAATATCAGAACCATTTTTGTAGTCCCCCTTTGCTCTTGAGCCAAATAAAACTGCACAAAGTATTTTAGGATGCCTTTTGAACACTGCATTTATAGCATCGGGTTCAGCATCGGTCAGTCCCGTATCTTTATTCATTTCCAACTATTCCCCCTGATTACCAGTTCTTTCCTCTTCAAGTTTTATATCAAGCTCCTGAAGAAGCCTAACATACTCGGACTTTATTCCTTCCACTATTTTATGGGCCGTCTTATCATGATAGGTATGGCTAGTTAGCTTCCTGCTTTTTTGCATTCTTGCCCATCCTTTGCCATCAGAAATATACCCATATGAGAAGCATTGCTCCATAACGGGTTTTGGCCCGGTTATCCCTTGATAACCTTTATGCACCACTAAGTCCTGCAATGTTTTCTACCCCGGTTCATAGGTGTATTCAAAAGCCTTGATCAAACCTTGTTCTTCCATTTCATTCAATGGTTCATGGTTCACAAACTTTTCCAATTGCCTAGATGCTTTCTTAAAGTTAGCATATCACTGTACCCACCTGATATCCTTGTTATCATTTCCCATAATGCTATTATAGTGGGATTGTAGGTCCAATGTTAAAGATACACTTGGAATATATTGGTACATCACCATACTGCCCCTTAAGAAAAACCATTAAATGCCTGAACAGGTGACAAGGATCAATTTCCATTATAGGCCAGCTCAAACCGGATAAAGCTACCTGTTCCTTCACCTTCGACAAAAAGCCCAGGCTTTACCCCCCATTGCCAGAAAGCCAGGAACTCACCCTTAAGCAGACCGTTCTCCGCGCCGTCAACAGGTAGCTGCTGCCATTCCCCTCCCTCGGTCTGGTAGGAAAAGCGTACTTCATGGCCATTTTCCACCTGTGCTTTAAGGGCAACCTTATCAGTATCCACCGCTACGGATGCTCCCAACGGGGAAAACGCCCCATTTCTCAGTTCAAGTACCTGCAATCGGCCATCTTTCACAGCAGCTCCCAGCATATTGGCGTGGGTGCCATAAAGCATTAGTCCCTGTAGGTGGTCGGTATCGGTTGGCATTTCGGCCACCACCTGATATGCGGGCTTTTCAGGAACCACACAGAGTGCCGTGGCCCAAGTGTCCTGTTTATGTCCTCCGGACAGCTGTAATTGTCCATTTTCCACCAGCGCAACGGGATCATTGCTGGCAAGGTCCCAGCGCCACCAACCTTTAAGTTGGTCCCCGGAAAATCCATCTTCAATGGAAATGGGAGCTACCCCGCCGTCACTGTCAGCCATCAGGTCCACGGTCTTAAAATATGGCCAACCGGTTTTTTCATCCCAATAAAAGGGGCTGAGCAATGCCGATCTGCCCATATACGGAAACCCTTCCTTGGCATAGGCGTGGTAAAGGTAATACCAGCTACCCTCGCCAGTGGACACGGGCGTGCCGTGCCCCGGGCATTTCCAATCGCCAAAATCGGTCAAAATGGGATTGCCGGTATATTTTTCCCAGGGCCCTTCCATCTGCTTTGCCCTGGCGACCCCGACCTTATAGTCACAGCCGCCACCGCAACAGGCTGCGCCGGAATACAGCAAGTAGAGGTAATCACCGTGCTGCACAATGGACTGTCCTTCGATCCCCCCACGTTCCCAAGTTGCTGCTTCAGCGGTAACTACGGGGAATGCTTCCCCCTCCAGCGCCAGGCCATCACTGGACAGTTTGGATCCCAGCAGTTGGATGGGTTTGTCGGGATTTAGCCCGTAGGCCTTCCAGGTAATATAGAGCTGTCCCTGCTGGTCATACACGTATGCATCGATGCTTTCCGACCCCCATTCGATCAGCTCGCCATGGTCGGTAAAGCCCTTGCTGATATCAGTGGTACTGGCTACGCCGATACAGGAAATGCCGTCCTTCCGTCTGGCGGTATAGTAACAGTAAAACGTACCGTCATTATAAAATAGCTCCGGTGCCCAAAAACTGCCCATGGTCCAATCAGGAGCTTCCATGAACACGTAACTTTCAAACTCCCAATTGGCAAGGTCCGTAGAGGAATATACGGGATATATTGGCGCCCAATCATTGGAGGTACCACAGGCATAATAGGTACCGTCCACTTCGATCACCGAAGGGTCTGGAAATTCCCCACGGATCACCGGGTTTTGGATGGATAATGGCTGCTCAACGGCTTGTTTGGTTGCTGTCCCCCCACAGGCACACAGCAGGGAAAAGAGTAAAAATAAAATAGGTTTATGCATAGGTTTATCGATTTAGTGAGTAAATATAACGATATCCCACCAAACTGCAACGAAGGAAAACGATTCCCTATGCCCATAACTGACCAACCAAAATGGAAATGTTTTGTTTTCTTAAAATCATCACCTGTTAGTGGTGCCGACTACGGTCATTGTTCGGGACTTAATTTCCCTTGCATACAGGCAATATAGCTGCTGGGAATCGAATCGAAAAACCTCGGCCATAAAGGGAAATGTCCTGTTTTCCGGGGCCCAAGATGCCAATTCGGGAAAACCGACCGACTCAGGGGCCACCATCCCCATATAAGCGGGGACCTGGAAGCAACCAAAAGTCATGGTCTCTAAATCCCTTCCTTCCAGGTGTCTGGTATTTCCCCGTACCTTTTCCAGTAGGTAAACATACCCTCCTGCCCTTTCCAGCCAGGTTTTTAAAACCTGTCGGTAAAGAAGGGACCTGTCCAATAACAGGTGTATCAATAGCTGTCCGTCCAATTTGAATACATTCTTCTGCAGGATTCCCAAAGGGCTATAATCATATTTCCAATCGGGGATTTCCCTGATCAAATCCCTTGTTGTCCCATCCCAGAGGATAAGATGGTGTTTCAGATTATTCATTGAAAGCAATATTTCCAGTAGTTAGATTTCCAGGGTGTAGTTTCCTTGTATTATACCAGGATTTCCTCGAAATGGGCTACCCGAACAAGGATCAATGGGATTAGGTGTGGTCAATGCCTGCCCTACCGAAAATCTCGATCAATTCCTTTTCTTTTAGAGGCTTTTGAAGAAACCCGGCCACCATATCAAACCCATTTGCGCGATTCCTGTCCAATGGATCAAGTGATGAGGAAAGCATATACACCCCTATATTTCCTGGACGCCCTTCCTTCTCCAGTTCCGACAAAAGGTCCCAACCTCCCATTTGAGGCATATGTATATCCAGGAACACCAGGTATGGACGATCTACGGAAGCTTTAAAATAATCCAGTGAGTCAAATGCGGAAGTAAAGACGGTAATATCCACATCAGGCAAGACCCTTTTTATCAGCTTGCGATGGATTAGGTTGGAAACCGGATCATCATCTATTAGAACAATTTTTAACCCTTTCAAATATTAAACAATTTTTATGATATATATAACAATTCACATCAATCATATATCTGCATCACCATCCCCACGTTTACACCCATTTTTAATGGTTTTATATTTACCAAACTGTAAATGAATATCAACATTTCTATGTAATAATAAAAAATAATCGGGAAACAATCTTCTTTTATCAAGAAAAACATTATTTAAAATATAAAAACTTATAAAAAATAGGCAAAACACTATATTTAGTCTAATTGTACTAAATAAAAAGTAATTATCTTTATATCCATTCCTATACCATCAGTTCATTAGAAAACGTATCCATGAAATCCTACAAGGTTTGGATGCCGAAAACAACGGGAGTCCCAAACACGTGGACAATATGCCTGCCAGGTAGACCACTAACCTAATAATAACCAAAAATTGATGCCCTTGTAGGTTTGGTAGTTTTTAGGCAACCCCATTATTGACCGGGGCTGTTTCCATGCCCCCCTTTTCAAGGTTGGCCATGATCCTTTCGTTGCCCCTCTGGTAAACATTTTTACGGATGTTTTTTCTTTGTCGCTTTATAATAATATCGTTTTAAAGTGAAATGATTTTAATTATGAAGCTCCCCCAGGGTGCTGGGGACATTGAAGCCAAGGAGGATCGGAATAAACAAGCGGAAAAATAGCGATGGCTTTATGCCGAAGGTCCTTGCCCTGTATGGGCATTGGCGGCCTAACTTTGCGGGGCTATTGAATAAGAAAGAGGAACAAATGATTTATCCTAACTGTATGTCGGTCCTTTTTCTTATCCACTAGATGAAGCTTAAAAAAACTGCTCATGATTACTATTCATAATCCCACAAGGGAAATAGTATAAGAAAATAAGGAGGCCTACCCAGGCCCCCCTATCCAAAACTATGAATAACACTTTACTAAATTGCTTTTACATTTCCCACTGATTACCTGGTTCTTACTTTTTCTGGTATACCCTTACATAATCTACCAGGTATTTTTTCGGAAACGCTGTTTTGGCAGGTTCGCCACCATTGGAACCAATGGCCAGGTTCAACAGGATATAATGAGGCTGGTGGAAAGGATTGCTGCCATCAGGGTTAAGGGTTGTGGCCAGGTCTATTTCGTTGAGCAGCTCCCCGTCAAGGGAAAGCCGGATAGCTTTGGGTGTCCATTCCATTTTCCAGATATGAAACTTTTCCGGCCAATTCGGATCTTTTTCTAAAAATTCTGAAAAAGGTACTTTTGCTTCATCCCAAGCTGCCCTTTTTTGCTCATGTGCCCAGGCAGCGTTTGCCAAAATGGTCCCCTTCCCATTGACGCGGTAGTACTCCATGATATCCACTTCGCCATTGGCTGGCCAGCCCTTGGATTCGCCCAGGGTCCATATGGCAGGCCACATTCCCAGGGCCGTATCCAGCTTGGCCCTTACTTCCACTATTCCATACTGGAAGCTTTTTTTTCCGGCCGTATTGATGCTCGCCGAAGTGTATTCGGCATTTGGCCTGTTTTTTTTCCAGTCCCTGCTATTTTCTTCATAGCTTGGATTGGCCACCTGCTCCCTTCGCCCTTCTATCTCCAAAAACCCGTCCTTGACATTGGCATTGTCCTTTTGGTACCATTGCAGTTCCCTGTTCCGGACAAAGCCCTCCTCGTAGGACCAGAACCTGCTGTCAGGCTTTCCTTCCTGGTCAAATTCATCTTGCCACACCAGTTGGTACCCCTGGTAAGGTGAAACAGGCCCTTCGATCGACTTTTTGGAGGCATTACCAGAACCACATCCGGTCAAAAGGCATGCACTGCATATTGCCCCTAGTGTGATAAACAACATTTTTCTCATTGGTCTAATAGGTTTATAATGGTAGTTAATCGTTTAATGGTCGAAGACATCCAAGGACCACTGGTCACGCCATGTCAACTCCGGCTTTCCGTCCCTGAACTGTACCGGCAGCCAGACATACCTGCCATCAATGGCGTTTTTTGGCTCCCAACGATCGGCCATAAAGATAAAGGCATCTTTCCTTCCCTGGACAGGAAGAATATAGGTACTTTGGGAATCGAAGGTAATGGAAGCCCCTTCACCCTGTGCAGGATTCCCAAGTGACTTCCAAGGCCCCATGATGTCATCTGCAACAAAGGAACGTGCCGCATTTGGGTCCCATCCGGTACAGCCTGAAGTGATCATATAGTATTTTCCGTCCTTTTTGAACAGGGCAGGTGCTTCGTTGTGGCCAGCCGGTTCCATCACCGCCCACTTCCCGGTAAACCCAAGGTAGTCGTCGGTCAGCTCGGAAATATGCAGGGTAAGGTTTTCTTCTGCTGAATGGATATGGTAAGCCTTCCCATCATCATCGACAAAAAGCCCCATGTCCCTTGACATCTGCCCGGTGCCGAAATCACGCCTGATAAACAGTCCTTCGGCCACTTCCTTTTTCCAAGTGGGACTCCATGCTTCCAGATCAGCTTCGGTCACTTTTTTTGATTTCCAGGATTCAGGAAAATTAACCGGCCATGTCCCGGCATTGGGTCGCAAAGACCTTAGGAAGGTATAGGGACCTTCCGGCCGGTCACTGACGGCCACCCCTGTCCGTGCGGCATGATAACCTTGGCCCTTGAGTTCGAGATGGAACCACATCACAAATTTTTCTGTGGATGCATTGTAGATGACCTTTGGCCGTTCGATGACACTTCCTTTTTCAATGTCCGAACCACTTCCTTCCGCTGCGACCGGCAGGGCGACCCCCTCATTCTTCCAGTTATAAAGATCAGCAGAAGAATAACACCTTACGCCCACATTGGCCCGGTTTCCGCTGCTACCGGCGGTCTTATGCTCTCCAAACCAATAGTAGGTTCCGTTGTGGAAGAGCACACCGCCGCCATGGGCATTGATGTGTGTCCCTTCGGTGTCCTCCCATATTTTACCGGGAGAGAAACTGTTCTGAGCGCTATCTTGCCCAAATGCGGCTATGCTGAGGATGCAGGACATCCCCCAGGCCAGTATTGTCCTTTTGATCATGATTTTTTCGTTTCTAGGTTATTTGATTACCATCCCGGTGTCTGTGAAAGGCCTCCCCTGGACTTGTTTATTTCTTCAGCCTGGATGGGATACAGGTACATTTCCGGGGCGAAAAAACGATCATCCACTTCCCGGTATTCCAGGTAGAATTCACCGTCTGCGATTTTCTCTACCTGCACGCCACGAACTGCACTGTTGAACGCCTCCATTCCCAACATCCACCTTCTCACGTCCCAATAGCGATGTTCTTCAAAAGCAAGCTCGACCCTTCTTTCATTTCTTACCATATCGCGGAATGCCTCCTTTCCATCTACGGTTACTGGAGGCATACTGACTCCCGGACGTGCCCTCAATGCGTTCAGGGCCTCCCTTGCCGACCATGGTGTCATCTCCGAAGTTCCGTCTGGTCCATATACTTCGTTCATGGCTTCGGCATAGTTCAACAATACCTCTCCATACCTGAAGTATATCCACGCATGTACACTTGACCGGTCCTGCAACAGGTCCAGGTTTTCATCTACATATTTTTTCTGGTAATATCCCGTTTTCGTCGCCCTGGCCCTGCCCGGGCCATCCAATCCCCCACGCCAGATTTCCACGGGCCGCCCCTTAAAGGTTGCCCCGTGTGTCACAATGGACATCTGCAACCGGGGATCCCTATTTTGGTAAGGCTGCTGTGGGTCATAACTTTCATCTTCGGTGATGGAAAGTCCGTTTGCGGTCTGGTAGGCATCCACCAGGTTTTGGGACGGATTGGTCCCGCCCACGGCCCCGGTGAATCCCACCGGGTACATGCTGCGCTCCAGGGAATTAGAAGCCGCATAACGGCGCGAAAGGATAATTTCTGTGTTGCTACTGCTCCTGAACAGGTTGCCATAGTTGTCAAAAAGCCCGAACCTTCCGCTGTTGATCACTTCATAGGCTGCTTCGGCGGCCAGCTGCCATTTGGCAAGGTCATTTTGCGGATTGTGGAGCGGACTGGCCGCATATAGCAGTACCCTCGACCTAAGGGCCATGGCCGCCCCTGTGGTCGCCCTGCCCAGCATCCTGTTTTCGTCATACCCATCCCAGGTATCCCTCATGCCTTCCATGGCCTGTTGCAACTCGGATAACATATGGTCCACACATTCCCCGTAGGGCCGGCGCTCATGGCCCGACACATCCTCCAGGTCCAGCACCTCCTCGATAATGGGTACTTCCCCGTACCTCTTGGTCAGCTCAAAATAAAAGAAGGCCTTTAGAAAATGGGCCTCGGCCCTTAGCCATCTCAAATCGTTCACCTGTGTCTGGTATGTCTGCTTGCCCTGCGCGGTAATGGTATCACGGAGGATGGTGTTTTCAAAGTCCTCTGAGTTTTCCAAAAACAGATTGGCTTTTCTGAGCCCATCATAGAGGCCCTCCCACTGATCATCCGGGTTGGAGAAAGCGCCCCAGTTCCCATGGGCCAATTGCTGTACCTGCCCATCCTGACCGGAATGCAGCGCATCATCGGTTGCCGAGGCAAGTGTTCCCCCGTTAAAACGGTCGAAGCCTGCGGGAAGGTGGTTATATATCCCTATTCCAAAATTCCTGATGGTGGTATAGGAGGAAAACACCTGCTCCTCGGTATAGTTGGTATCCATTCTTCTGTCCAGCACATCTTCCACACATGCACCGGTAAGCAATAGCCCCAACATTGGTATCATTCGTTTTATGTTCTTCATCATCGCGGGTTTATCGGTTTAAAACTGGACACTCAGTCCCAAATTAAATGACTTCAACGGTGGATAACCTCCGTAACTTTCCGGGTCCACCATTTCCATGTCGTCCCAAGTCAACAGGTTTACCGCATTGGCAAACACCCTGACCTTGTCCACCTTGATTTTTCCTGTAAGGCTTTCCGGAACAGTATAGCCCAATTCCACATTTCTCAAGCGCAGTACATTGCCTGATGCCTGCCAAAAATCCGAAGGCCTGTAATTGTGCTGGTTGGGAAGTGTGGTCAACCGGGGATAGGTGGCGGATCCTGCCGTTTCGGGCGTCCACCTCCCCAGGGCATTCACACCAATATTGGCATCGTCCTGAAGGGCCCAGAAATAGGTTCCGTTTAGGGACACATCCCTTCCTGCCAATCCATAAAACAGTGCTTCAAGATCAAATCCCTTGTAGTTTACCCCTAAGGTAAAGGAGTAATTGACCACTGGTTGCCAGGGGTTGCCGATGGCCGTCTCATCGTTTTGATCCACGGTCCCATCTCCGTTCAGGTCCCTGTATTTTATATCTCCGGGCCTTACCGGAGCGAAGGCCGATGATACCACCCCATCCCGAAGGCTGCCATCGGCATTGAAATCATCTTCCTGGTAAAAACCATCTGCCAACCAGCCAAAGGGCTGTCCTATGGCATGGCCTGTACGCTGCATATAAGATTCGGGATAGGTGATCTCTTGCATGTCCATGATTTTGTTCTTCGCATAGGATATGCTTCCGCCCAGATAATAGCCGCCATCACGGAAACTTCCGTTATAAAGCAGGTTGACTTCAAAGCCCCTGTTATGCACCGTGCCAAAATTCAGGTAGGGTGCCGTTACGCCCAGGTAACCTGGATAGATATTGGAGCCATCGATGGGGATATTATTTCTTCGGTTGTAAAACAGGTCCACATTGACATCGAGTTTTTTAAACAACTGTCCGTCCAGGCCGAGGTTGAACTTCAGGTCTTTTTCCCAGCCTATATCCGGATTTGCCAGGGGTCCCTCTACAATGGTCCCGATTGAATTGTTATCGGCCCCGAGCCTGTAGTCCCCTGAGTAATAAAAATCCTGGGTGTAGGCAAACCGGCTGCCTCCAAACTGGTCATTACCGGCAAGGCCCACCGAAGCACGTGCCTTGAGAAAGGTCAGCACATTGCTTCCTTTTAGGAAATCCTCGTTACTGGCGACCCAAGCGGCCGATAGGGCAGGGAAGAATCCAAACCTGCTCCCCTTTTCAAACCGTTCGGAGCCACTGTAGGAAAAGGTCAATTCAGTAAAGTAGGTATCCTTCACGCCATATGCCAACCTTCCCATCAGGCGTTGCTGGGCGTATGGCACATTATTTCCCCCTACAAAGAGCACGTCCTGATGATACATGAGCATGGCCGAAAGATCACTGCTGTCCCATTTCTTCTGATAGTCCAGCCCCACTTGCAGGCTCAACCTGTTCCATTGGTCATTTCCGCTTTCGTTCACGGTGAACCCTGTGTCCAGTCCCCGTTGGATATATCGGTAATCCTCTGTGCCTTCTCCTGGCAAAAGTTCGTAAAATGCCAGGCTCCTGGTCCTGTTATAATTTCCCCGGTGCCAATTATTGATCCCCAGTGCCTGGGAAAACCGTAGTCCGGGCACAAAATCCCCCAAGTCCTCGGAAAGCCTGAGGTTTGCCATGATATTCCTGTCGTGCGAGGAGGTATACCCCCTTCCCAGTACGGAGGCCACAGGATTATCGGGATAAACGGTGGTCCCTCCCCAGGAGCCATCGGGATTTCTCACCGGAAATGCCCCGGCAGGATAGCGTGCCATGTTCTCCCAAAGGCCCGGGCCATCATAGTTTGGGAAATACCGGTCTTCTATCCTTCCTCCAAAATCAAGGGAGGCGGCCACTTTGGGGGAAAGGGCTATGTCGATATTCGACCGGAAGTTCACCCGTTCAAAATGGGCATTGGAGTTCTCCTTCCTGTCGCCATCGGTATTGGCGTAAAGTCCCTGATTCTGTAGGTAGCCCAACAGGATAAAGTAACGCGTATTGTCACTTCCACCTGAAAAGGTAAGGTTATAATCGCTTATGGGAGCACTTTCCCGTAGTACCTGATTGTACCAATTGACATCCGGGTAAAGGTAGGGATCCGCTCCGGAGCGGTAGCCTTCCAGCTGTTCTTCCGAATACCGTAAAGGAAGTCGGTCGTTTGACAGTGCTTCATTATAAAGGCCGGCATATTGGTAGGCATTGACAAACTCCGGTAATCTGGTGGGCTTTTGAAAGCCGGTCCTTACATTAAAACCGATCTGGGTATCCCCAGCACTTCCCCTCTTGGTCGTCACCAGCAGCACACCGTTTGCTCCCCTCATGCCGTACAGGGCTACTGCGGCTGCATCCTTGAGTACGGAAACGCTTTCAATCTCATAGGCAGAAAGCTGGTCAAAGGATGCCTCGAAGCCATCGACCATGACCAGCGGGGACGCATCGTTCAGGGTTCCCAGTCCCCTGACCAATAGATTGGGCTCATCATAGCCCGGTTCCCCGGAACCGTGCATGACCGTAAGGCCGGGAAGCCTGCCAAAGAGGGTATTGCTCAAGGTTGGCACAAAGGTTTTCTGCAGGGCCTCGCCATTCACGGTGGCCATTGCCCCGGTAACCCTGAGTGCCTGCTCGGTACCATAGGCGATATTGGTCTTTTGTCCATACGAAGGTGGAATTGCGGTGTTTTCCATTTCCACCGAATCCTGCTCCAATGCAATCCTTGGCGCAATGGACTGGGACATTGACGGCATTGGGATGATAAGGGATGCTGTCAACAGCCATCCGGCCGTCACCATCCCTATCCCCGGTTGTTTTATATAGCTAACTATTGATTTTTTCATGGATTTTGGTATTTCAGATTTAACGTTTTCCGGAAAATGCCATAGGCTGCATTTCCCTTACCATCCTGGATTTTGCTGTAGGTAACCTTTATCAATTTCGCTCTGGGGGATCGGGTACAGGTACATACGGTCCTCCCATACCCTGGACTCGAATGTTTCCCTTCGGTACACCAAATTTCCATCTTCCTGTTCATAAAGGTTAAGTCCCCACATCTGGCCGCTCATGATCCCTTCCTGTCCGGCAATCCTCCATCTTCGCACATCAAAGAAGCGGTGTTCCTCAAAGGCCAGTTCAATGGCCCTTTCCCGCTTGATTTCTTCCCTGAGTTTGGCCTGGGTATTATAGCGTACATCTGCGGCATCGATGACCGGTATACCGGCCCGTTCCTTGATCTCATTCAGGGCTTCGATCGCCATAGGGTCCAGGGGACTGGTCTCGTTCAGGGCCTCGGCATAGTTAAGGTAAAACTCTGCCAGGCGGAAGACCATCCAGTGGAACTGGCCACCTCCCCAGTTGCCCCTGCCCATGTACTTTTTCATGTAGCCCACTCCGTTGAGCGGTGCACCGTCCGACCA
The DNA here is from genome assembly GCF_006575665.1 of Echinicola soli. Lineage (NCBI taxonomy): Bacteria > Pseudomonadati > Bacteroidota > Cytophagia > Cytophagales > Cyclobacteriaceae > Echinicola > Echinicola soli. The sequence goes on from NZ_CP041253.1 coordinate 5,082,737, forward strand.
GGTACCATCCGTCCGCCTGTAAAATTCCCTTGTCCCAATCTCATCGTTCCATTTGGACCCCGAATAGAAGACCGAATACTGGAAGCGTGGCTCCATGGCCTGCATCTTGGAAGCAAACTCGGCATAGCTTCCCTGATCCTCCCATACTTGGTCCTCACCGGAAAGGGTATGGTATTGGTTGGCGTGGTTCAGGGTCACACCATGGCCATACCACCCCCCGTAGATTCCGCGGGGCATGACAAACTGCTGGAACATTGGACTCCAGGCTCCCCACCATCCATTGGACTGGTTGGCAAGCAACATTTCCGGGTTGCCCTGTACCTCTACGGCCTCCCGGTAATTGGCTGCCGGATCCTGCGAAGCCCTTACCAGGTGGGCTCCATTTTCAGCGGCCCAGTCCAATACGGCTTTGTTGGCTTCGGCCGCCCGTTGCCACCGTTGCCCGTCATAATTCCCATAACCGGTCAGGGTTTCTTTCCCCGGCAGATAGGGCGCATCGGTATTGTGCAACGGGCTGGCCGCATACAACAGGACACGTGCCTTCAGCGCCAGGGCCACCCCTTTGGTAATCCGGCCCATAAACTCGGAAGGATAACTATCGGGCAGTACCGCAGCGGCTTGATCACAATTGCCGACGATAAATTCGACACACTCCTCATAGGTATTCCTCGGCAGCATGATATCTCCTGAAGCACTCAATACTTCGCTCACCAAAGGAACCGCCCCATAGCGTTTCATGAGTTCATGGTATTGGAGCCCCATCAGGACCATGGCTTCCGCTTTCATCTGTTGCTTTTCATTCTCGGCAATATCGGGGACCATATCCACGTTTTCGATAAAGATCCAGGTGTTCCTGATCCCTTTAAAGTGCGTACCGAAATCATCTTCCCTATTGTCTGCAGTACTCCAAACTCCGGTGTTATGGTCATTCGAGGAAGGCCAGGTATCGTACACATCCCCTTCATCACTTGCGGCCATCAACATGGAGGCATACATGCCGTTATGTTTTCCCCAATCAATGGGAAACCCTAGGGGCATACAGCTGTTATAGGTTTCCCAAAGGAAGGATTCGGCCTGTACCCTATTGGAAAAGATGTCCTCTATGGACACATCGTTACTTTCTGGCTTGCCCAAAAATTCATCGTTACAGGAATAGGAGAGCAGACAGGCCGCAATCAATCCCAGGTATATAATCGTTCTTTTTATGGCTTTCATCATCTTAAGGTTTACGGTTAAAAGCGGACATTCAGTCCCAGGTTATACACCCGCATCTGAGGGTAAAAACCACCCCTTCCTGCGGGTGCTTCAGGGTCAAAATTCACCATATCGCTCCAGGTCAACAGGTTGTTGCCATTGGCAAATACCCGAAGGTTGGTCACTCCCAGCCTATTCAAAAATCGGTTTTGGAAATTATAGGCGATCTCGGCATTTTTCAACCGGATATAGCTTGCATCCTCCAGCCAGAAATCCGATGGCCGGTAATTATGCTTGCCGGATGTAGGGGACAGTTCCACCCGTGGATAGGTAATGGGAAGTCCCTGCTCATACCGCTCCTGGGTCCAACGTTCCAAATGCCGGCCAGTGGCATTCCGCCAATCGGTATCGAATGCCCAGGCTCCCATTTGGTCGATATAGGTGGATACCCTATCGGCTCCCTGGAACAGCACCGAAAAATCAAAGCCTTTGTACTGCCCCCCGAAGGAAAGTCCATAGATGACCTGCGGGAAGTTGGAATTCCCGATGGGAACCTCATCGTATTGGTCGATGGTGCCGTCCTGGTTTTGGTCCACATATCGGATATCCCCCAGTTGCAGTTCGGCGGTAAATGCCGAGGTTGGTGCCGCAGCCAGTTCTTCTTGGGTATTGTAAAACCCATCGCTTTTAAGTCCCCAGTACTGACCGACCGGATGGCCGGTCCGTTGGAGCCATTCATGGGCCCTGTTGGGCTCATCCATATAAAGGATCTTGTTTTTGGCCAGGGAATAGTTGGACTTCACCCAGTAATTGAATTCCCCGATATGGTCGTTGAAGTTCACTTCCAGTTCAAACCCTTTGTTTTCCACTTTCCCTATGTTTACAGGGGGAAGATCTGCCTGCACCAAATCCGGCACGGTGCCCAGGTACCACAGGATATTGTCCCTCTTTTCGGCAAAGATATCGGCATTGATCCGGAGCTTATCCTCAAAAAATCCGGTCTCTATTCCAAGGTTGAATTTCTTGGCCCTTTCCCAGGTTACATCCGGGTTGCCCACACGGCCTTCCTCGGCCCCGGAATACCATTGGTAATTGTCCCCGTATTGGCCGAAATGGTACCCTCCGCTATTGGGATAGAAGACCGATGGTAGGTAAAGGAACCTTGCCCCGCCGATCTTGTCATTTCCCACTTCCCCATAGGATCCGCGTATCTTGATATAGGACAAGAAATCCCCTGTCGGGACAAAAGACTCCTCGGTCAATACCCAGCCCAAAGAAAAGGAAGGGAAAAAACCGAACCTGTTGCCTTCTGGAAAGTTTTCCGAGCCATTATAGCCCATATTGAATTCAGAAAGGTATTTTTCCTTAAAATTATAGGTTACCCTGCCGACAAGTCCCTGATAGCCCCTTGGTACATTGTATTCCTGTCCCGGCGCCGTGTAGCGTTCCTGCATGTAAAGGGCCATGCCTGTTACATTATGTGGGCCAAAACTCCGCGTGTAGTCCACCGCCCCTTCAAAATAGGTCTTTCTGTTCCTTCCATAACTTTCACTGAAAGAAAACGGCGCATCCATTCCCTGGGGCAAAAACACCGGTTGTGTGGGATCTTCCGGATCTTTTACGATCCGGTATTTCATGCTTTCCTTGCTCCGGCTTACCGCATGTTGGTAGTAGTTGTCGTAGGCCACCATCCCCCTTATGCTCAATCCTTCGGTAATGAAGCCCAACTTATGCTTTAGGCTGACATTGGTGTTCATGGTACTGCCGAAGTTCCGTTGGTAACCGTTGTTGACAATGGCATCCAATGGACTGCCCGAGCTTGAAGGAAGCCCTTCCACTCCGGAGATCAATTTACCATCGATGACCCCGGGGTTCATCATGGGATTGGAATTCAAAATCCTGAAAAAGATTTCCCCTGCCCCGTACCCTGGATAATTGGAGTCCGTGAACTGCCCGCTCAGTTTTACCGACGCGGAAAAGTCCTTGTTGAAATCAATATCAAAATTGGAACGGAAGTTATATCTTTTGAATTTCGGATTGGCCGAATAGGCCGTCTGCACATCCTGTACATCATATGCACCATTTTGGTCAAAATATCCCAACGAGACAAAATACCGGGTATTGTCGGTTCCCCCGCTGATGTTGAAGTTATGTTGCTGCTGGGCGGAATAGTCCTTGAGCACCAGATCAAACCAATCCACATCGGGATGAAAATAGGGATCTCCCCCGTTCCTGTACAGTTCCAGTGAAGAGGCACTAAAGTAGGGTTCCTGCCCAGAGTTGACACTGGCTTCATTGCGCAGCATGGCATATTGATAGCTGTTGAGCAGGTCAGGTAGCGAATTGGGGCTTTGAAGGCCAAAATTGGCGGTGTAATTGATTTCGGGTTTGCCCTTGCTACCGGTTTTGGTGGTAATCAGTATCACTCCATTGGCACCCCTTACTCCAAATACCGCGGTGGCCGAAGCGTCCTTGAGTATGCTCAGCGTTTCGATTTCATGGGGATCGATTTGGTTCAGGCTGGATCGCTGTACCCCGTCCACCAAGATCAATGGATCGGATTCCGCACCGGTATTCAGGGTGGCAATTCCCCTGATCTTTAAGCTCGACTGATCGTAACCGGGCTCACCACTGGACTGTACGGCAATCAGTCCCGGTAACCGTCCTACCAGGGAATTACTGATATTGGCCACCGGACTTTGTACCAGCTCCTTGTCCCCAATACTGGACACTGCTCCGGTCATGGTGGCTTTCTTCTGCTCTCCATACCCCACCACTACTACTTCGTCCAGTGCCTGAAGGTCGGGATCCATTTCCACATCCATGACCGTTTGGTTGCCAATAGTCACTTCCCTGGACTTATAGCCTATGAAGGTGAACACCAAGGTACCCGAGGGGGGCACGGTAATGGAGTAATTACCATCAATATCCGAAATGGTGCCCTTCCCGGTACCTTTTAACAGGATATTCACACCGGGTAAGGTGGTTCCATCTTCCCCGGAGGTCACTGTTCCGCTTACGGTGACGTCCTGCCCATGGGCAGCACCGTGAAACAACAACAGTAACAGTTGGGCAAACAAGAATATGCCCATGCACTGTAAATGTTTTCTCATTGCATCAGTATTTTGGGTAAACAATATTTTTTAAGATCTCGGGGTAAATCCCTGACCTTTCCAAATTTGGGATAGTTAGGTTAAAAATGGGCGGGGTTTTTTCAGCTAATACAGGGGGTAAAATAACATTTGGGTAACACATTTCCCTGAAAGACAACGTGCAGGTAATATTGCGGCTATAATTTCAAAAAGCCGGCATTCAATACATATTGGCGCTCGGTAACGGCTCCCTTATATTTTTTCTGGAAGGCCGAAGGGGTCATACCATATTGCTGGCTGAACTGTTTTCTAAAATATTTAAGGTCATTCCAGCCGGCACTGGACACCGCTTCGTTGACCTGGGCATCGGTGGTGATCAGGGTGGTGGCAATGGCCCTTAACCTTACAAACCGGATTATTTCATTGACCGTTTTGCCGGTGGCATATTTTACTTTTCGATACATCATGGAATGGCTCATGCCCATGACGCTGGCCAGCGATTGGATGGAAAACTCACCGTTATCCAGGTTTTCCTCAATTACTTGGACCATCTTATCGATAAATTCCTTGTCACCCTTTGATAATTTCCGGTCTGTAGGTTTCTTGGAAACCGAAGTCAACAGGTGTTGTTGGGCGGTTTCCTGTTGCCGAAGGATGCCTTTTACCCTGGCCTGCAGGTAGCTTTTATCAAAAGGTTTGGTGATGTAATCGTCTGCGCCTACTTCTATGCCCTTAAGCTTAATGCTGTCCGAGGCACTGGCGGTCAGGAGGACAACTGGAATATAGCGATATTCATCCCTGGATTTCAACTCTTTGCACAGTTCCACGCCGTTCATTCCTTTCATGACCACATCGGAAATGATCAAATCGACCTGTTGCTCTTCCAATACTTCAAGTGCCTGCTCGGCCCCTTCGGCCAGTACCACCTGAAAATGTGCTTCGAATATTTTTTTGATGTACTGTCGGAGCTGAGGGTTATCGTCTACTACCAACAGGCGTTTTTTGGCCGTGACAACTCCATCGGTAATTGAGGCCAGTCTGTCCTCGGGCACGGGTTTAAGGACTGGACTGTTACTTTCCAGATCAAATAATTCCTCCAAAAAGACCATTTGTTCCCCAATATCTTCATGGACCAGGCCATCGGGGACATGGGATTTTCCGGTAGGTAGCTCGATGGTAAACTTCGCCCCTCCCCATGGGCTATCGGCAATGGAAATGGAGCCTTTATGCTCTTCAATGAGTTTTTTCACCAGGTAAAGGCCAATTCCAAAGCCTTTCACATCTGACTGGGCCGTTCCCTGATAAAAAAGATCAAATATCTTTCCCCGTTCCTGCGGTTCAATTCCTTTTCCATTATCTTCCACCGTTACCACAAACCTATTGGACGCCACTTGTATACCGACCGCTACCTTCCCCGTGTTGGGCTCCACAAATTTCAGGGCATTGGATACCAGGTTGAATATGGCGATTTCCAATTTTTGCCGATCGGCAACAAGGGCAAAGGATTCAAGATCAGCATTGAATTGATAGCTAATGTTCATGCTCTTGGCATGGTGGATGAAACAGGTGAACACCTCTTTACAGAGGCTTATGGCATCAAGCTTCACCATTTTGACATTTCCCACCTCTGTCTGGACCTTCCTGAACAGCAGCAGCTGGTCCACCAGGCTTAACAATCTTTTCGAATTCCGGTAAACCACCTCTATGGACGCCGGGTCCATCTGTTTGCCCTCGCCGTACATCACCTCCTTTAAAGGGTTGATGATCATGGTCAATGGTGACCTGAACTCATGGGATATGTTGGTAAAAAAGTTCAGTTTCTTTTCGTTGAGTTCCTTTTCCCTTCGGGCCATCTCCCTGGACAGGCTTACCTGGTACTTCAGCCTGTCCTGTTTTCTTTGGTAAAAAACCAATACCCCGGCCAGTCCTCCAATGATGATGACAAAGAGCCCATAGGCCCACCAGGTCCTGTACCATGGCGGTAAAATGGCTATGGGCAGGGAAAACACCTGGGGGCTCCATTCTCCCTGGGCATTTGTTGCCCTGACATGAAAGGTATATTCCCCTTCCGGAAGCTTGGAATAATTGGCCATTCTGGAATTATTGACAAAGTGCCATTTCTCATCCCAGCCCTCCATATGGTAGGCGTATTCTATTTTTTCGGGATGTGCATACTCCAGGGCCAAAAAATCCAGGGAAACCATGGACTTGTCATATGGGAGTTCGAGTTTATCAAGGGCAAAGATGGTTTTCCCATTGGGATGGCCCGGCTGGTTATTTACCCTTAGTTGGCTAAGGTGTATGCGTGGAAAATAGCTTTCCCTTTCCAGGTGAAGCGGATCAATGAGGTTAAACCCTTTAATTCCACCAAAGGCCAATTTCCCATCCTGAAGCCTTATCCCTGCATTATAATTGAACTGGTTGCTCTGCAGCCCATCGGAGGCAAAGAAACTGGTAAATTTCTCTCCTTTGGGATCAAATTTTGCCAATCCCTTGTAGGTGCTCATCCAAATCTTTCCGTGCCCGTCCCTTACCATTTTCAATACCGAATTATTGGGCAGCCCCTCTTCTTGGAGGTATGTCTTGGTTGTCCCCTGCTCCCTGTCAAACCTCCAGATTCCGCTGCCTTCAGTGGCTACCAAAAGGTCACCGGGACCTATGGACATGATATCCCTGACCGGATAGCCAATATCAATGATGTCATGTTCCTGTTTCCTGGATAGATCTAGCTTGACCAAATGGTCGAAAGTACCCACCCAATAATCCCCATTATGGTCCTGGCACATGGATATGATCCCATATATGCCCACATCCACAAAGTCGAAGCGGTCCTGTCCGCTGTTATACCGATAAAGGCCTTCCCCATTCGAAGTCGCTGCCCAAACGGTACCGGACCGGTCCTTGAACAGCACCCAAATGTACTGGTGGGCCAGGCCTTCCTTGTTGCTCAAGGTATAGGGGACAAAGGTATCGGAACGGCTATCATACCTGCATACGCCACCTCCATACGTGGCGAGCCACAGTTTATCTTCCCCTTCCACGATGGCCGTTACAAAATCATTGGGAAGGGAGCCTGCCTTTTGGTTCCGATGGCGGTAATTGGTAAACCGATCATGTTTTCTGTCCCAAACACTTACTCCTCCCCCGTCGGTACCGATCCAGAGGCTATCGCTGTTGGTTTCACAGAGAGAAAGGATAAAATCACTTGGCAGGCCATTTTCGACATTCTCGGGATTATTGATGGTAAGGAACCGGTTCTGCTTCTTTTCCAGGATATTTATCCCACCCCTCAGGGTACCAATCCACTTTCTGCCCTGCTGGTCAAGGGCAAGACCATATACGGCATTGCTGGCCAAATCAGACGGAACGGTTCCTTCCTTCAGGAAATATGATCTTTCTGATTTTTTCTCCAATACTACCAATCCGTTGCCGTCGGTTGCCACCCATAGCTCTCCGTCCTCAGGGACATTCATGATATCGGTAATCTTATTTCTGGTGATGTCGGCGGAATATAAATGCCAATCCTTGTTTTTGGTCTGGAAGCGGACCAGGCCATAGTCCGAGCCGATCCACATATTTCCATCGCTGTCCAGCTCGATACAGTTAGCACTTTTTATATCCTGCAGCACCACTTCAAAGCTGTTTTTTTCTTTTTCCTTGACGGCCAGTCCATACCCCTGGATAAAGGCCCAAATGTTATGGTCCTTGTCTACGGCTGTTCCTTGTGCGTGGTATTGATAATACCTTTCACCATCGGCCAGTAACGGTATCCCGACAAGGGGGCCACCATTAGAGCGAACCATTACGCCCTGCCCAGCAGTGGCCACCACGATGGTGGAGTCCCTTCCGGTGATGTCGTTGATATTGGCCGCCAGTTTTTGTCTTCTTTTGGTTATGGGGTCCAGAAAATACCTTGCTTCGAATTTCCCGGTGTGGTAATCATATACACTGAGCCCTCTCTTTGTCCCTACCCAGACTTCATTTTGATGACCATAGATACTCACAATCCGGTTGTGGACCAATGACGAACTGTCCCGGGGCTGGTTTCTGAACACCAAAAAATCATATCCATCATACCTGTTCAATCCATCATAGGTGCCTATCCATACAAATCCCTTTTTATCCTGGTAAATGGCCGTCACCGCATTATTGGAAAGCCCACTCTCGATCCCAAGGTAGTCGAGTTCATACCCCTTCAGTCTATCAGGACCATTATGTTGTGCCATCGCCACAAGGATTGGGCAACAAAAACAAAAGGAGATGAACAGTAGGATTCGGAGCATTTTATCGTAGTGGGTTAAAGAAGCAGAATGAAGTTATCAATCTTGGGCCAACATACAAAAAGAAAATTACCCAAAAACTGCTATATTTACCCGATCATTGTACAATATCACCAGTTTTCTTACAAACATGCGTTTATAAAGCAAGTTTAAAAGGGATTTCTTCTCCAATGCAGAAATTCAACTTGGCCGGTTTAAAGCCCTATTATTAATAACCAAGTTCCTTGTCCTGCCTGGGCAATGACTGCCCAATCTTGCGGTACATTTTTAACAGGTTCCCCATCTTTACGTTACCTTTTCCCTCTAAGCGATGGTCAAGGGGCACCACCCAACAATAGTCCCATTTTCCAAAACACCCGACATGTTATTCAAGGGTAAAGCTCACCCCGCCCTGCGTTCCGAATTTTTGCGGCTTGCCAATGGAAAGCATCCACCGGTCATAGGTAGCCTTGGCCAACCATTGTGCCTGGTAGTTTGCCGCTAAATTTGGGGCAGCAGCAGCTTGTTTGGCGAGGTTATAGGCAAGTTCATAAAGCGAGCTGTCGCGCATTCGGTTATGGTGAAGGATAAAGGCTGCATGAAACTTGTCGATGGGTTTGTCTACTTTTCCCATTTCCAAGTACTCCCTTACCTTTTCCAACCGGATGCTGTCGCGTTTTTGCATTTGCTGCTTGTAATGGGGTACGAAAAACCTGATGTTCATTCTGTCTCCTTGGTCGGTTATATAGGCTTGTTCGAGGTCTTCTCCGGTATTCCCTGAATGGCCAATGGGCTCGGGCAATGGGCTCAAAAGCCCTACTGCCAATCCAAACAGGATGGTGCCCACCATGACCAACGGTACCTGGAACCGCTTCCATGTAAGCCCTTTTTTCAAAAACCATACTGTCCCTGATACCACCATATACAACAACACCCCTGCCAACAGGGCCAATAAGGCAAACGCAAACAACGGATAATGGTAGGATAGATACCCTATGGCCAACAGGCAAAAAACATAAATCACATATTTTATCTTCATGGTATAATGATGGGTTTGGTTATTATCTGCTTAGTCAAATAAATCCCTATGATGATTATCCATCAACGGACACTTGTTGTGCATCAGTGGACACCTTTGCGGTGCCATTCCAAGCACCACCGGTTAGTCCTTGGGGAACAAATCACCTTCTCACCACCTACAAGGGAGTTTATGACGGTCAATTGAAGTAACCACCGATAAGCACGGGTAAAATGGTTTCAAGAACAGTACCGAAAGGTCTCGATAGTACGCTAACCAGGTAGCGTAAAATCCGGAATAACAGCCGCTGGGGGATGTTTTTTTCATCATGCAACGCTGCATTGCAACTTTTTCACTACAGCGTTGCCATATAGGCTCTACTGCTTTCCAGTTCTTTGTCCATTAAATATGGCTACAAATTTCCAATGCATCGCCCATTTGAACGTATTGCCATTTCATTAATTTCTGTCCATTCCCATACCATCATACCCCCCTTTACATGAAAGCCTACAAGAGTTGGATACCGGAAAGATAGGGAATCCCAAACAGCTGGGGCAGTATCCCTGCTAGGCCATTTGCCGATCCAACAGCCTGGTAACCGGTGAACTAAATGTAGTGCCTAAATAATTGTTCCCTGCCACTGGTCTGCAAATTCACGGCTACTGGCCCTGTTAATGAGATGCCTTTTTCTTTCAGGGAGGATGATGGCCTGGTTTATTTGGCAAGACCATGATGGTCAGCAAGGGCAACAAGTTGTTCGCCTGTAGGATGATGCCAAAACTGGGTGGGGCAGGTGGCAGAAAAACCTGCTGTCTGGCACAGGGTTGGCTTCAACATGGTTGGCACCTACCTGATTAACAAGTGATAAAGGAATAAGCTCACAATGTCCAATTACTTTAAACCAATGGAAAAGCAGCCCATCTAAGTCCCATATTTCTTATTCACCCTTTAAGAAACCCGTTGCAAGCCTTTAAAAATGCCTCTTTTCGTCGCACCGCCACTTCCAGACGGGTATTGTCCACCAAGGTTACATAGCCGCTTTTGATATAGGATTTGACATGGCAGAGGTTGATAAGATGAGAACTGTGTATCCTGAAAAAACCCTCGGGCTGAAGGATTCCGTCAAAATGCTTCAAGGTTTTGCACGCCGTAATTTTGTTTCCTTCAAAGGTATAAAGATGGGTATAGTTAACATCGGCTTTGCACCTGAGAATATCGGCGACCGGAAGAAAGATAAATCCATCCCTTGTCGGAATACTGATTTTCTTTGGCAAGGCCGGGGTCGAAAGCTGGGAGAGCATAAGGTCAATCCGTTCTGTCAGCTGTGCCTGTTCTACTTTATCAAACGCCTTCTCCATCGCACGATCAAAGCCGTCCCTGTCAATTGGCTTGAGCAGGTAATCGATGGCCGAAAATTTAAACGCCTGAATGGCGTACTGGTCAAAAGCAGTAGTAAATATTAAGGCAAAATCACAATGGGCAGTTGCCGATAGGACATCAAATCCGGATTTATCGTGGAGCTGTACATCCAAAAACACCATTTCTGGCCGAAATGCATCAATATCTTTTAGGGCCTGGGCAACTGTACCGCAACATAACGGTTCTACCTTGCCTCCATAAGGTTTAAGCAGGGCAAGTATTCTGTCCCTACAGTGTTGCTCGTCATCGATAATCATTACTCTTATCATATCATAAGGTCTAAAACAGGCTTTGGTACGGTAAACAGATTTCAACCCTTGTTCCCCTACCTAGTGGATTTCCCATCATACGAAGACTCCCCTTTGTCCCCAGCCGATCGTTGAGTATCTTGATACGGTTTTCGGTAAGGGCAATCCCCATGGACCTTCCGTCCTTTCCCTTTGTTGCCTCCTCCAGCCCTGCTCCATTGTCTTCCACATAGCACAAGAGATAATCCCCTGTTTTGGTAAAACCAATTGAAATATGGCCTTTTTTATTACCGGCCGGAAAGCCGTGCCAGATACTGTTTTCGATAAACGGTTGGAGGATCATGGGAGCAATAAGGGTATTTTCCGAATCCATGTCTTCTTGTACCGCAATGGAATAGCTGAACCGCTCTTTGAGTCTTTTGGCTTCCACTGTTAGGTACAGCTCCAAAAACTTGATTTCTTCGGAGAGGGGAACCTCCCCATGTTCAGAATTTTCCAGCACTGTTCGCATAAGCTTGGCGAAATTCATTAGGTACTCCACTGCCGCTCCCTCTTCGTGCCTATGCACATAATCGGCTATGGAGTTAAGAGCGTTGAAGATAAAATGGGGATTCATTTGTGAGCGGAGAGCCTTTAGTTCTGTCTCCGAAACCAGGGCCTTGAATTCGGCTTCCTGTTGCTGCACCAAGGCTTCCCTTCTTCGTGTGTACAACATAAACCCCAATCCCAGCACCACCACACCGACAGCTCCCGCCCAAATGGCAGCATTCTTAATGACTGTCTGGCGGTCAATTTCTGTCTTTGCCATGGCACGCTCCCTTTCAAAATCAAAAGCCATTTGCCTACGGTTGACTTCTACCCTTCTATTCTGGTTGTTGAGACTATCCTTTACGGCAGCATATCTTTCATAATACTTTAAGGCGTCCCGGTATTCCCCTTTTTCCCGGTAAACATCTGACAAGGTCCCCAAGGCAGATTTTTGCAGGAAGAGATTGCCCTGTTTTTCACTGAGTTCCAGGGAAACAGCTGCATAGTGGAATGCTTTCTCCATATCCCCTGTTCCCAGGTAGGCCATGGCCGCATTGGCATAAGCGGTAGGACGTACAAACTCTATCCCATAGGAATCTATAAGTTCCAATGCCATATTTGCCGCAGCAATGGCCTCGGTAGGCCTTTGCGCCTGGTGATACATCAGGGACAGGTTGCTGTAGAGATTGGCTTTGATGGCCGGGCTATCCTCCATCTGCTTGAATTCCAACGCCTTTTCAAAATACGCTATGGCAGAATCACTTCTTTTGGTGGCCCCCAAAATATTGGCCATGTTCAATAGTGCCGGTAGGGATGTCCCCTTACTGTGATGCCATATTTCCTTGAACGTCTCCAACGCTTTGGCATATTCCTCCTGTTCATAATAAATGGTGGCCATATTTCCTTTGATCCCCCATTTGTAGCGCTCGAGCCCCGGTGTCCGCTCGGCCACTAAAAGTGCCTTTTGGTAATGGTCCAATGCCCGGAAAGGTGCCGAAAACGTGTACTGACTGATCAAACCCAAGCGCTCATAGGCCAATAGGATACCTTTTTGATACCCCATGTGGTTTGCCATGTCCAATGTCCTAAGGGCAAAATCCTTCAATGTGCTGTCCGAGGGATTGGCAAAAAGGGCCTGTTTAAGGTAATCGTTCCTCAGGTTGACTGTCCCCGTATCGCTTTTGGGCATTGATAATATCACCTTATAAAGGGAATCCAATTCCTTTCCATGGACTCGGCCGTTGACACCGAAACAGACCAAATGGCATAGCAATAAGATGAAGAGATTTTTCATAAGAGAATCCGCAGTATATAAAGTTACACTTTTCAGCAAAAAATAAATCCAACGCCACTAGAAATCATTTGATTCCCCCGAAGAATAGATAGGGCTTTTGAAAAGGGAATTTCAGGGCTACCTTTCATCAAAAACAGTAATGAACGCCCAAAATCTCTTGACCCGTTATCTCCGTCCTGGAAAGCTGCTTTTTGGAGTTTGCTTCAGGCTCTCCATGCTTTTCAAGCTTCCCCTGGTAGTGATCAGGACCATATTTATTGTGCTGACCCTCTTTTTCATCCCCCTGGGCATTGTGGGATATCTTATGCTCTTGCTGATTTTACACCCCAAAACAGGAAGGTCGATGAGTTATACACTGATGGGAGCCCTTGTGGGGATTCCCTTGAGCTATTATTTCCAGCCTGATGTTATCGGGCACTTTGAAGGAAGCGGCAATATGATCAGCTACCTTTCCAACCTCGCCTCAACCATTAGCCAATACGATGAATATGTCGGCAACGGCTTGGAGGTGTTGGTCAACATCTTCCTGGCAATGGTGGTCTGTGGACTGGCAGGAGGGGCTATTGGGTATTATTCAACAAAAAGGAAAAACCAAAAAAACAATGAATAACAAGACAATGATTTCCATGGGACTGATTGCCATCTTTCTGGGAATGATGGGATGTTCCGGTAATGATGGAGACATGGACACTCCTGATGCATCACCATATTATTTCCAGTTCAAGGTCAACAGTTCCCAAGTGGATTATACCTATACACCGGAAACCCAGCAAAACCTGACCGGTGCCTACCTTGTTGACCAGGATAATCAATTGCATGTCATGCAGCTTTCGGGTACCGAATCGATTTTCAGTCCAAACAAGAACCAACTGGTCATCTACCTGAACCATGCTGAAGCGTTTACTACGGGCATCACCTATTCGAACAATCCTTCCTCACATGCGACGGTTCCTTCTTACTTCATCATGGGTTATCATGACCAGGACGGGGATAATTACACTGCCGCCCTGAACACCACGCTCACTCCACTATGGGAAAGCGTCCAACTGACCTTTGATGAAATTACGGGGGACGGGATCAAGGGAACCTTCTCGGGTAAATTGTTACAATATGACGCAAGCGCTGGCCAGAACCTGCTCATCGGACAGATCGAGATCACCGAGGGAAAATTCCATGTACCCAGAAACAACGAACCATGAGCCGTCCACCAATGTCAATTGTTGGCATACCACCTCCTGCATATCAATCAAATTGATCAATCGTTAACTAATTGTGAGTTATATTACCACAATCGCTGGCCAGAAATAAAAAGTTTCGCTAATTTACAAACTCATCATGATAAAAGGACGATACATCTATCCACTTGAATTTTCCAAGAAGGAACATCAGTTCCTTTTACGTGAAGGGTATTTCCGTTCCCAAAAATATTTTGCTGGCGATACCGGATCACCAACTGGAAATTCCTGTAATATGGAAACTTGTAAATTCTTTTTTCAGGCCTATGGTCATTTTTCATCATGACGTTAGGAGCTACCAAACAAATTTCAGTCCACCTACTGCCTGCAACCAGAAGGAAGGCAATTTATATGTATTCCTGCAGCAAGGCCTTTATTCCGATGCTCTCCTTTAGGGCATAAAGGAGAGCTTGTTTCTGATCGACCATTTATTTCCCCTATAATCTGTGGAGCAATACGATATTGCACGCTTTTGATGTCTTTTGGAAAGCGTTGGAAAATTCCTTTTAAAACTTCTACAAATCATGAAACCATTGATCAGAAAGTCGGATTACGATTCGATCAAGAAAATATTGATCGCTACTGTCCAAATGGGCTACCACAGGGATACCCTTGCCCTGGAAAAGGAACTGAGGAACTGCACGGTGGTTGCTGACCACTTGGTCGGTGACCATATCGTCAGACCTGGTTCCACCGTTGAGGTACTGGACAGCCTGCACGACAGAACCATCTGTGTTACCATCGTCACGCCCAAGGATGCCTGTGTATCCACCGGTCATATATCAATTTTAGCCCCGCTTGCGGTTGCCTTGTTGGGATTTGAAGAAGGCCATGAATTTACTTGGAACTTACCTTCCGGGGAAAGAAGACTGAAGATCGAAAAAGTGAAATAGAGGTAAGAACAGCTGGCCCCCGGGCTCATAAGTAAGCCTGGGGACATTTTAATATATCCCAGCCACTCGCAATTATTTAGTATTTGGGACCAAAGATTCCTACTTGCGCAAAACCAATGAAAGAAGAGGTTTCGTAAAATGTTATCCAATGCTTCGCTTTGCCTCTAAAATCGATAAAGAGGACAAACCTTAAAGGTTTCAGCTCTTACGAACGAAACTTATTAATTTGGAAAGGAGGGTAAATATTACCACTCCACTCCCCAGGCACCGTTTCTGGGCTATGGATTCCGCTAAACTTGCTTTTAAAATGGATAAGGTTATCATTATCCACAGTATCCTATTTACCCCTACCTTCGGTCATGCTGATCGGGACATCCTAAACCTGGAGAGCATTGTCACAGATCGTATCATACCACCCTCCTCTAACACATCAATACTTATGCCCCATTGAAATATACAAACACCTCATTTATACTAACCCATATTTGTCAGTCTCTACCTTTAGAAGGGAGCATTGGATTGCTTATCAATAGCCCGTTTCCCTTTCCGTTTAAGGGTACATAAGTATGCTCTGGTCGAGCAGGGTCCCATCCTGCATCCCCGCTCTGGTATGGAGTGGGGTCTGTTGATTCTTTTTCTGGCAATTGCTGGCCTGATTCACGTTCTCCCTTAACTTCTGTCTGATTATACACTCCTTTATTCCAGTATATGTCTTCCTCTGTTGTTTGATAGTCTACTGTAAAAGTCCAAACCTCTCCAATATCCAAAACATTATTGGTGTTGTCATCTCCCGAAAGGGTCCCTCCCAACAAATTCGTTCCTGAACTTAACCCTATTGGATCATCGCTTAATATTGGGTCCATGATCTCTACACCATAAACCGCTTCGTGATTTCCCGTATGCTCCACTTCAAAGGTATAGCTTATATTTTCACCTATTTGTGCATATCCATCACTGTTACTATCCACGAATTCACCGTCCTTTGTTATGTCATACATCTCTTCGCAAGGCACTTCATCCAAGCCGTAACCGGTACCAGTCATTTCTGTAGCGCCGACTACATTCTGGCGAGCTATTACTGTATTTGTTCCTGTTGAATTCCAGGTAATTGTATTCAAGGCATTTCCATTTATGAGCTCTAAAGGGAACAATGGACCAAAGGACTCTTTACTGCCATATAATGACACTTCCCCATTTTCACTGATTTGAACCCTTATTAGAGGGTTGGCCGCATCTCCGGCCAACTGCCAGATAGGATCGGTTTGGTTTTCGTATTCATCTCCATCTGCAAACCGTACATTAATTCCGGATGTACCATTGGATTGAAATTCGATTTCCTGTGTAGCCAGGTCCACCCCATTGATTTCCATATTAAAAGAATTGTCCAATATGAAAATATCCAGTGAGAAACCTGCGTTTGTTGCCGGTTGGGTAAAACTTTCTTCAATAGGATTAGTAGGGCTGTCACCATTTTCATAACTCCATCCAAAACCTCCGCCCTCAACCCCAATACGTTGGTAACAAGGATCCTGGGAAAACCCAAGCTGTATTAGGCCAAAGTTTAAACATAAGATAATCAGTATATACTTCACGTATCCCTTCATAATGGTACTACTTAACAACAAACACAATATTCATAAAGGAAGCAGGAGAAGCATTACCGATAACTTCGTAGGTCAATACCCCATTGGCATCCAACTGTACATTGGCAAACACATCAGTGTCATAATATGTGATATGATATTCAAGCTCTGTTGCCGGTAAGGTTGGAACTGCACTAGCTGCACCAGGGCTGCTCACCATAGGCCCACTAAACTGGTCCATGTAATCCTGATGTAAGTCCCGGGTGAAGGCCCCTGTAACGGAAGTATCAAATATAATACTGGGCATATAGAAAAATTTTGGCATCGTGGCTTTTATTTCTTCAATAGTGCCGTCTACTGCCGTATGGGTAAACGTACCATCGCCGTTATCCACCAGTTCGTCTGTCGTACCGGCCAGCTCGGTGGCAATCTCGTCAAGGGCATCCTGAACGTTCTCCGAGGACAGCCCGCTTGTCGTATTGTCATAACCGTTCGTGGATGCTGACGTCTCCACTGTCGCAAGGGAAGTGCCGCTCCCGTCGGTAAATGTATAGCTGCCGTCGCCGTTGTCGGTCACTGTGGTCGTGTTCGCATCGATGATGACCGCCGTACCGTCTACTGCCGTATGGGTAAACGTACCGTCGCCGTTGTCCACCAGTTCGTCTGTCGTCCCGGCCAGCTCGGTGGCAATCTCATCAAGGGCATCCTGAACGTTCTCCGAGGACAGCCCGCTTGTCGTATTGTCATAACCGTTCGTGGATGCTGACGTCTCCACTGTCGCAAGGGAAGTGCCGCTCCCATCGGTAAATGTATAGCTGCCGTCGCCGTTGTCGGTCACTGTGGTCGTGTTCGCATCGATGATGACCGCCGTACCGTCTACTGCCGTATGGGTAAACGTACCGTCCCCGTTGTCCACCAGTTCGTCTGTCGTACCGGCCAGCTCGGTGGCAATCTCATCAAGGGCATCCTGAACGTTCTCCGAGGACAGCCCGCTTGTCGTATTGTCATAACCGTTCGTGGATGCTGACGTCTCCACTGTCGCAAGGGAAGTGCCGCTCCCATCGGTAAATGTATAGCTGCCGTCGCCGTTGTCGGTCACTGTGGTCGTGTTCGCATCGATGATGACCGCCGTACCGTCTACTGCCGTATGGGTAAACGTACCATCGCCGTTGTCCACCAGTTCGTCTGTCGTACCGGCCAGCTCGGTGGCAATCTCATCAAGGGCATCCTGAACGTTCTCCGAGGACAGCCCGCTTGTCGTATTGTCATAACCGTTCGTGGATGCTGACGTCTCCACTGTCGCAAGGGAAGTGCCGCTCCCATCGGTAAATGTATAGCTGCCGTCGCCGTTGTCGGTCACTGTGGTCGTGTTCGCATCGATGATGACCGCCGTACCGTCTACTGCCGTATGGGTAAACGTACCGTCGCCGTTGTCCACCAGTTCGTCTGTCGTACCGGCCAGCTCGGTGGCAATCTCGTCAAGGGCATCCTGAACGTTTTCCGAGGACAGCCCGCTTGTCGTATTGTCATAACCGTTCGTGGATGCTGACGTCTCCACTGTCGCAAGGGAAGTGCCGCTCCCATCGGTAAACGTATAGCTGCCGTCGCCGTTGTCGGTCACTGTGGTCGTGTTCGCATCGATGATGACCGCCGTACCGTCTACTGCCGTATGGGTAAACGTACCGTCGCCGTTGTCAATAAGTTCATCACTGCTTGCGGCTATTATAGTTTCAATCTCCTCAATAAAATCACTGTTACTAGTCAGCGTCGTGATAAATCTGGAGTTATTAGCGATTTCATCCATTGAAACCTGCACCTTGGCCCCTTCACTGTCGGTCACCGTTAGCGAGTCGTTTTCTACCGTAAAGCTTGTATTCACCGTATTGAAATCACTCCAATCGATGGGCTGCTCGGTACCCGTGTCATCGATATAGCTAAAAGTACCGTCGGCCTGGTTATAGGTCACATTGCCGAAATCTTCTTCCAGCAGCTGCGTGATCTCATCTATAAAGTCATTGTTGTTGGCAATGGTCGTAACAAAAGATGAGTTGTTGGCGACTTCTTCCAATGACAGCTGTACCTTATCGCCCTCACTGTCGGTCACCGTAAGCGAGTCGTTTTCTACCGTAAAGCTTGTATTCACCGTATTGAAATCACTCCAATCGATGGGCTGCTCGGTGCCCGTATCATCGATATAGCTAAAAGTACCGTCGGCCTGGTTATAGGTCACATTGCCGAAATCTTCCTCCAGCAGCTGCGTGATCTCATCTATAAAGTCATTGTTATTGGTAATGGTCGTAACAAAAGCAGAGTTGTTTGCTACTTCTTCCAGTGACAGCTGGATCTTTCCGCCCTCACTATCGGTCACCGTAAGCGAATCGTTTTCTACCGTAAAGCTGTTGTTCACTGTATTGAAATCACTCCAATCGATGGGCTGCTCGGTGCCCGTATCATCGATATAGCTAAAAGTACCGTCGGCCTGGTTATAGGTCACATTGCCGAAATCTTCCTCCAGCAGCTGCGTGATCTCATCTATAAAGTCATTGTTATTGGTAATGGTCGTAACAAAAGCAGAGTTGTTTGCTACTTCTTCCAGTGACAGCTGGATCTTTCCGCCCTCACTATCGGTCACCGTAAGCGAATCGTTTTCTACCGTAAAGCTGTTGTTCACCGTATTGAAATCACTCCAGTCGATGGGCTGCTCGGTGCCCGTACCATCAATATAGCTAAAAGTACCGTCGGCCTGGTTATAGGTCACGTTGCCAAAGTCATCTTCCAAAAGCTGCGTGATCTCATCAATAAAGTCACTGTTATTGGCAATGGTCGTAACAAAAGCAGAGTTGTTGGCGACTTCTTCCAGTGACAGCTGGATCTTTCCGCCCTCACTATCGGTCACCGTAAGCGAGTCGTTTTCTACCGTAAAGCTGTTGTTCACCGTATTGAAATCACTCCAGTCGATCACCTGCTCGGTGCCCGTGTCATCGATATAGCTAAAAGTACCGTCGGCCTGGTTGTAGGTCACGTTGCCAAAGTCATCTTCCAAAAGCTGCATGATCTCATCATAGACGTTCCCGTTCTCCGAGATGTTTGTAGCGACAACAGCGGGGATATCGATCATCGATTCATTGCCCTGCTCATCTGTATAGGTAAACCTACCATCACCATTGTTCTCCAAACTGGAAACCGTCTCATTGAAAAGCGCACTCAGGTCCATCGGGACCAGCTCCCCATCATTGTCATTGTAATAAAACCGGTCCGCTTCCTGGTCATAGACAAGCATGTTATTGGCTGCCGCGCTACCACCGCTCCAGGCTAGCCGTCTCCACTTCCCGTCAAACCAATAATAATACCCCGGGACAATCATGTCATTTTCGGTAATGTTGAACACCAAAAGGCTTTCCACGTTCCCTTCGGTGATCGTGCTCCCATCTGTAATGTCCTCCAGGGCCACCCGAGGGATCAGGACCCCACGGTCCGAAGAAACCACTTCCAGTTGGGAAGACGTATTCGGATCTTCGGTGCCTACCCCTACCTGGGCCATGGCCGTACTACCCATGACCAAACAAAAGGCTAAAAGTATTACTCTTTTCATAGCTATCATTCTTTAAAATTTATTGACCAACTGAGTTCTTTTATTTCTTGATTTATCGACAAAGTATGGCCCAGGCTCATTCCTTTATTACCTGTATCCATCCCTTGAATTCCTTTTCTTCTCCACTGGGCTCCGTTACTTCCAAAATGTAGAAGTAGGTGCCCGCTATCAGCCCATCGGCATTCCAGTCGTTCTGGTAGTCCCCGGTATCCAGTACCTCGTCGTTCCACCGGTTCAAAATCACTATCCTGTTGCTTGTAAACCTGTTGAGGCCCCGGATCTCAAATACATCGTTGTCCCCATCACCATTGGGAGTGATCACATTGGGGATAAAGAAGGCATTGATGTTGTTTTCATCGGTGGCCGCATTGTCGGTAGGATCCCCATCCTCCTGGGAAGCCCCCACCTCCGCATAATTGGTAATGGGACCGGCTGTTCCGGCTGTTACACGGAGCTTGATCACCATCTCGTCCCCCGACAGGAACAGTGGAACACGCCAGGTAAGCACCTGGCCCATCGTTTCCATATCCCAGTCCATCAGACCAAAGGCCGACTGTACTTCCACGCTTTCATATTCCAGGCCATTGGGAAGGTTGTCCACAATGACCACATCGGAGGCATCCACCTCACCGTTGTTCTGGACCCTGATCTCGTATTCAAACACATCCCCTTCATAAACGGATGCTTCAAAAGAGGTCTTCGAGATCGACATATTGGTCATATTGGCCGACATCACCGCCAGGGTAAATATGCCATCGTCCTCCAATGGTTCGGGGGTCGTCACCGTTTGGGCATTGCCGTCCACATCACCGCCAAGGTTGGTCCAGATCGATTCCTCCCCGTCCCATTTTGCCACCACCATATCACTGGCCTCTCCCAAAATAAACGCAGGGGTCGTCACATCACGCCAGGAAAGCGTCAGGCGGACAGCGGTATTCTCAGCGCCGTTCTCCAGGAACAGCTCCCAGTATTCCGCATCATTGACCAGCTCGATATCCGCTTCCTTTTGTTCCCGCGGATATAGCCCGTCGGGATCCTCATAAAAGTATTTGGTGTGGAATTCCACATCCGATTCGGCCGGTGCCGTGATCCCCGCAAACCTGAAATATCCACCGTCACCAACTGGGTAAGCAAAGTCCTCATCCCCGATCTTTTCCACATAACCGTCCACATGGCTCGCATCAGAGGCCCCTTCATAGCCACTGCCGCGCTCAAAAAGCACCAGGCCACCATGGCCATCTGAAACCACCACCCCGTCCACAAACCTGGACATCCCCGAAATACTGATATCACCGGAGAGTTGAAAGGCATTTTGATCATTGCCATTGTCAAAAAGCACATTGTTCAGCCCTGACAGTTGGCTACCGCTGATCTGCTGTACCCCATACTTCCCCACAAAACGGGTAGTCCCCTCTTCACCCTGGCTAAAGGTCACTTCTCCATCATTATTGAAATGGGCATACAGGTACAGCTCCCCATCATTTATCATTTTGCCCGTTTCGGTATTGTCCACATTGAAATTACTGGACAGCACGGTCCCGGGCTTTATGCTCATCGTACCCTTGTTCACCGTCTGGGCAGATGCACCGGAAACAATTGCCACAACCGCCAACAGGAAAAATGTCCCCCTAAATAAAAATTGTCCGACTTTTCTCATTGGTTCACCTTGATTTCTGTTCTTCTGTTCAATTGATGCATTTCCTCACTGCAGGGAATATCCCGGCAGTCATGGACCGGAGAGGATTCGCCAAACCCGGTATAGTCCAGGCGGCCTTTGTTGATCCCCCTGTCGATCAGGTACCCGGCCACTGCCCTGGCCCTTTCTTCCGATAGCGCCTTATTGTAGGCTTCACTGCCCCTGCTATCGGTATGCCCCTGGAGCTCCAGGCGCAGGGCACTGTTGTTTTCAAGCAGCAGCACCAACCCCTCCAGTTCCATCTTGTCTTCCATCCGCAGGCCCGACCTGTCAAAGTCAAAGTAGACCGTGGGTACTCCTGTTTGGTCCCCTATTTCCTGTATGATCTGCAGCCCATCGCACCAGTCTTCCGGCAACATGCCTCCCGGAACGGTCATGCCCTCTTCAATGTCCAGGGTGATGACCAGCTCGGTCCTCCTGTTGAGCTGGTGCAATCCTTCCGGACAGTTGGCCCCATCTCCACAGTCGTTCACCAACTGTTCTTCCCCGTGCCATTCGGCAGCTATCCTTGCTGCTTCCACACCACTGCCCACCAGCCTGGACTTCACCTTCTCCGCCCTTTGTCTGCTCAATTCCACATTATATTGCCGTGATGCCCTGGAATCGGTGTGCGCAGAGACCTTGAGCCGCAGGAAGGGGTATTCCCTGAGCAGCCTGGAGACCCTGGCCAATATCTTGGAGGCATCTTCCCGGACAGTGCTCTTGTCCAGATCATAATAGATGATATCCACAAATTCCGTCCTGTTGCCGGGAACCCGCACAAGCCTGTATTCCCTTTCAATGGTCCCCGGTCCGGATCCCTTGGTGCTAATATCACCGTCCACAATACCGAAGTAGCCATCCTTGGTTATCTCAAGTGCATAGTCGGTGCTTTCCGAAAGCTCCCCCCTATAAACCCCTTCTTCTTCCCGGGCCATTTCAACCAACTCCCCTTCTTCGTTTTTGACCATAAGCCTGGCACCTGCCACTGGCAACCCGTTGCAGTCCACCGTACTGACCACCAGCTTCCTCAGCGCACGGGCCACCTGACGGTAGATATTGTCCAGCCCCGAGTCCCCCTTCCTGTTGGAGCTCAGGTAACGTGCCTGGTCCGCATATTGCCGGTAGGCGAAGTCGTCCTTGCTTGAATTATATGGCTGCCCCAAGGGGACAAGCCCCGAGAAGTCGCCTCCCTGCAGGTCCGCCCGGTAGACATCCAGCCCTCCATGGCCCGGGTGCCCGTTGGAGGCAAAATAGAACTTGTCCATACTTACAAAGGGATCCCTTTCGTCTCCCGCCGAATTGACGGGCTCCCCTACATTTACCGGATCCCCAAATTCAAAATCACCCGTATACGCCACATAATAGAGGTCATATCCGCCATGTCCGCCTGCCATGTCTGAGGCGAAGTACAATCGTTGTCCTGCCGCATCCACAAAGGGCGTCACCATGCCGTGTTCAAATGTGCTGTTGTACCGAAAGGATTTGATATCGGTGACACTGTCCCCCTGCAGCTCTCCATAGAAAATCTCCGGGCTGACCGTGAACCTTCTTTTCCGCTTTGCCTTTCTGATGCTCCGTGTGGCAGAGAAGAACAGGTACTCCCTGCCCCCTGCCCTGGCAAGGGCAGGGTCGCTTATATTCAAAAAATCGTCCCTGTCCATCTGCAGTTGGACAATCCCCCCTTCCGGGTCTTTCTTGTATATCTTCAGGTATTCCCTGCCCGTCCAGTCCGAAAATTCCTTGTCGTACAGTTGGTTCCGGGCATCGAACCTGATGCCCGGAACAGGCCTTTCTTCGCGCTTCGTATCCCTGTCGGAAACAAAATAGAGGTTCCCCGATCCATCCCTTGCCCCCATGAAATCAGCTGCCTCCGGGGAGTTCAGTCCCGCTGCCAGCTCCAGTTGGGCTTCTTCGGACCTCTCGCTGACCGCCTGGTACATCAACAGGTCCAGGGGATCCATTGCGTTCAGGTCAACACCAAGCTGTGCCAGCTTCTCCCTGGCCACATCCTGCTTTCCGGCCGCATAGGCGGACTTCAGGTAGGCCTCCGCATCGGAAAGGGAGGGCTCCTCCGCCAGCTCCATGGCCTTCTCCCACCAATCATGGGCCTGGGCATAGGAATTTGTTTTTGAATAACACTGGGCCGCCCCTTTGGCCGAGCGGTAGCTGTTCCTCCTTTCATAGGCACTGCTATAGGCACTCGCCGCCTGCCGGTAGTTGGAAAGGCCCATTTGTTCATCTGCATACCTTATCAGCGAACCCTGGCCGTGCACCGTGGACGGAAATACAATCGACAGAAAAAGTGTCAGTACAAGTATAAAATTCTTCATCATCTTTAGAACCATCTTTGATTTCTCATCCTGGCTTTGCGGGGAGACAGGTAATACCCCAGGGATATCTCATGCGAATTGTGCCGCATACCCGACAATACGTTCAGGTTTTGGTCATAGGCGTATCCTATCCTCAGATCCGGGGTCGCAAAGAGCTCAAGGATCAAGGCCACCGCATTCCTGTTGGACAGCCGATCGTCAAGGTTGTCCTTCCACCACTTTACATTGGACCGAAAGGAACCGCCCAGCCATAGCCGCTCATGGAAAAGGAACATCGCGTTCAGGTCAAAATTGGTCGGTGCACCCTTCACTTCCTTTACCAGGATCGAGGGCTTGAATTTTACCGCATTGCTCAATGGCAAAAGCGTCCCGGCGGTCAGGTAATAGTGGAAGTCATGGTAGGCCAGCGCGATGTCCTCACGCTTGACCTGCTTTTTGCCGATCATGTTATAGGCACTCAGCCCGATGTAAAAATCGCTGGTATTGAAAAAAATGCCCGCATTCATATTGGGCGTGTACAGGTTGGTCATCCCGTCCGACAGTACATCGTCAGGGTAGTCGTTGGGATCAAGCATCGAATGGTCCAGCGCATATTCGGAAACTCCCGCACTGACACCGATGCCCAAAAACGACTCATGGCCCGTTTGGATACGGTAGGCATAGGTCAACAGCCCCCCCGTGGTGCGCGCCGCACCAAGCTCATCGTTGAGAAAAAGCACCCCGAAGCCCATCGTCCCCTCATTGGCACTGAAATCAGCTGATAGTGACAGCGTCTTCGGAGCTCCAGGGAAATTGGTCCACTGCGAACGGTAGGTCGCCTGAACATAGCCTTCCTGCTTGTAGCCCGCATAGCCCGGATTGATATGCAGCCCGTTGAAAATATACTGGCTGAATTGGGGCAACTGTTGAGATTGACTCTCCCCATAGCATACCAACAGGCAAATCCCCAT
Source organism: Echinicola soli (assembly GCF_006575665.1). Classification (NCBI taxonomy): domain Bacteria; kingdom Pseudomonadati; phylum Bacteroidota; class Cytophagia; order Cytophagales; family Cyclobacteriaceae; genus Echinicola; species Echinicola soli. The sequence goes on from NZ_CP041253.1 coordinate 5,108,050, forward strand.
TAACACCTTGAAAAAGAACTTCATTCTGCACGTATATTAAATTATAAAAAACTTGTTTTTCACTCTTAGCAAGTATTAAATACGCGCAAATAAACCTTATAAAAAGTTAAGAGAACTAAAATAAGTATACACAATACTACTCAAACATACTCAAACCGGCACAAAAACATGTAATAATACATTTATGTACAGATATATTACAATAGAAAAATCACTACTGAAAAAATTATTTTCGTTGGGTTGTGCTATAAATAACTTTTCCACCGGAACACTTAAGCAATTCTGGATGTAGGACATAACGTTAACGTGCTAATTAACAACAGGTAAAATGAGCCACTTAAAAAACCATCATGGTGCTGCTGGACAAGGACATCCCATTAATGCTTATCATAACAAATCATCTGCCTTTTATAAAAAAACACACCATACCATAAGGAGTATTCCGGCCTGGTCAAGAACCGTATCAGGTATGTGAAAATCACGAAGATCTAAAATGGAAAAATAAGCATCGTTCATTTCATCAACGAACCGGTAACAGCTATTTCGAACCACTCGTCCAGCCTAACCGGGAAAAGTTATTCCAGTATAATAAAACTATCTTCCTTTATAGGATATTCCAGTACGGGCATACCGCCCTTTCCATAGGATGTTTTATCATAAACTCGGATAATTCCTTTCTTAGGGAATATTTTCCTAATAGAATCGATTACCTCATTAGCGTTTGGCATATCCCCAATAAAAAATAATTTGGCCGATATATCCTTTCCAACTATATCGTTCAGGAATTCATTATAGCCTGTCGCAACCCTCAAATCGCTATGTTGTCCAGTAGATAAATGAACTGTTAATTTGTCAAGCAATTGTGGGGACATTCCAATAATGTAATAGTCAATTCTAATTTTGCAGTCATTGACAATGGCCGGTTTGGGTTTAATCGTATGGATCATTGGAATAAAACTTCTTTTCACATTAACAAAACAATCATTCACTAATTTACCCTTCCCCCGACATATTAACTTGTTGGGTATTGATAAATATTTATGGTAGACCTCTAAGAAAATTCAATGGTCAATACAGTCGGCAAGTTTTTTGTCTTTATCCAAACCAGATTCAAGCTCCATTAAGTAAAGCGTCAAATTGGCATTGGAAGGTATTCCCAGCCTTTTCCTGATCCTATACTTTCTGGCCTCGATTGATCTCAGACTACAATTCGTCATATGGGCGATCTCCTTTGTATGATAATCAAGCTTTAGAAGTGCACATACTTTAAAATCCTTGGGGTTGATGTCGGGAATATGGCTTTTTAATAGGGATACAAATGTAGGATGACTGTCACAAAACGCTGTAATAAACCTGGTACTGTCCCCCCCAATAACTGATTTACTATTCCAATTCATTCTGTTGTTAAAAAGAGTAGTATTATTCAATTTTATTTAAGCCGGTTTTACATGTATTCTCGATTCGGTGAGACCATTGGCCAGTTTATTGCCAAACTCACATATAAATATTTGAAGAATATATTGATCGATCACACCTGAAAGGTCCGTAACTGTTCAAGTGAAGAATTATTATCCAAAGGAGGGAATAAAAGAAATGAAGGCAAAAAATCTGGATACTACAAATATACTACATGGGCAATAAAACAATGAAAAATAACTATAAAGCAATAAAATACGGGAATAAAACTAAATCATTCCTCCCTCATTAATCCATCCATCATAAACCTGTCTGTTTGAAATTGCCATATACTACTGTTAGCGGAAATGGGGACATGTCCCCTCCTCTTTTCAACAGTGGTTCTTCTGGATACATTGAGACATTTCAGGAAATAATGGACATGATGATTTAAAAACGCTACTATCCTCCTACCCCTTAGGCCCATTGCATTGGCATCCTAAATGCAATATGGAACCCCTTGCGTATTTGTCGTAACCATTGTGTCGTACCGCTCCAAAATCAAAAGCCTCTTCCAGATTATGATGGATGTTTTGCATTTAATTTAAAAGGCAACGTCTACAGGGTTTTAGCCCACAGATATAGATCTGATTTTGAATCCAGGTGCAACTTTTTTCTCAGTCTATACTTTCTCATTTGGACCGTCTTATGCTGAACAAATGTAAATGAAGCAATCTCTTTGGTGGAAAAATTAAGATAAAGCATGGCACTAAGCTCCAATTCCTTTCTGGTCAAGTCAGGATGTAAACCCATTATCCGATTCATCCAATCCGGGTAAACTTCCTCAAATTTGGCAAGAAAACCCGCTTCGTTGTTTTTTGCCAATTGCACTACTTCTTCCAGGCCATTTTCCCCACTGATTAACAGGTTGTTTTTTTCGTCGGTCAAATCAATTACTTTTTCGGTCAACACCAAGTTCACCTTTCTCTTTTTAAGATAAAAGACAAGCATGCCGCACAATGCCAGTCCGCTTATCGTGATAAACAGAACGAACTTATTTTCCCAGTTTGATTTTATTTCCTCATTTAGTCGAACAACCGTAGCAACCGATAGTTTAAGTCCATCTCTTTTAAACGTTTGCATGCTATCCTTGGCCACAACCAGTTTATTCAATAATTCCAGCTCTCCGGCTTTATTTCCCTCTTCTCTGTACAGTTCAATCATGGCCTGATATCCACTTATCAGGCAGGGTAACCGTTGAATTTCCTCGGCAATTTGAATGGCATTTCCAAGATAACTATTCGCTTTGTTCCACTCGTCCTTTCTTAAATAATACCTTCCAGCATGCAGATTAATCCAAAAATCTTCATTTTTCGAATTGTTTTGATTGTGCTCATGTACCATCATCTTTTTAAAATAATGATCTGCAGAATCCTGATTTGCCCGATGATTCAGGAAATAGTTGAGCATATAGGATAGCCCAATTGGCCCCTGTCCGTATTCCAATCCTTTGCGCAAGGATTCCATGGCCCGCTCATATTCGTTTATTTGGAAGTAGAAACGGGCCCTTGTATTGATGAGGTATTGCATCCTTCCCTGTGGTACTTTTCCCTTTCCTTCAAGGACCAAAAAATCCATTGCCTTTTTATTGTGTTCCAATGCTAATTCATGTAAGCCAAGTTGGCTGAAGCATTGTGCAAACTCTTGGTGTAGCCTTCCTTTCAATAAAAAATCATCCCTGTTGTGCAAAAGAGTGCGTGCACTCCCCAAAAATTCAAGACTCTTTTCAAATTTGCCTATTACCCATAAAACATTCCCTAAGTCAATTCTCGCTGCAATTTCATTTCCCGTACCATCCCCTTCCTCAATATAATTCAACAGGTGATTTATGGCTTCCTCATACTTACCGTCCTTCTTCAGGTCTTTAAAATCACCTCTCACCTTTACATAATCATCATGCTTGGTCACTCCTGACACCTCAAAGAATAACCCAAAACAAACTCCGAAGACCAACTTTAACCTAAGCAATGCTAACACAACAATCCAGTTTATTTTCCAAAAATAGTTTTCCAAAAATCATCATTAATAATGAACTGTTAAGAGAAACGCTAAACTGTAGAATCAAAACGTTAACTTTTTAGTTCAATAGATCCATCGGATAGATCTATTTCACGTCCAAAGGTAAATCTAGAAAAAGTGAATTTTCAAAGAAATTATAATTTATTTCCAACATGAAATCCCGTACAGCTTCAATATTGATTAAATACGAAATATTTTTGAAAGCTTTTTATAATCGGATCTTGGCCAAAATCATCCTGCAGTGGGGAGGAAAAGTGGGGTTTTCGATCTTTTATAGACATTTTATATAGACTGGCCCGAAGGTATTTTCCAAAACACGACTACTCGTCTAAACTATAAATATTTGCACACTTATCTTCCAGGCGGTCACGGGAAATCCAAAAAAAGGTATCCACCCCGTCCTTTTTCGTGGTTCAATGCCCCCTTTTTCTTTTAATTCACAATGTTGCATAAAAAGCCCGGTCCATCCAGAGAAACGGTAAAAATCCTTGGAATAAAAATGGCCACAAGGTAGGTTAAAGGACCTCTAAGGAATACTTTAGCCATCTATACAAAAGGAGACTAATTTGAATAGTAAACATTTAGCGCCTCGCTTTACTAAAGGAAATGTACGGACGAACAAGCAGAAAAAGAGAGTGTTCTCAAGGGCAGCAAGAGGAGCCCCATTGGAAATGCCCCTCCATTAATCATCAACCTTTGAAAGGTCTCTGTTAATATTAGTTTTTGTGCTTTGCCTTGTCCCTGTTATGTATATCGGCCCCACTCTCTCCGATGATTAAGTTCTCGATGGTCAGCACCTCGCTATTAATGTCGTGGATGACCTCATCAAGGTTCTCGGCAGCGGCAAAAAGATGGTCAAGGATCTCTCTTTCACTTTCCATATATGAACTTTTGAATTCCTTAAGGATATTAACCATGATCATGATATTGGTCAAGGGCGAGCGGACAAGGTGGGACTGCTTCCAGGCAATTTCACGGAGTTTACTGTTTTGCACCTGGATTATTTCCAGGTGTTTTCTTGCCGCGGTGATATCCTCAATGGCCCCGACCGATCGATGGGGCATGCCTTCCTCATCCCTGATGATGTAACACCTGTCCCGCACCAAAACCAGGTTTCCCGTCCTTGTCCTGACTTTATACTCCTTTTGCCAATAATTTTTGGTCTTGTCCCCACAAACCAGCATATAGGATTTCCAGGCCTCCATTCTATCACTTTCCTCAATTCTTGCCATCCAGGAATTATTGATACCAAAAGGCTCAGTGCTTTTATATGCTACCTTTTCCTGCAGGGCAACACTCCTGTAAATATTTCCTGATTCATGGTCAATGTCCCAGATCATTTCATGGGTCGCCATCATGGCCAGTTCAAAACGTTCATTGCTGAGCTTGATCCGGTTCTCTGCTTCCTTCTGCTCGGTGATGTCCTGGATTACCCCTTCAATTTGGGTGGGACTTCCTTTTTCATCGACCAGCAGGTTCACCGTTTGGGTCACCCATCTTACCCGGTCATCTGCCGTGATGATCCGGTGGGTAAACTTCATTGCCTTTCCCAGGAGAAGCTCCTCCATCGGAGCATCTTCCATCAAATGCCTGTCTTGGGGATGGAAGGTATTGAGGACATTTTCATAGGTAGGGATAAACTTCTTTGGGGAAACACCATAAATCTTGTAGGTTTCCATACTCCATTCGGAAACCCCTTCTTCCCACTTCCTGCTCCAATACCCCAGCTTTGCAATCCGTTGCGCACTGTTCAGCCGGTGATAGGCCTGCTTGAGAGCCAGTTCGGATTTTTTCCTTTCTGTAATATCCATGCCCATGCAATAGTAAAGCTTTTCTTCATTACTGGTGTTTTTCTTCCAGCTTACCCACTTCACTTGGTTCCCTTCACCGTACATTCTCACCTCCAGTAAACCTGAACTATCCTTTGGATCAAGGAAAGCGGAAAGCCTATCAGAATCCTCTCCAATGGCAAATGCAGCAAGATGTTTTCCCGATATATTTCTTTGTTCTTTGCCCAGCACTTTTGCAAATGCTTCATTGCTGCGGATGATTTTACCTTCAAAATTAATGATGGCCAACAGATTACTGGAAATACCAAGAAAATATTCCAGCTCTGATTCGATCAATTTGTTTTTGACTGCCGCTCCAATCTGCTGACCGATTTCTTCCAGGAATGTTCTTTGATCCCTGAATACATCCATACTTTCCGCGGATAACACCAAAAAAACGCCGATGATCTCACGGTCATGGACGATAGGAACCCCAATACCGAGTGAAAGTCCTGCGGCCTTGGCCACTTGTGAGCGTAAAAACAAGGGATTCCCCTCCAGTTTTTCCCAGGTAATGACCGTGGCAGATTCCCATACTTTACCTGGAAGGCCTTGGCCTTTGGTAACCTGGTTCAAGGGATGTTCCCATGAACGGAAGTGATGTGTCCTTGATTTTTTATGGGCACTGGTGTTTAGATGCATATGGTTGCCATCCTTGGATTTCAACCAAACTTCCCCCATTTCCATGCCTGTGAAATCAAGCAGCTCGCCCATCCCCCTTTTAAGGGATGTATTCAGCTTACCTGGCTGCCCTATCGCAAATGACATCCTGAATTTAAGGTTCTTCATCCTATCGTTGTGAATGGCCTTGGTGATATCCCTTAGCGTACCGACAATCCTCAGCGCCTTTCCCGTGTCATCCCTAATGGCACTGCAGTAATCCACTACCATGGCATAGCTCCCGTTTGCACGTTGAAACCGGTAATTTAAGGAAAGGCTCTTTTTTTGGGGAGATTTGATAAATTCGTCCAGCATCCAAAGCACTTTCCTGCTGTCCTCAGGATGGATATGATCCTTCCAAAATGTAAAGGGGTATCCACTTTCCCCCATATCTGGGTAACCAAAAACGTTTTCCAGCGCCCTTCCCATTTTGGACACCTCACCTGACTCCATGTCCATATCATAGATATGGTCCTTGGAGGCAAGGGTGGCCAACCGGTACCGTTCATTAATCATGAGGGCATTCTCCTGCTCGAGCTTGAGTTCGGTGATGTCCATGATATTGGCTACGATACCGTCCACTCCTGTTACGCCCAACATGTTGGTGAGCTTCATTTCAAACCACCTTATTTCTCCCTTATTGTCCAAGGCACGAAAGGCCGGAATCCTGGCCTTCCCCGTTTTCATCGCTTTTTGCATTTTTCCTGAGAGCAGGTGCCTGTCTGCAGGCTGGACAAATTCCAAAATGTCCCTCCCCTGAAAGTCCTCTGGATTTTCCCCGAAAATATTCACCGAAGAAGGGCTTATATAAGTCAGTCTACCTGTTTTGTCCAGAACGGCAATAAGCTCACCACCACCTTGTACCAGTGCCCTGAATTTTGCTTCACTCATTTGCATCTGGTCATAGGAATGCCATTTTTCAGCAAAATGGGAAATATTGGCACTGATACTGGAAAGAAACGGCCCATAGCTTTCTTTTTCCTCATCCATGGGCCGGGATTTATGCAAAAGTAAAAAAGCTGTGCATCTCCTGTTTACCATAATGGGCATGAACAGGAACGTTCCCTTCAGCCTTTTAACGGGCAATAAGTCCTGTAGGGATTGCCAATATGTATCCTGGTGGTCCATCACCCTTGGGCGGGTGCCGAGATGGACGTTTCCTGAAATGGTGACAGATGGCATTGAAAACAACCTGTTATCTCCTAGGTAATCCTTTCTGATCCATTTGCTGACCTTGTCTTTCCGGTTTTCCAATCCCACAAAATAGTAGGCTCTGTCCATGACCAGGGGTTTGAGCAACAACCTGATAAGGCTCAGTATTGCCGCTTCCAGGGTATTGGATTCCATCAGTAGTTGGTTGCCCCTATCGATGAGTTCTACTTTGGCTTTTTGGACGGAAAGCTCCTCCAACAGCCCCATTCGTTCAGTCTGGTCCACGGCTATGACCAGTTCGGCATTATGTTGCCTGTATTTGATCAGGCTGCCCTTGATCTGCACCTTCATCAGGGTGCCATTTTTCCTGCGGTGCAGGAAAAGACCATGGTCTTTATCAACATCACCACTTTTCAGCGCCTCAATCGCCTTTTTCAATTTGGGGACTTCATCTTCTGGACGGATATCGGCAATGGTCATTTTCAAAAATTCTTCGTTTGTATAGCCATACTGCCTTTCGGCTTCCTTGTTTACGGCAAGAAACCGTAATGTTTCCAGGTCATAGATCCACATGGGAAATGGCGAAAGGCCAAAAATGTTTTCCTGTAGAAGGGAATCGTCGTGACGGTTCATAGCAAAGTTACTTGTGGGTAAAGGGTATACTTGTGGGGGTCATCCATTGGTTCTCACAATCCCGGTGCCAACCAACCGTTTGAGTATCTTTTCCAAATGCCGGACCGAGGTTGATTTTTCACAGAAATGAATGTGATCATAGGCGTCGAACAGGTGACGGTACAATCCCAGATCGTCGGGATAGCCCCGGATCAGAATAGGAATCCTGAAGGGAAGAATCTTTTTGATGATGGCAATATTTTCGCGGCCATGGAAACCGTTTGGTACATCAAGAATGATCAAAGAAGGCTGCTCCCCATGCAATGCCACATCCATCCCCTCGATCAGGGTAGTCCCATATCCAAAAAGTGCAAGGATCTCGCATAAATTGTCCACTATCAGCGCATCGTTGCCCATCACAACTATATCTTTCATTTTCCAGTCATTTAGGACGTTGTACCATAAATTTCACTATTATTTTCCCCTTGGCCATCCATGCCCAAGCCAGAACATTAAATAGCAGCTTTTTATTATTTACTTGGCCAACAGTGGATAGATTTCCTGTTGTCCATTCCAGTTTACCTTGAGGTAAACAAGTCCTGGCGGAACTGATGGGACCTCCAGGTCAACCTCAGGAGAATGGAGCTCTCCAATGGTCCATTCCTCCAATATTTTACCTTCCGTGTAAAGGGTTATTTCAGTGCTTTCCCAATCTATTACTTCCATGCCGGTATACCGAAGGGTGAGTTTTTCCAAGGAACCCACGGGGTTTGGAAACAGGGTCCAGGAGGCTCCGGCTCTTGGCAGTTTGGGCACCGCGATCGCTATCCAACTGCTGTGGGTCAACAGACTGTCGGCCGACACCTGGCTAACCCTAAAATAGACCCTTCGGTTACTGAACCGGTTTTCCAGGGGTTTGCAGAAAGTATATCCTCTTTTTTGAAACGATACATGTTGGTTACCCGGAATAACAGCCACTGTTTCGGTTTTGTCCAGTCTGTCGATTGCCATCTGTATAATATATTGGTCAGCCGGGTCATCATTGGCCACTGCCCAATCCAATTGGATTTGCTTTTTTCCAACCAGGTGTGTCCCCCTGAAATTCATAAATTTCACCGGCAGAACCCTACAATTATCCTCTTCAAATTTTCCCATATTTTCAGTTTCCTTGGTCACATTGCCACTGAATTGTCCACAGGTATACAGGGTCGCATCATCAGCGATGATCTTTGCACCGCTTCCATTACTGTTCAAAGAGGCGCCCACATCGATATAGCTCATGCCATCTGCGTCCCCTCCATTATGCACATCCCCGATAAATTTAAGGGTGGAATTACCGTTCATTTCCAAGGTTCCGTTTGGCTCAGAGGCAATAACCTCGGCTCCCTCGTCCACTTGAAAGGCAAGGTGGGAATTGCCGTTTATATAGATGGAAGTGGTCATGAAAAACCCCTCTACCGAAATCAAGGCCCTATCCTCGGAGTTGTTTGAGGGGGTATGTGCCTTTGTTGTCCCGCTGATATTTATCCCGCTTCGGCTATCGACAAATAGCCTGGATTCCCCCCTTACCACCAATTGGCTTGCCTTCAGGTAATTGGATATAGCCCCTACTGTCACCGGAACCGTCCCGGTGACGTTCAAACTTGCATTTTCCTCCAGCGTTAATGTGCCTTCAATATTTATATCCTGTTGTGAGGCATCAAATAGAAAACTCACTGCTGCTCCTGCAGCGATAGTGAGGTCCCCTGCAACGGTAAGGGATCCTCCATCGGCAATGGTTATGGACTTCAGGTTCCCGTCCATCAAGGTTTGTCCTGATGAAATGACCATATCCCCATTTATCACCACATGTACTTCGCAGCCGGTGGTAGCAGGTGCCATCGGCGGAAACAGGCTGGTGTTGTTCGAACAACCTGAGGGATCATTGGATTTAACCCAACATGCAGCATTATTCCATTGGTTGCATCCCGGCAGGGAAGTGTATTCCTGTCCTTGCACAGGCTGGCTTATAAACAGACCAACCAAAAGGCATATACAAGCAGATATCAGATAAGAATGGTTTTGCTTCAAATCTTTGTTGTATTTAGTAATATGACCGAACTGATGCATAATAGAGCCGGTTAATTCTCCAGAATTGTTCTCAGCTGATAATTCTGAAATGGTTGGCTCTTTTTTGCTAAATTATTTTTGTAGAGGGTGGCTACAACTATAATTCCGCATTCCTTGGTGTTGGGACACCTGATAATTTATCCCCATTGATGATGAAATGTTCTCGTAGTAAACAAATGTAATTTGTTGCGATAAACATCGCAACATAAAAAACCCTACCAAACAAGACTACATCTCGCTAAAATCAAGTACTATTTTTTACACTAATAAAATTTCTTACCACACATAACAATCAATAAAAAATATAAATTATAATATATAAATATAAAACAATACTATTGAAATAAATTATAAGATTTTTAAAAAGCATATAAACTAAAACATATAACATTATAATGAATTTAAAACAGTGCTCAAAATAGTAAAATCGCTGCGCTTTGGCCATTATCCTGTCTTGGGACCAGGCCGTTCTCTGCTAATGGTCCGATCGCTTGTTTCAAAAAGGAATTTTAGTTAGGATGTCCCGGATTTGTCTTGAATCATTTTATGGTTGGTCCAAGCGGAGTCCAATGCTTTGATTGGATCAAGTAGATCCCCCCTTCTGGCACAAACAAACCGAAATGGCTGGCATAAAGCGGGCCGTTATATCCAGAAGCCGGACAAGAGCTGTAGGTATCTTAAGATGAAAAAGATAAAGAATCTGGAGGCGAAAACAGCCCAGCGTTTGGTCAAGGAATTTATTGATCCAAACTCCGTGTTCAGACAGACATGAGCATCACTTTCTCAAACCTGAGCGATTGTACAGATGTGCATTAAGGAGATTTCGGGAACCAAAAAGGGACACTTCAACTTAAAATGGACAAATATTGCTATAAGTGACCTAAAGAAACACCTGCAGACATACCATTTGATAAGTGAAAGGATGATGCAAAACTATCTTGAGTAGTTCTTCTATAAACCCAACAGAAGATATTTCGGTCAGAAACCATGTGACAGGCTCTGATTAACCACTACACTAACAATAATTTAAACACCCCAAACTTTATCAACAGGTTTTTATAAACATTTGGAAAAATATCTTTGGGATGATGAATAAAAAAGGGCCTTTCAGCCCTTCGGTATCCGCATAGGATATTCTGCAGTGATGATGATGTGATCCATCTTCGGTAAATCCAAAAGATTTGTATGCTGTCAAATCCGATGAAAGTATGAGAGGATAGAACTACAAGGCACCAAGTAAGTGACATGATATTTAGAAAACCTTCCGGCAAAGGATACCTTCCTGCTATCCTGTGAACAAAGCATATTAAACGCTGATAAAAATTATGTTTCCCCGGTCCTCCCCACAATAGATTTGTCTTCAAATCATAAATCCATGAAGACTTGCTTATTTCAAAGTATAATGTAGCAGGGCCCCGTTACACCAGCCTCCTATTTATTCCATGTGTTCTTGACAGATTCATTCACTTAAAAGATTGGTGCTTTAACAAACAAAAGAGTGGGATGGTGTGTGTGTGTCATCTAAATTGCTCTAGCATTTTCCAAGACAATACTTGAACATTGCTTCGAACTAAAGCTTGATCACCACCATAAACCAAGTACGGACGAACAGATTGTGGCTCCGCCAACTCAATAAAATGTTTCAGATTTTTAAATAGCGCACCGCTTAATGTCTGAGTAGATTTGACCTCATATACATCAAACGCATTTGCCGTTTTAAGCAACAGGTCAATTTCCAACCCATTGTGATCTTGCCAAAAATAATAATTGAGATGCTGGTATCGATTCTCATTAAACTTTTGGAAATTGGCAATCACAAAATTCTCAAATATATTTCCCTTGAGTCTGTTAATCGCCAATTCTTCAGGTTCACGAATTTGCAATAAATGAGTCAATAAACCAACATCATAAAAATACAGTTTAGGCGTTTTCACCAAGCGCTTATTAAAATTATCATGATAAGGATAGAGCAAGAATACAAGATAGCTGCTTTCTAAAACAGACAACCAAGCCTTCGCAGTAGGTTGAGAAATATTACAATCATTAGCCAGTGCGGTCAAATTCAAAAGTTGTCCTGCCCTTGCTGCACACAAGCCCAAGAACGTTCGGAAGCTATTTATATCACGGATATGGATTAACTCTGTCACATCCTTTTCAATATATGTACGAACGTAGTTGGCATAAAAATCCGTTGGATCTAAGCCTCTATGATAAATAGCGGGGTATCCTCCCTGGATACAGGCAGCTAAATAACTAGCAGGCAGTTTTTTTGCTTGCTCTAATTCTTGGGTGTCCAAGGGCAAGAGTCGGAAAAGCGCAACGCGCCCAGCCAATGACTGAGTAATGTGCTTAAGTAAATGAAAGTTTTGAGATCCTGAAAGGATATATTGCCCCATCTGACCAGACCTATCCACCACAGTTTGCAAATAGGAAAACAATTCCGGTACTCGTTGAACTTCATCCAATATGGTTTTACTAGCATATTGTTGAAGAAAGCCATTCGGATCCTCTGTGGCAAAAGACCGATGATCTGGGTTTTCCAGAGACACATACTCATAATCAGGAAACAGCGTTTTAAGCAAGGTGGTTTTGCCAGATTGTCGTGGACCCGTTACTGCCAGTATCGGGTATTGTTTAATCCGTTTCCTTATCTCCTTAGCCATTGTTCTCTCTATCCATTTAGACATAATCAATCTGTTTTATTTCAACCAAATATACGTAAAATTTGAAATATCTGAGTTATAATTTTGAAATATATGAAGTTAAACTTTTAAATATACGGATCAAAACTTTGTAATATATTAAGTCAAATTTTGGAATATATGGATCATAACTTTGGAACCTGTGAGAAAACGATCGTCAGTGAGGTGGTTGGAGGAAAAGGTGCTGCTTTCGGCATCAGCCTTGGCAACCTTGGGGCAAGGCATTTGTATAGGCCCTAGTATTTCCAGTGTGGCAAAATAGCTATTCGGTGGTATAATTTGCTGAGCAACTATAATATGAACAAGTGAAAAATTGATGAACTGACTGACAAAAGTATCCGTCCGACCAACCCATGTAGGCTGAGCTAGGAGTTTCGAAGTTTGTTATAATGGTCTGTATTGCTACCAGTTAGAAGGGAGAAGCTGATAAAGGTCCTTTTGCCTGTGGCTTTGGATTTCTTCGAAGACATCTTTGAGCCATTCAAACTCATTAACGTTGTTCTTTTTGCAGCTGGCCATAAAGGAGTACATGGCTGCGGTCATCTCTGCGGCCTGGTGTGATCCGGCGAAAAGATAGGCTTTTCTTCCGATTGCCAACGGTCTGACTGCGTTTTCTACAGGATTATCCAAACGTTTGGATAACTTAATGGAACGGGAAATCAGATCGATGGTGGTGGGGAGAAAAAACTTGGAAAACAACAGGAAAACAGGGCTTACGACCAAGAAGCTGCTGTCCATGGAAGAACCCGAAGTCGAGAAGCTTTTCCTTTCAGGGGACCCTTCCTATAAAGACCCCCGTTACGAACATTTTATATCCAACCTCCCTTATTATCAAAAAGAACTCAAGCGCAAAGGGGTGACCAAGATGCTTTTATGGGAGGAGTACAGGGAGTCTTACCCCGGAGGGTATGGCCGCAGCCAGTTTTGCCATCACCTTGGCCAGCAGGAGGTGGCCAGGGCAAAGCCTTCCATGGTGCTTGCCCATAAACCGGCAGAGAAGCTGTACATTGACTTTGCGGGCAAGCCCATCTGCTATATAGACAGGGAGACCGGAGAGGAGATCAGGTGCCAGCTGTTTGTGGCCTGCCTGCCCTATTCGGACTATGCCTTTGCCATGGCGGTGCCCTCCCAGACCATTCCCGACTTCCTGCACGCCCTGAGCAACTCTACAGGACCTGTGACGGCTTACTTGCCCTGGCCAGGAAGGTGGATGAACAGCGGCTGGACAAGGCCTGCAATATCGCCATGGAGTACAATCAATACAGCTATGGCTTTATCAAGAACATGCTGGAAAACAATATGACAGAAGCCACAACGGAAGCCTCCGGCAAGGAACTTCCCAAACACGGCAACGTCAGGGGAAGAACATATTACAACGAACAACGATAACTTAAACTTTAAACAACTATGCCCAACCCGATCGAAACACAACTTATCAAACTCAGGCTCCATGGCATGCGCCAGACCTTGGCAACATTACAGGAGACCCGTAAAAACCAAAGCCTCTCCCTTACCGAAGGCCTTGAGCTTATGCTGCAGGCAGAAGTACAGGAACGGGACAACAGGAGGTTCAAAAGACTGGAATCCAATGCGGGCTTCCGTTACAGGGCTTCCCTGGAAGAACTTTCCCTGGACAGGACCAGGGGCCTGGATGACATGCTCCTGACAACACTGGCGACCGGGGAATATATGGAACATGGTGATGCGGTACTTATCACGGGGGCCACCGGCTGCGGAAAAAGTTACCTGGCCTCGGCCCTCGGCCATCAGGCCTGTGTGCACGGCAAAAAGGTCGCCTACTTCAATACCCAGAAGCTTATGCTCAAAATCAAGATGGTAAGGTTGGACGGTACCGTGCTCAAGTTCTTCGATAAAATGGCCAGAACAGACCTGCTTATCCTGGATGACTTCGGGCTCACACACCTGGACAAACAACAACAAATGGACTTTATGGAACTTATCGAAGACAGACATGGTAAAAAATCCACTGTTATTGTAAGCCAGCTCCCTGTCTCAAGCTGGTATGATGTAATAGGTGAACCGACCATAGCTGACGCTATCCTTGACCGGTTGGTCCACGCCTCCTACAGAATCGAGTTAAAAGGGGAAAGTCTCAGAAAAAAAATGTAAAATTGTCAGTCTTCTGACTATACTACCAAAACAGCCTCTGCAGAGGGGTCAATATCACCGGAACAGGGGTCAACATCAACCGGAATATCCAATATACTGCAAATATACCAATTATTAACCATCAATATTTTTGCTCCATTTTGTATGCAAATCGTGTGCAAATAAAAAAGCCACTTACGATCAAAGATTGTAAGTGAATGATTTTCAGTAGGCATACATAAACTTTTCTCGAACCGGTTTTATGAACATTTGGAGAAATATTTCTGGGATGATGAATAAAAACCGGACCGTCTCATAAGTTTATCGGGACAGGCTACGACGATTCCTAATCCGGGTTAAATAATTTCAGCTTGCTATTCCATTTTTAATTCCATACATGCGTTGTACTGGAGAGAAATATAAATGCGGCTGTCTCAAATGTAAACGTCATGCGACCCCAGCGATTGCGAAGAGATGCCACCCCTCTCTAAGTGCAATATAAGCATGTTGAGATCGCTTCGCTAATGATGACGTATTTTGACTTATGAGACAGCCTCATTTTCTATATTTCCCCATAAACATTTCGCGAACCTGTTTTATCAGGGTCTGGAGAAAACTGACTCAAACTTCAACGTCAATTCCCTGCATAGTCTCCAAACTTTATCCCCATCTGACTTAGTTGCATCTTCATAGACTCTACTACTTCAAGGAATCTGCCGTAATTTTTATTTTCGGGAAATGTCCACCCAACCTCAGCATATGCCAGTAAACGAGGGAACACTTGCTGAAGCATGGCAGATTCAGTCCTTGTGTATTCTGTCCAAATCTGTGTTCCCAATCCTAAAATTTTACCGTGGTACACTTGGGGCAAACCTTCTGGAATGGGATCGAATGCATAGGACTTTGACAAAGGCAGCCTTCGGTAAGTATAGTCAAGATAGGTGTCCCAATGATTGGAATTCACCACTTCGTAGCCATCCTTGGCCGCTGCTTCCACTAGTCCCAAATCACCTTTCCAAAAATGAACGATGGATGATTTTTCTAGCGTCTGCTCCACCTTAGCTGATGAGCTGTCTGGTTCATTGTGAATATCATGCCCCAATATATCATTCCATCCCATCATCCTTTTCCCTTTGGAGTCGAGATAGGTGGAGATTTGATTGGTAAAATGGATCTGAAGGTCCATTGGAGTCGAGAGGCCGTTTACACGCATAAAATCCTTGATTGATTCCGAATCCATCCATGGATCATGGTTAACTTCATCTCCGCCGATGTGAATAGCTTCCCCCGGAAATAGTGCTGCCACTTCATCCAACACATCCTTAAGAAACCCAATTACCCTTGGATCTGCCACATTGAAGGAGTCTTCCATTTTCCCAAATGTAACCGGTACCTCCTGCGTGGTACCCAAAGAACCAATCCATGGATAGGCCGCTATCGCTGCCATGGCATGGCCTGGCATTTCTATTTCTGGGACTATCACGATATGACGGTCTTCTGCATATTGGATGATTTCCCTGATCTGATCTTGGCTGTAGTATCCAGTTTGCGGTTTTCCAGTTCTTTCACTGCTCCCCCTTGCCAGTTGGGTATCTTTTCTTGTACCTCCTACTTCAGCGAGTTTGGGGTACTTTTTGATCTCTATGCGCCAAGCTTGGTCATCTGTCAAATGCCAATGAAAAACATTCATTTTCAGCATGGCCATTTGATCAAGCATCTTCTTGACCACCTCCTCCCCCATGAAGTTCCTACAATCATCTAACATAAATGCCCTCCAGGAAAATCGAGGTTTATCGACAATTATTGTTTTAGAAAGCATGACCTGACCAGATACTACGTTGGAAAAATCACGGGGCAATAGCTGTTTCAATGTCTGAATTCCATAGAATACCCCTGTAGAAGTAGGTGCTACAATTTCAATGGACTGGTCAATCACCATCGAATACCCTTCATTCCCAAGGGAGTCTGATAAATTCTCATCTAACCGTAGATGAATACCATTTCCACTTTCCAAGATTGGAGATGCAGTTGCAAAGCCTTCTTTTAGATAGTTGGACAAAAATTCGGCTTCCGTCCTTAGGCCTTTCTCGACAACAATTGGCATTCCTGCCTTCAACTCAAATTCCCCCTTTAGTGCCATTTTACTTAAAGGATATGGGATAACCTGGGCTCCCAGATCGGTGAAAGCCATCAAGCCAACTATCCAACCAAAGAGAAAACCAACTGATTTAGCGTATTTCATGATCAAAGTAATTCTGAGTAACTAGTACTATATTTCTGATGAATAAATTAACCTTCCGCTCTTGATGGTCTTATTGATCATCATTTTACTGGTTTTGCGCTCAAACAGGACCACATCGGCCCTACTTCCTTCCTGAAAGACACTGACCTTCTCGCCCTTCGCCAGGTAGGACAAAGGCTTGACAGATGCCATATCAATCGCTTGAGATAATGTCGCCAGATTTGCGTGGATCAAGTATTCCAGGCAAGATTTGAGAGAAGCGGCTGAGCCTGCCAGTAAATCGGGGTTTTCCTGCATGCTCAGCCTCCCTGTCGAAGTCAACTGCACCGTCCCACCAATAGGGCTTTGATAGGTTCCAGCCGGCAAGCCAGCAAACTTGGTGGAATCGCTCACCAAGAAGCTTTTATCCGGCTTTACGCTCATAAATACCTTCATAACAGCATCCGGCAAATGAAACCCATCGGATATCATACTTGTCCAGAGGTCATCCAAAGCCAGCTGATCCCAAATGTAATTGGGATGTCGTGGTAATGATAAATGGGCGGCATTCCCCAAATGCGTCGAAAGACTCGCGCCAGCCTCAGCGGCTCTTTTTAGCTGATCAGCCTTGGCAGCGGTATGCCCAATGGCTATCTGGATTTGCTCGGCCACACATTTTTTTATCACATCGTTTGCGCTCTCATATTCGGGAGAAAGGGTGATCAACTTAATTTTCCCCTTCGCCACCTTTTGTAAGCGGGAAATAAATTCCCAGTTTGGCTCTTGCACAAATTCCAAGGGGTGCGCTCCCCGAGGTCCTGCATCCTTGCTGATAAAAGGTCCTTCCAAATGGATACCGGCTATTGATGCGGCTATCAGCGGGTCTTCACAGGCATGGATTATTTTCTTGATGGCATCCGACAATGCCTGTTCACTAGCGGTGATCAATGTCGGCAAAAAGGTAGTCACGCCATTTTCCCAAAGTTTCTCTGTACAAAATACCACATCATTTACCGAAAGGTCGGGTTCATTAAAATCCACTCCTTGAAATCCATTTACCTGTAAGTCTACCAATCCGGGAGCTATTATCAGGGATGAGGAAATTTCTTCCAATTCTTCCATACCACTGATCAAGTCGTGATCAAATGTTAGTCGGATAGGACGTTGTGATTGGTAGTGAATACCTTCGACGCATTTTATTTTTTCCATGCTAATTCTGATTGCTTAATCCATTAATTAACTCATCGACCTTAGGGTCTACTTTTGCAGTCCTGAAAAAACCTGTCACAACGAAGGTAAAAAGGGAAACCAACGTTGGTGCTCCTATTTCCAAAGCTAAAGAACTCACAGGAAAAATTTTGAGCAAAATAAAGGTAACAAGTCCAGAAAAGATAGAGCACATGGCGGACATCGCATCGCTCCTTTTAAAGACAGGTAGTAAACCCAAAATCATAGGAATTGCTATCGGCCCCAATAGGGCTGCAAACCATGAAATCATCAAACCGAATACGCCTCCGAAGTTGGCCGCATTGAGTGCAATGAAAATGGTCAAAGTGGTAAAACAGAATGTAGTAATGCGTGCCAAGGTCAATGCTTGGGTCTTGGATAAGTTTTTGACCTGTGGAAACAAAACAGGCAAAATGTCCCTACTTATGACAGCCGAAACAGTATTGGAATCCGAAGCGGTCATTGAAAGCGTGTTGGCAAAAAGTGATGCCAATACCAGTCCTATTAGTCCATTGGGAAGAAATTCCAATACCATTTTACCATAGGACAAAGTTGGATCCGCCAAGTTTTCGAAAAAAACCGGCGCAGCAAACATGGGATAGAACAGGATCAAAGGCCAAGTAAAATAAAGAGCAGAAGATAGTAATGCTGCTCTTTTGGCCACTTTCCCTGATGTCGTAGAAATAAAACGAGTAGCGAGATTCCACGTTCCACCGCTGTAGCTAAAAAAATTAATCACCAGCAAAACGGCCGCAAAGCCTATGGTATAGGGATCATGGAAGAATGCGGCATGCTCTTCGGGAAGCCGATCCCAGAGGGTAAAAATCCCTGAAACACCATCGCCCAATTTGTAAAGGATCATCACAAACATGATCACACCCGCCAGCAACTGTATTAAAAACTGGCCGAAGTCATTCCATACATCAGCCCATAGCCCTCCGATAGTGATATAGATCAAAGAGATAAAACCGACCAGCAGTACACCAAAAGTGATAGAAGTCCCGCTGAATACATTCAATAAAATGGCGATCGCGGCCAACTTTCCTCCTGTGTCAAAAACTTTGATAACAGTGCCTACCCAAGCAATCAGTTGCTGGGTGGGAAGATTATACCGGATCAACAAATATTCTGTGGGAGACTGGACTCCAAAGTTCACCCGCAGCCTCGCCCATCTGGGTGCAATGTAAAAGGCAGTCACTAAAACGGCGACAGCCACTGTAAAAGCCCACCAGACATAAATGGTGAAACCATGCGTATAGGCTATCCCCGCATACGCGACAAATACGGCCCCACTATAGCCGGAAACATGGTGGGATATTCCAGAAAGCCACCAAGGAAGTTTTCCTCCCGCAGTATAAAAATCCTCGGAATTCCTTACCCTAAAATAAGCCCACAGCCCAATGGACAGCAGCATTACAAAATATAGCCCAAGTACGATCCAATCGAGTAGCTCCATATTACTTTAACTTAGCCAGTCGGTGGTACAAGACTTTAATTGGCAGTTCTCTCTGCCTATTGAGTTCTTCTATTTCTGCATCGTATAAAAACCCTGAATTCAGTTCGTAAAATGCTTTGTTCAGTTCTTCTGACCGTTCCAAAATGGTCTCCATTTGCTTGGTAAGTGATGGAAGGAGATCCTGGGTGAACTCTGGGGAATTATACACTTCATCCACTTGTTTGTAGTCCAAATAAAGCATCCGAAAATTTGCCATAAGCCTAAAATGATCGAACTCATCTACGTGCTGGTTTGGAGTAAGCTGAAATAATGGATCGCTGACTTGTCGATAGTTTTCCTTGACTTCGGGCACACTTTTGCTTTTTTCGGGTTTAGCCTTGGATATCAACTCCCGAGGAAATACCAAAAACTCCCACAGCTGATTTCCTTCCTTTTCATTGAGACCAAACCTCTCAGAAGCATAATTCAATACAAATTCCTGTGGCTGAAACTCCTCTGGATGGGACAAAGCCGCAGCATAGCTGGCTATCAAAATCCTGAACCCTGACATCGGATAGGTATTTCTGATCTGGACCATATCGGCCACATCGTAGCCTACGTCCCAGGTAAATCCATAAAGCCCGGAAGTGGACCAGGAAGTCATGATCATTCCTTCATACTGGCTTGTTCTGGCATAGGGGATAAAGTCCCGTTGGTTATTAAAATGGGTGGACCAATTGGTCATGTACCAATTATCAGGATGACTGCGGATAGAAGGAGCTCCCCAAAAAGTAAACCCTAAATCCTGCAGTTTGGATATATCCCCAAAGTGGTTGGTTTTCCAGCCATAGTTCCAATCTACAAAGACAGTCTCTTTAGGCAGCCCGGCCGCAGCTTCAGGATATTTCAGGATAATATCTGCCCACATTAATGGAATCTTGCCATTTTCAATTACCAGGTTGGCAATCATTTTCATATGATCCACAAAAAGCCGGGATTTGCCCACCTCTTCTACTCTAGCACTGCAAAGATCGCAGTGCCCCAGCAAATACGTCTCATCTCCACCAATATGGATATAATCCGAATTATGGGTTTCCGCCAAATCCTTAAAAAGGGATTGGAACAAGACCTCACTTTCCACCATTTTCATGGGACATAGCTGGGATATATCCTTTCTATCCTCTTTTAAAACGCTGTATCTGGGGTTTCTTAGTATATACTCCACATGCCCCAAACTTTGCTGCAATGGGACGACTTGAATGTCCAGTTGATCACAGTATGCGATAAAATCGTCGATCTCTTCCCTACTGTAAGAAAACTGATTGGCTATGGTCAGGTGATCTTTAAAAGGGTATGTTGCCTCCCATTCCATGACGAGTGTATTGAATCCAAAGTCTGCCATTTGCCTGGCAAAACGCTTCAATGCTTCGGGTGTCATCACTTGAACGCGAAGGTCCAAATGGAAGCCTTTCACCTTAAAATCACTGTCTCCCAGATCTTCCTTCGATTGAGAATAGCCAGCGATGGACTGAAAAAAGAACATAATACATATAATACAGCGAAAAACTCCAAATTTAGGGAGAGGTTGCTTGTGCCAGTTGTTACTATTGTTTTTTGTTACCAAGGGGGTTCTTATTTAACGTGATTGTATTTATTCTATTAATGTATAGGATTGGCCATCGAGCTTGCTCATTGCCGCCTGATTAAAATAAAACTTACAGTTGGGATGAGTAGTCAGGATGGATGCAGGACAATCCGTGCTGACCACTTTGGTCAATGTATCGCTGACAGCCTGACTTTTATTTTCACCCAATACGACACATACCATAGCCTTTGCAGCCATTAAGGTAGGAATAGTGAGTGTAACGGCGGTGGTCGGAACATCTTCCAATTGGTCAAAACACTGGTCATTTACTTGCTGGATCCTACATGCTTCTTCCAATTCGACTAGTTTAATCACCTGTGGATCATCAAAGTCCGCAACTGGTGGGTCATTGAAAGCGATATGCCCATTCTCACCTATCCCCAGACATACCAGGTCTATGGGAGCTTTGGCAATCAAGCGCTCATATCGGGCAAGCTCACCTTGTAAATTTCCTTGGGTCTTGATCAAATTTACTTCTTTAAAAGGCAATTTGGAAAACAATATTTCCTCTAGATAAGATGCAAACAACTCCGGAGCATTTTCCTCCAAACCTATGTATTCATCCATATGGAACGCCACCACTTTTTCCCATCGTATTTGATTCGATGTCGCCAAATAAGATAGCATTCCCGTTTGAGAGGGAGCGGCCGCAAAAACGATTCTTACTTCATCTTGCGCTGTCTGTAAGTTGATGATGCATTTCTCTACTTCTTTACCTGCAGCTATTCCCGCAAGTTCTCGGTCGGAAAAGACATGAATGTCTTTTTGAAGGTCTA